>CABZLO010000004.1 GCA_902526595.1 uncultured Pelagibacteraceae bacterium | reverse complement strand
AAATTCATCATTGTGAACATCGCACTTAAACCTTTGTCTTTAGCTCCAATCATATAACCAGTTGCATCATCAAAATTTAAAACACAGGTAGCCGAACCTTTTATTCCCATTTTACTCTCAATAGATCCTGTTGATACTCCATTTCTAGGACCAATAGTTCCATCCTCATTGACTATAAATTTAGGGACTAAAAATAAACTTATGCCTTTAGTTCCAGCAGGAGAGTCTGCAGCTCTAGCAATTACTAAATGAATAATATTTTCTGTTAAATCTTGATCACCAGAAGTGATGAATATTTTTTGACCACTTAGTTTATATGTTCCATCAGTTTGTTTTTCAGCTTTAGTTTTTAGAAGTCCTAAATCAGTTCCACAAACTGGTTCAGTTAAACACATTGTGCCACTCCATTTACCCTCAACCATTTTTGGTAAATATTTGTTCTTTATTTCATCTGTAGCGTGGTGATTAATACAATTATAAGCCCCAATACTTAATTCGCTATAAAGTTTAAATGATAAGCTTGCAGATGATAACATTTCGTCGAAAAAAGCACTTACAGTTTTGGGCATCCCTTGACCACCATATTTTGGATCACAAGATAATGATGTCCATCCATCTTCTATATATTTTTGGTACGCCTCCTTATAACCTGGGGGAGTTCTAACAACTCCATTTTCTAATACTGCAGGATTTTCATCTCCTATTTTTGCAAGTGGTAATATTAAATTCTGATTTATTTTAGCTGCTTCCTCTAAAATGTCTTTTACCAAATCAGAATTAACTTCATTATATTTTTCTAATTCATTATAGTTTTCATTGTCTCTTAACTTGTCATAAAGAAACATCATATCTTTTACTGGAGCTGTATAACTTGGCATTTTAAAACTTTAGAATAATTATAGATTTATTGCAATTTTGAAATTATCGCATCACCCATTGCTGTAGTTGATACTTCTTTCATTCCAACTGATAGAATATCTTTAGTTCTTAAACCACCATTTAACACCTGCTGTACTGCTTTTTCTAATGCATCAGCCTCATTATCAAGGTCTAAAGAATATCTTAGAGCCATAGCAAAGCTTAAAATAGAAGCAATGGGATTTGCTATCGATTTACCAGCAATATCAGGTGCTGAACCATGAATAGGTTCGTACATTGCTCTCATTTCTCCGTCTTTATTTTTTGCACCTAAAGATGCTGAAGGTAAAAGACCTAAAGAACCTGTAAGCATTGAAGCTTGGTCTGAAAGCATATCACCAAATAAATTATCAGTTACAATTACATCAAATTGTTTAGGATTTCTTAATAATTGCATTGCACAATTGTCAGCAAGCATATGGTTTAATTCTACATCTTTAAATTCTTTATCACGAAGTTCTTGTACTTCTTCCTTCCATAACTGTCCGGCTTCCATAACATTTGATTTTTCACAAGAAGTTACTTTATTTGATCTTTTTCTTGCAAGGTCAAATGCGATACGTGCCACCCTTACAATTTCACTAGTCGTATATGTATGAGTATTTATTCCTTTTCTCTCTCCATTCTCAATTGGTTTAATTCCTCTTGGTTCCCCAAAATATATTCCGCCTGTAAGCTCTCTAACAATCATTATGTCTAAACCCGACACTACTTCTGGTTTTAAAGTTGAAGCACCTACCAATTGTTCAAAGCATATTGCTGGTCGTAAATTAGCAAATAGTTTTAGTTCTTTTCTTAATTTTAATAATGCTCTTTCTGGTTTTTTAGAAAATTCTACTTCATCCCATTTTGGTCCACCTACCGCGCCTAGCATAACAACTTCGCTCTCTAAAGCTTTATAAAATACTTCATCAGTGATTGGAGTTCCATGTTTATCATAAGAACAACCACCAGCAAGATCTTCGTCTACTTCAAAATCTAGTGATTTTTTATCATTAAACCAATTAATAATTTTTTTTACTTCACCTATTACTTCTGGACCAATACCGTCACCAGGTAATAAAAGAATTTTTCTTTTTTTTACCTTAATCATTAAAAATCCAAGGTTTTTGATTTTTTAAATTATTTTCAAATGTTTTAATTTTGTCTGATTTTTTTAAAGATAAAGCGATATCATCAAGACCTTCAAGTAAACACTTTTTTTTAAATGGATCAATTTCAAACTTAGTTTCGCTATTACCGTAAACAATCACTTGTTCATTTAGATCAACTGAAATTTCTTCCTTTCTGTTTGCGTATTCTGAAAGCTCTTTTATTTTTTCCTCCTCAAGAATAATTGGCAAAATACCATTCTTAAAACAATTGCTATAAAAAATATCTGCATAACTTGAACTGATTACACAAGTAATTCCAAAATCTAGTAGCGCCCAAGGAGCATGTTCTCTTGAAGAGCCACATCCAAAGTTTTTACCTGCAATTAAAATTTTTGACTTATTGAATGGATCATTGTTAAGGACAAAGTTATCAATTTCTTTTCCTTGATCATCGTATCTCATTTCAAAAAATAGGTTTTTTCCAAGTCCAGTTCTTTTAATAGTTTTTAAAAATTGCTTAGGTATAATCATATCCGTATCAATATTTACTATTGGTAAATATGCGGGAATACTTTTTAATGTATTAAACTTTTGCATTTAATTTTGATACTTTCTAACATCGTCAAGATTTCCTGAAATTGCCGCTGCAGCTGCCATTCCTGGGCTCACTAAATGAGTTCTGCCGCCTCTACCTTGTCTTCCTTCAAAATTTCTATTTGAAGTAGAGGCACATCTTTCCTCAGGCTTAAGCTTGTCAGCATTCATTGCTAAACACATAGAGCAACCTGGCTCCCTCCACTCAAATCCTGAACTGATAAAAATCTTATCTAATCCCTCCTGTTCAGCTTGTTCTTTAACTAACCCAGACCCTGGAACTACCATTGCATTGACATGAGATGATATTTTTTTATCTTTTAAAATTTTAGCTGCCTCTCTTAAATCCTCGATTCTTCCGTTTGTGCAGCTTCCAATAAAAACCTTATCAATCTTTATATCTGTTGCTGACATATCAGGTTTTAGACCCATGTATTTTAGTGATCTTTCAATTGAGTTTTTTCTGTCCTCATCTGTCTCGCTTTGTGGATTAGGAACTTTTCCATCAATTGTAATAACATCTTGTGGAGAAGTTCCCCATGTTATCATTGGCAAAATTTCTTCTGCATTTAAATTTATTTCCTTATCAAAATTTGCCTCTCTATCAGTCTTAAGACCATTCCAATAATTCAAAGCTTTTTCCCAATTTTCACCTTTAGGTGACATAGGTTTACCTTTTAAATACTCAAATATTTTTTCATCTGGCGCAATCAATCCTGCTCTTGCTCCACCTTCAATTGTCATGTTGCAGATCGTCATTCTTTGCTCAACGCTCAATGATCTTATTAAATCTCCTGCATATTCAATTACACAACCCGTTCCACCAGCTGTACCAATTTTTCCAATTATCTGAAGAATTACGTCTTTTGAAGTAACACCTAACGGTAGTTTACCATTAACATTTATTCTAAAATTTTTTGCTTTCTTTTGAACTAGAGTTTGTGTAGCTAAAACGTGTTCAACTTCTGATGTTCCGATTCCAAATGCTAAAGCTCCGAAGGCTCCATGCGTTGCTGTATGACTATCTCCACATACAATAACAGTACCTGGTTGAGTAAATCCCTGTTCTGGACCTATGATGTGTACAATGCCTTGTCTTCTGTCATCCATTCCAAAAAGTTGAACGCCAAATTCTTTACAATTTGCATCTAAAGTATCTACTTGTATTTTAGACTCTTGATCAGCTATTCCTTTAGTCCTATCCGTAGTTGGAACATTATGATCTGCAACTGCTAGTGTTAAATCAGGATGTCTTACTTTCCTATTTGAATTTCTTAATCCTTCAAATGCTTGTGGACTTGTCACCTCATGAACTAAATGTCTATCAACAAAAAGAAGGGCTGTTCCATCATCTTGTTGATCAACTAAGTGATCATTCCATATTTTATCGTAAAGAGTTGTGGACATTGAAAAAAAAATTATTTTTTTTCTGAAGGGCTTTCTAGTTTTTGATCTTCCTTAGAAGCCTTTTCTTTTGGTGCCTCCTCAGCTTTAACAGTATCGTCTTGTACTGCTTCTATTTTAGGGGCCTCTTCTTTTAGTGCCTCTACTGCGGGAGCAACGTTTTCTTCTGTTACTGTTTCTGGCTTAACATCAACATCAATACCAATTTTTTTTCTTATTTTTTCTGCTATTCTTGCTGATTTACCAGTTCTATCTCTTAAATAATATAGTTTTGCTCTTCTGACTTTACCTGATCTTATAACTTTAATTGAATCTATTAATGTTCCATATAAGGGAAAAGTTCTCTCAACTCCTTCTCCGAAAGAAATCTTTCTTACTGTAAAAGAGGAGTTTAAATCTCTACTTTTTTTAGCGATACAGACACCTTCAAAATATTGAATTCTGTCTTTTTTACCTTCAGTAATTCTAACACCAACCTTAACAACATCACCTGGATAAAAATCTGGAATTTTTTTCTCAGAAAGAATTTTTTTTACGTTATGTTGGTTTATTTCTTCAATAGTTTTCATGTTAGCAATAATCAAATTAGTTCTTCTTATATTTTTCCCACAAATCTGGTCTTCGGTCGCGTGTTATAGCCTCAGATTGAGATAAACGCCAGTCTTTAATTTTACTATGATCACCTGATAATAGTACATCTGGTACTGATTTTTCCTCCCAAATTTGAGGTTTTGTATACTGCGGATACTCTAATAGACCATTTTCAAAAGTTTCTTCGATCTTAGAATTATCATTTCCTAATACCCCTGGTAATAGCCTTAGTACACTATCTATAACAACATATGCAGCTATTTCGCCTCCAGACAAAACATAGTCTCCTATACTTACTTCTTCTATATTTCTTGTAGATAATACTCTCTCGTCAACGCCTTCAAAATGACCACAAATAAGTGATAAGGATTTTGCAGTTGCCAATTTTTTTGCATAGCTTTGATCAAATTTTTTTCCTTTTGGAGACAAATATAAAATTTTTTCACCTTCAATTCTGTTTTGATCTAATGATTTAGCAAGGACATCAGCCTTTAGTAACATTCCTGAACCACCACCATAAGGTGTGTCATCTACAGTTTTATGTTTATCTTCAGCTGCATCTCTTATGTTAACAACCTTTAAATCCCATAACTTTTTAGACATAGCTTTTCCATATAATCCTTTTGACAGAGGACCAGGAAAAACTTCTGGATAAAGTGTAAACACTTGAGCTTGCCACATAAATAATTTTTAAACTATTTTTTTTCTTCCTTTGGAGCTTCTGCTGCTGGTGCTGCGTCTGCTTTAGGAGCTTCTTCCTTTGGAGCTTCTGCTGCTGCGTCTGCTTTAGGAGCTTCAGTTTTATCTTCCTCTTTTTTATTCCTTTCTTTTTTCGGAATAGCTTTATTAGGGTTATTACCGTTTACAGGCATTGGCATTAATTCATTTTCTCCCAATATTCTCGCGACTCTAGTCGTTGGTTTAGCTCCTTGACCAAGCCAAAATTTAATTCTTTCGGCCTCAAGACCTACTCTTTCTTTTTTATCTTTGGGTAAAAGAGGATTAAAAAATCCAACCTTCTCAATAAATCTTCCGTCTCTCGCAAAACGACTATCAGCTACAACGACTTTATATACTGGACGTTTTTTTGTTCCTCCTCTTGATAATCTTAGTTTTAACATATCTTCTCCTTTTATTATTTTAATTGGTTAAATAGCTCTGGTGGTATTCCTTTATCAGACATACCCTTAATATTTCCTTTGGACATCTTTTTCATCATTTCAGACATCATTTTAAATTGTTTTAACAATTTATTGATAGTGGCTGGATTGGTACCAGAGCCATTAGCAATTCTTTTTTTTCTAGAACCATCAATTATTTTTGGGTTCTCTCTCTCTTTTTTTGTCATAGACAAAATAATAGCTTCATTTGTAGTAATAATTCTCTCATCAATTCCAGCTGAGTCCATTTGAGATTTAATTTTTGAAACTCCTGGCATAAATGACATTATTCCTTCAATGCCACCCATTTTTTTCATTTGTCTTAGTTGAGCCAAATAATCTTCCATTGAAAACTGACCTTTTTTTAAATTTTCTTCAGTTTTCTTAATATTTTCTTCGCCAAGATCTTGAGCAGCTTTTTCAACAAGAGAAACTATATCTCCCATTCCAAGAATTCTGTTAGCTATTCTGTCAGGGTGAAACACTTCAAGATTGTCAATTTTTTCGCCTATTCCTAAAAATTTAATAGGAACATTTGAAACATATTTCATACTGACCGCAGCACCACCTCTAGCATCACCATCGGCTCTAGTTAAAATAATTCCTGATAAATTAACTGTATTTTTAAATTCCTTTGCAACTGATGCTGCAACTTGACCTGTTAAAGAGTCTGCTACTAGGAATGTTTCTGTTGGATTAATTACACCTTCAATTTGTTTAATCTCACTCATCATCTGTAAGTCAATTTGAGTTCTTCCAGCAGTATCAAAAAGGATTATTTCAGCACCATTTAAATTAGCAGCACCAATTGCTCTTCTACAAATATCTGCTGGTTGCTGCCCTTCAACAATTGGTAAGGTTAAAATGTTATTTTGTTCCCCTAAAGATCTAAGTTGCTCTTGTGCCGCTGGTCTATAAATGTCTAAGCTTACCATCATAACTTTTTTCTTTTTGTTGTTCTCCAAGTACTTAGCAAGTTTTGCGGTTGTTGTTGTTTTACCTGAACCCTGAAGTCCTACCAACATCATTGGGACAGGTGGTACTGCGTTAAGATTTATATCGCTGTTAGACTCTCCCAACAAACTTACAAGTTCATCGTATACAATTTTGACAACCATATCCCCTGGTGAAGTCGATCTAATAATCTCTTGACCCAAAGCTTTTGGCTTAACTTTTTCAATAAAATCTTTAGCAACCTCTAAAGATACATCAGCCTCTAAAAGAGCTTGCCTAATTCCTCTTAAACCTTCATCAACTTGAGCTTCATCAAGTGAAGGTGATTTTTTTAGAGAAGAAAAGATTTCTTCAAATTTATTTGTCAAATTTTCAAACATATTTTTGCACAGCAGTAATAGCACTAGTGGGCGAAGCCTCGCTGACTAGTGTCGATCTCTTTGTTTCCAAAGACACCACAAAGTTAATATTTTTGCGGAAACGCCAACAAACTATAATAGAGGTTCAAAAAGTCAATAAATAAGTTAAATATCTACATATGGATATCAAAGCTTTTAAAATGGATGGTTTAGGTAATGATTTTGTCATTATAGATAATAGGCAAAAAATTACTAATTTAAGCAAAGAGCAAATTATTAAGATTTGCGATAGAGAATTTATAGGTTGTGATCAATTAATATTAATAACTAAAAATGATAGTTCTGATGCATCTCTAGAATTTTATAATTCTGATGGTGGAACTTCTGGAGCATGTGGAAATGGAACAAGATGTGTTGCAGATTTGTTATCTAAAGAAAATAATAAATCATTAGTTACTTTAACTACACAATCTGGTGATTTAAAATCTGAGATATTAGGAAAAAAAGTAGTCTCCACAGAAATTGGAAAAGGTAGAACAGAGTGGAATGAAATTCCACTTTCAGAAGAAACGGATACCAATAACCTTAATATAAAAATAACTGATATAAATAATAATAATCATACTGGAGGTACAGCAGTAAATGTTGGAAACCCACACATAATTTTTTTTGTTGAGAATAATGAAAATTTTGAAATAAAAAAAATTGGACCACAAATTGAACACCATCCATTGTTTCCAGAAAAATGTAATGTCACTTTAGCAACAGTTGTTAATAAAGAACTAATTAAAGTTAAAGTGTGGGAAAGAGGAGCAGGTCTTACTAAGGCTTGTGGTACGGCAGCTTGTGCTACTGCTTTTGCTGCATTAAGAAATGGACTTTCAGATAATAAAGTAGATATCGAGTTTTCTACTGGCAAGTTATCAATATTTATTGATGAAAATGACAGTATTCACATGAAAGGACCCGTTTCTGATATTAAAGAAATTAACATAAAAATTTAATGGGAATTTTTGATAAATTTAAATCTGGTTTTAAGAAAAGCGCGTCAGCATTTAGTTCTGGTTTAAAAAATATTGTAATTAAAAAAGAAATAGATGACAAAACTTTAGATATGATTGAAGATTATTTGATTCAATCAGATGTTGGTATTGCTGCTGCATCAGAAATTAGAGAAATTGTTTCCCAAACTAAAATTGATCCAAACAAAGATACATCAGATGAAATAAATATTATTTTAAAAAATTATATAATCGAATTGATGAAACCTTTAGAAAATTTTGAATTTTTTAAAAAAAAAGAAAAACTTAACGCAATACTTATTTCTGGTGTTAATGGAGTTGGCAAAACAACTACAATAGGAAAAATTAGTAAAATATTTAAAGGCAATGGAAACAAAGTAATGCTTGCTGCATCAGATACATTTAGAGCAGCAGCAATTGAACAATTAGAAAACTGGTCAAAAAAGGTAGATGTTTCAATTACTAAATCATCACAAGGATCTGATCCAGCTTCAGTGGCATATAAAGCAATAGAAGAGGCGGTAAATAATCAATTCGATCAAGTTTTAATAGACACTGCTGGAAGATTACAAAACAAAAAAAATTTAATGGAAGAATACAAGAAAATTGCAAACGTAGCAAAAAAAATAGACTCTGAAGCTCCTCACGATGTAATTTTAGTTTTAGACGCTACCTCAGGACAAAATGTAATCAACCAAGTTGAAGAATTTAATAAAATTATACCCATTACAGGACTAATAATGACAAAATTAGATGGAACAGCAAAAGGTGGTATTCTTCTAGCAGTTGCTAAAAAATATAAGCTACCAATTATTGCTCTTGGTTTAGGGGAGAAAGAAGATGATCTTCAGATTTTTGAGGCTGAAAAGTTTGCCGAAGCCTTTACACAAATCAATTAATTAAAGTGCTTGAGATTAAAGGTTTGTAAAAACTGCATTTATAATTATCATTAAAATCATAATGATCACAACCTTTTGCAATTGAAGAAATAATAAAATCAAACTTTCCATTAACTGGATAAATTTCTAATTTCTTCTCTATAATATCAAATTTAAAGTTTGCTCTTAAGCTTTTAACTGCACTTATCATTACAAGTGTTTTGTTATCTTTTAATAAATAATAAGCAAAATCATCTGGAAAAACTGGAAAATCATATTCTTGTAAAAAATATTTAGCTTTTCTTGGAAACCATTCATGAGATATTAATGGTAAAGAACTTTTTGTTTCGTAATTGTAAATATAAAGATCTTTAGGATAATCATTTATATAATTACTATCTTCTCCCTTTGTCAAAATAGCTTTTTCTCGTGTTTTAAAATATAAAGCAAAATTTTCATTGTGAGAATTCATGTGATCAATATGAAATAAATTATCAACTGAGGATAAATTTTCGTTAGCAGAACTGAAGGTTTGAATTGAGAATAGTAATAGAATAATTAAATATAGTTTTTTCATACTTAACTATTAAAAAATATTTTGAATTTTATTTGTTTAGAATGTGGCCTAATTTAAACTTTTTAAAAAGTCGTTAAGTGCTGATACTAATTTAGAGTCATATTCCATCATGTGATCATCATACTCTGTAAAATATGAATATTTAGGATTGTTCGCTAAATCAAATATTTTTTTTCCCATCCAGAAAGGAACTATTTGATCAGCTTCACCATGCATGACCAAAACAGGAATATTAATATTTTTAATTTTTTCTTTGTTTTTGTATTTATCTTTCAAAAGAAGTCCTACAGGTATGTAGGGATAAAAATTTTTTGCAGCTTCCACCATTGAGGTAAAAGGTGTCTCTAAAATTAATCCAGCGAAATTTTTATTTTGAGCTATCTCTATTGCTATCCCAGTACCGAGCGATTCACCGTAAATAATTATATCTTTTTCAACTACACCCTTTTTTTTAAGCCAATCAATCGCGCTATTTCCATCAATATAAAGGTTATTTTCTGTGGGTTTTCCCTCATTGCCGCTAAAACCCCTCCAAGCTATAATTAAAAAATTTACATCTAAATCTTTAAAATGATTTAATTTGTATATTCTATTTTCTAGTTTTCCTGCATTTCCATGAAAGTAAAGTATGGTTTTATAATTATCTAAACTCTTGTTATGAAACCAGCCCACAATATTAATGTTATCACTTGTTTTGATATTAACCTTTTCTATTTCTACCTCTAGCTTATCCCCAAAATAGTTATTTTCATCTGGGTGGTACATGAGATTTCGCTGGAATAAAAAAAGCAAAATTAATATTAAAATATAAATAGTTATAATTCCAATTATAATTTCCAAGAAAAAATTCCTACGTTTTAGTTTCATAATTTTTTTTTGCCAGGTAAACTCCCAAAAACACCAAAGCTGTGCCTACATAATGAAATGATTCAAATTTTTCATCAAATATAAAATATCCATAAATTGCACCATAAATTGTAAAAACATAAAGTGTAAATCCAGTTAATGACGCTCCAAGACTTTTTTGAGCTTGAGTATACAAAGTGAATGCGATTATACCCGGAGAAATAGCTGCAAATAATACCCACATATAAAATTGTTCGTTAAAAGTAGTTCTAGCTACTAAAAGCTCTTCAATAATATAAAAAGGCAACAAACTGAGTGCACCAAAAAAAGAGACCAATGTAAATCTCTGAAAAATTGATAAATCAGACTTCCAGTAAAAAAGATATATTGAATATAATGCCCAGCCTATAGCTGCAGCAAGCATCCATAGGTCACCAATAGTAAAGTTTAAATTTATTAATAAGTTTAAGTCTCCCTTAATAATAATTGCAAAAACACCAATTAAACAAGAAATCAATCCAATTATTTTAAGATAATTTATTTTTTCTTGAAAAAAAATTGCAGAAATTAAAATTATAAAGATAGGCGATGAAGTGTAAATAATAGCCATATTGGTAACTGTTGTTGTTGCTCCAGCTAGAAATGGAAATGCACCACATACCCCGCATCCCATAGCACCTAAGAAAAATAATTTTTTATATTCTTTTTTTATTGTTAAATAATTTTTTTTTAAAGATATAAAGGTAAAAGGTAAAAGGATTATAAAAACAAAAGTCCATCTCCAAAATGCTAGAGAAATTGGGGGAACAAATTCAATACCACCTCTGGCAACTATTAAATTAGAAGACATAAAAATTGGTTGAATAAAAAGCAATGAGAAAGCTAAAAAATTTTTATTCTGTTTAGACAATTTAATACTTAAAAATTATTTTTTGTCGAAGAAAGCTTCGTAGACCATCATGAAAATTGCTATAGCCATCAAAATATAAACAGGAAGAACATCGAAAAAACCAATCATAGTTGATCTTGTTAACGTAGTCGCAAGACCAATTAAAAATGCAGCAGCAAGCAAAGTTCCTAGAAATGTTGTAAATTTAATCATTTTATTTATTACATTCCTTTTCTAACCAATTAGCAATACCTAAAAACCTGTGATCATCATATTTCGCGCCTATTAATTGCACTCCTAAAGGCATATTTCCTTCGCCTTGAAGTAAAGGTAAAGAAATACAAGGTGTTCCAAGATAAGACCAAACTTTATTAAATTCAGCAGTTCCTGTACTTTTTAAACCTTTGGGTGCTACACCTGGACTAGATGGAGACAAAACTCCGTGGTAATCTTCAAAAACTTCCTGATATGACTCGTAGCTTCTTTTCATAAAATCAACTGCTTCAGCATAATCTTTTGCGGAATGTTTATTTCCTTTTGCTATCGCATCTTGCATATACTTTGATAATTTTTTTTTATATTTTTTATAATAAAGAGCAAAGTTATTTGCTAAATCAGTTTCATGAATAATTTGATGGTACTTATGAATATCTTTAAAATATGAAGGTGTATCAAATACTTCAATATTTTTTTTAAAAGACTTTATAAAATATTCAAATGCTTCTTTTGATTTTTTATCTACAATTTTCCAATGATCAGTTTTGTAAAAAATGAATTTTGGATCAAACAATGGTCCCTTTTTTGTTTCATCCAACATGTTTTCGGCTGAATAGTGAACTGTTGCACTATCATAATTATCTTTTTTAATAAGAACTTTTGCAAGTAACGCAACATCCTCTACAGATCTTCCAAAGATGCCAATATGGTCTAACTTGTCAGATGTTTTAAGAACTCCATTTCTTGAAATTAATCCATAAGATGGTTTATAACCCACAACTCCACAGTAAGATGCTGGTCTTATGACAGATCCACCAGTTTGAGATCCGATTGATAAAGGTGCCATAAAAGAAGCTATCGATGCAGCAGATCCACTAGATGAACCTCCTGGCGTTCTTGTATGATCGTGTGGATTAGTAGTTTTAGGTGGACCAAGAAAGGCAAGCTCAGAAGTTGCTGTTTTGCCCATCACAATTGCCCCAGCTGACAAAAGTAAATCTACTATTTCTGCATTTTGAGAAAAAGATTTTCCTTTTCTAATAACAGTTCCACATTCAGTTGGCATGTCTACTGTACCAATTATATCTTTTATAGCTATTGGGATTCCATGCAAAGGCCCGAGGGGTTTACCTGATCTTCTATGCTCATCTGACTCAGCTGCTTTTTCAAGTAAAAGTTTTTTATCAAAATGAGCCCAAGCCTTCACATCCTTTTCAAACTTTTTAATTCTTTCCAGATATGTTTCACAAATCTCAACTGACGTTAATTGGGCATCTTTGATCTTTGAGGCAAGCTCCTCAACTTTTAACGAAAATATGTCTGACATTTTTTTATTGTGCAAATAACGTTTCTGGTAACCATAATGCTATTGCAGGAAACATGTACATTAGAAACATTGCAAAAATAACAATCCCTAAGAATGGCATTATTCCACTAAAAATTTGTAGAAGTTCAACATTTGTTTTTTGAACTCCTTTCAAGTAATAGGCGGACATCGCCATGGGTGGAGTTAGGAAGGATGTTTGCAAGTTTAAAGCAATCAACATTGCAAAGAAATACGGATTAACTCCAAAAATTTCTAGTAAAGGTAAAAATATAGGTACAAAAATAATTAAAATCTCTGTCCACTCTAACGGCCATCCTAAAAGAAATATTATGATTTGAGTAATAACTAAAAACTGCCAAGTTGAAATATTTATTGAAGTAAAGAAATGCTCAAAAACTTCGTGACCTCCTAAATAAGAGAACACAGATGAAAATGTCCAAGACCCAATAAATAACCACATGATCATAGCTGTTGTTTTAGCAGTTAAAAATACTGACTCTTTAAAATTTTGCCATTTAAGTGTCTTATAAAACCACGATAATATCAGAGCTCCAAATGCACCTGCTGCTGCTGCCTCTGCTGGAGTTGCAATCCCAGCCAAAATTGTTCCAAGAACTAACATAATTAATCCAAACAAAGGTACGAAAGATACTAAAACTTCTTTTAAAATTTCAGCTCTTGGCGGAATATCCTCCTCAGGAGGTCTAGGGGCTATTGATGGGTTTAACCAAGCTCTAAAAACTGCATACCCAATATATAAACCTGCTAATAATAAACCTGGAAAAATAGCAGCTGCAAAAAGTCTTAGTGGGGAAAGTTGCGCAATAACTGAATAAACAATTAACATAATACTTGGAGGAATTAAGATTCCTAAGCACCCTCCAGAACAAATAATACCTGATGCAAATTTTTTGTCATAACCTGCTTTAACCATCGCAGGCCAAGCTAATAATCCCATTAAGGTTACAACTGCTCCAATAATTCCTGTTGCTGTCGAAAATAATGTGCATGTTATCAATGCTGCTACCGCCATTGATGCAGGCAATCTGTGTGCGGCTAATCTGATTGCAAAAAATAATTTTGCTACTATTCCTGCTCTCTCAACTAAGTAACCCATAAATAAAAATAAAGGTACAGCTGTGAGAACGTTGTTATCCATTACTGTATAAGTGTTTTGAACAAAGAGTTGAAATATTCTATTGTCAAAAATATGCTCCATCATGGTCGCATCGTAATAAGCGTAATAACCAAAACCAATTCCCATTGCCATTAAAGTAAAGGCAATTGGAAAACCTAAAAGAACCGCAAAAAGAAAAATTCCCATCATTAAAATAGCAACCTCTGGATTTGTTAAACTAAACAACATCTTTTTGTTCCTCCTCTTTTGACTGCCTCATTAATATCTGCTCTGTTTCTTCTGCAACAACCATTCTAGATGGCCAGTGACCTGTTCTTATACAAATAAATGATCTGAAAACTTCGCTTACTCCTTGAATAACTAATAGAACACCAGCACAAGGTATCATTGATTTAACCATATAAATTTGAATTTGCGCAGGGCTGCTCCAACTAGTTTCTTTAATCTTCCAGGCCATTGCAGCGTATTCATAACCATAAAACGCTAGAGCTAATACTCCAGGAAAAAAGAAAATAAAGTATAGAACTAAATCTATCCAAGCCTGAGTTCTTTCTTTAAATAATCTATAAATGACATCACCTCTTACATGAGCTTCAGTTGCTAAACAGTATGCGCCTGACATCATTAGTATTGCACCATACATCTGCATGCTAAAATCAAAATTCCATAAAGTTGGCATGTTAAAAACATAAGCCATAACAACTTCATAAACGGTTCCTCCCATTAAAATTACTATACACCAAGAAAATGCTTTACCCATGGAGGTGCTAAGTGTGTCAGCAAATTTAATGAAAGATTCCATCAACAACAAATATATTAAATTAATGTAAAAAAAAAGGGGGTATTTTAAACCCCCTTTTTAAATTTCTAAAAGTTAATTAGATTTTAACTTTCTGAATTGGACCAAACTCATTTTCATAAGCTAATTTGTAGTTCGGTTGATTCATCAACAGATACTTCATAGTTCTCTTAGCGTATGCTTTTTGTGAGTCTACTACTTTCTTGAAGAAAGCATCTTTACCAGAAAACTCACCAATGACCTTATCCCAACCTTTTAGTTGTTCAGCTAAGATAGCGTCAGATGTTTGGTAAACATTAACCTTATGCTCATTCATTAATTTAGCTAAATCTTTTGAATATCTAACTAAAGCTTTGAAGTAATTATCTGAGTTTGCAGCATATGCAGCATTTCTCAAGATAGCCTGATGAGCAGGTGAAAGGCTATTTAGTCTCTTAGTATTCATAGGAATTTCGAACATTTCCTGAGATTGGTGGAAACTTCCTAAGTGATAGTGTTTAGAGACATCTTGCATTCCAAACTGTGAGTCTGATGTTGGGTTGTTAAACTCTGCAGCATCAATCAAACCAGTTTTCATTGCTGGTTGGATTTCACCACCAGGCAATTGTCTTACGACCATTCCCATAGCAGTTAAAACGTTAGTCGCTAGACCAACTGTTCTATACTTCATACCTTTAACATCAGATACTTTTGTTACGTTCTTTTTAAACCAACCAAATGGTTGAGCTGGCATAGGCATATGGAAGAAACCTGTGTAATTAAATCCTACACTTGCTACTGCTTCTTCATATAGCTTTCTTCCTCCACCATACTCCATCCAAGCCATAACTTCTTGAGATGACATACCGTATGAAGGACCAGTTCCAAAAAGTGAAGCTGCTGGATTTTTTCCGTACCAGTATGCAGTCACCCAGTGACCCATATCTACTACTCCAGAACTTACCGCTTGTCCGATTTCAGAAGTTTTAACAACTGCACCGACTGGTTGAACGTCAATTTTTAGTTTTCCGTCTGACATATCGCTAACCATTTTTGCGTAGTCTGACGCCATTTCAAAAAAGATGTTAGCGCCTGAAGGCCAAGCTGCTTGCATCTTTAGAGTAATGTGACCAGCTCCCAAAGCAAGATTCGGCATTGCTACAGCTGCTGTTGCTGCTGCACCAGTTGCTGCTGCTGCTTTGAAGAACTTTCGTCTTGAAGGTGTTTTAGCACCTTTTAATGATTTTTTATTTTTAATCATTTTGTTCTCTCCTCTAGTTAATTAACTGTGCGAAGTAAAACATAGATTCACTATAGAGTCTTTCTAAAAAATCGGGCGTTTTGCCCCTTATGACGATTTATTCAATTCCAGATTGTATTTTAATTCTTTGTATTAAATCAAATTAATTCTGTAGAATTTATTAATGAAATCTAACAAAAATTCAGACTCTACTTCTGCAAATGCAATGGCCGCTACTTCACACCCACTCGCAACGGAGGAAGCGCTTAATATTTTAAAAAAAGGTGGAAATGCAGTAGATGCTGCAATTGCAGCATCAATTTGCTTATCAGTCGTAGAACCAAATTCAACTGGTATTGGGGGTGATTGTTTTGCAATAGTTAAAATGGAAAATAAAGATCCAATTTCCTACAATGGATCAGGTATTGCTCCTAAAAAAGCTAACTTTGAATTTTTTGAAAGTAAAGACATTGATAAAATAGAGTTAACAACCCCTCATTCCATAACTATTCCAGGGGCCCTTGATGCTTGGAAAACTATTCACGACGAACATGGCAAGTTAGACTTTGGAGAATTATTTTTAAATTCAATTAATTATGCTGAAGATGGTTATAAAGTAACTAAAAAAGTTTCTGAAGCTTGGGAAAAGTCATTTAAAAAATTAAATAATCATAAAATTACTAAAAACTTATATTTAAAAAATGGAAAAGTTTATAAAAATAATGAAATTAGAAAAAATATTCCTTTAGCTAATACTCTAAAAATAATTAAAAAAAATGGAATTAAGGAATTTTATCAAGGTTCAATAGCTGAGGATATGGTAAAGAGCTTAAATGAAATTGGAGGACTACATTCAATTGAAGATTTTTCAATTCAAAAAACCTTAAAATCCAAAACTATATCCTCGAATTTAAAAGATATGACTGTTCACCAATGTCCACCTAACGGACCAGGTGTAACAGTGTTATTAATGTTAAAACTGTTAGAGAAATTAAAAATAAATAAGTTTAACCCTGATAGTGTTGAAAGGTTCCATCTTGAAGCTGAAGTAACAAAATTATGTTATAAAATAAGAGAAGAGAATATTGCAGACCCAAATTTTATAAGTATTGATCTAGAAAAAATTCTAAGTGATCAAAGTATTCAAGAATTATTTAACAATATATCTTTAAACAAGTGTTATAAAATCAATGACCTAAAGATTCCAAATCATCCAGAAACTGTATACTTAACAGTGGTTGACAAGGATTTAAATTCTGTCTCCATTATAAATTCTATTTGCTACTCGTTTGGAAGTGGGATTACATCTAATAAGTCAGGTATCCTATTTCACAATAGAGGAACTAATTTTAGAGTAGAAAGAGATCATCCAAACTGTATTGAGGGTGGCAAAAGACCATTACACACTATTATCCCAGGCTTAGCTTTAGACAATGATAATAAAACCGTACTTTCATTTGGAGTAATGGGTGGTCAATATCAACCTGTTGGACAAGTGCATGTATTTAATAATATTTTTGACTTTAATATGTCTCCCCAAGAAGCCATTTCTTATCCTAGAGCATTTCATTTCAATAATATCTACAAACTTGAGAAAGAAATAAGCGAGGATGTTAAAAGTAAACTTGAAACTATTGGCCATAAAGTAGAATTTACTAATGATCCACATGGTGGAGGTCAAGCAATCCAGATAGACAGAAAAAAAGGTAAATTAATTGGAGGTTCGGATCCTAGAAAAGATGGATATGCATCTGGGTATTAGTTTTAATTAACGAGCATTTCGTTAGAGTAAATACAACATTTTTCTGCAGGTAAATGAAGTTTTAGCTCCTCGAGTGATATTGGAATTTCTCTCTCAACCTTAGACTTAATCTCTAAATCGCCAGCTTTACCAGTTATGAGTTTAAAATTTCCAAAATCCTCAACTCTTGTTACTTTAACACTAACAATATTTTCTTTTTGACCAGTTGCAATTTTAATGAATTCTGATCGTATTCCCAATTTTACATTCTTGTCTTTAATTTTTGACAAGTCAGTTTTAGTTTTAATGGTATCATTATTAAGCTTTATTGAATTATCAGAAAGAATTTGAGAATTAAATAAATTCATAGCAGGGGAACCTATAAAATATCCAACAAATGTGGTTCTTGGTTTTTCAAATAAGTCTTTTGGAAGTCCTACTTGAACTATTTCTCCTTGATCCATCACAATGATATTGTCAGCAAATGTCATTGCTTCGTTTTGATCGTGGGTGACATAAACTAATGTTGTTTTGTATTGTTCATTAATTTCTTTTAAATTTCTTCTTAATCTAAATTTTAAATCTGGATCAATTACGGTTAATGGTTCATCCATCAAAACACCCGCAACATCCTCTCTTACTAATCCTCTTCCAAGAGATATGAGTTGCTTTTGGTCGGCAGTAAGTTTTCTTGCTGGAGACTTTAGAAAAGATGACAATCTAAGAGTGTCTGAAACTGATTTAACCCTTTCTTCAATTTTTTGATCTGAAAAATTTCTACATCTTAATGGAAAAGCTAAATTATCATAAACTGTCATGGTGTTATAAATAACTGGAAATTGAAAGACTTGAGCTATATTTCTCTCTTCCGTTATAAGATCTGTTACATCATTCTCGTCAAATAAAATATTTCCTTTTGATGGTCTAACTAATCCTGAAACAATGTTTAACATTGTGGTTTTTCCACAACCAGATGGTCCTAAAATTGCGTATCTCTTTCCATTTTCCCAAGTCATAGAAAACGGATTAAGTGCATAAGTTGGATTATTATCATTTGGGTTATAAGTATGAGAAATATTTGATAACTCAATTTTAGCCATGAGATACTCCATAAGGTGAAGAAACTAATTCTTCATTTTGATCAAAAGCATATAATTTATTTTCATTAAATTTAATTTTTACTTTTTCATGAATTTTAAAATTCATAACTTCTTCTATAAGAGCTATCACCTTAGACTCTCCTTTTTTTAAATGCAATAAGGTTTCTGAGCCACTAATTTCAGCAAGTTCAATTTCAAACTCTTCACCTTGATCATCTAATTTTATTTCTGAGGCCCTAATCCCAAAATTATAACCTTGATCACTTAAATTTTTAAAATGGGAAGGAGAATTAATTAAAATATTTTCAAAACTTAGTTTTTCAGAATTTTTTGTTCCCTTCAAAATATTCATTGGTGGATCATTTGAAATTTCAGCCACCTTTAAAGTTCTAGGATTTTCAAAAATTTCTTTTGCAGGTCCTTTTTGTAAAACTTTACCCTCATCTAACACTATCACCTCACCGTTTAATTCCATGACTTCCTGTGGGTCAGTAGTAGAGTAGATTAAAATAGTATCTTCAGATAAACCTTGTGTGAATATTCTTTTAAATTCTTCTCTTAATTGTTCTCTTAATTTGTAATCTAAATTAACCAAAGGTTCATCCAGTAATAATATTTTTGCTTTTTTTGCTAATGATCTCGCTAAAGCAACTCTTTGTTGCTGTCCTCCAGATAATTCTTGGATCTTCCTATTTTCGAAACCGACTAGTCCTACAGTTTTAAGCGCTTCTTCTACATCCTTCTTTATTTGATCTTCGCTTATTTTCCTTTGTTTAAGGGGGAAAATTATATTCTCATAAACATTTAGATGAGGATAATTAATAAATTGTTGATAAACCATTGCTACATTTCTTTCCCACACAGGTATTTTGATAAAATCATTGTCCTCAAATGATAAATTTCCACTATCAGGGTTTAGCAGACCAGCGATTGTTTTTAAAAATGTAGTTTTTCCAGATAAAGTTCTTCCTAGGATAGTATACAGATTTCCTTTTTTAAAATTAAATGAAACATCGTTTAAATGAAACTGATCGTCTGGTTTGTAAGTTATATTTTCTCCGATTAAATTCATTATTTTAATGCTCCAGATAAATTTCCTTTAGATAAATATCTCTCCACAATGAAAGCTACAATAATTAAAGGCGCGACCGATATTAAAGCAGATGCTGACAAGCTCCACCAAGGTGTTATTGAAGAATTAAGCGCTACAACCTTTACAGGTAATAATTGTACCTCTGTAAATGTTAAAATAAATGCAAAGAAAAAATCTATCCAACCAAATATAATACAGAACATACCTGCAACAATTAATCCTGGTATAGAGTTTGGCAGCACAACTTTATAAAATGCCTGGTAAGGATTACATCCGTCTATCAGTGCTGTTTCATCTAACTCTTTTGGAACTCTATTAAAAAAATCTACCATAATCCAAACTGCTATGGGCATTAATAGAACTATATAAACTACTACTAGTCCTATCAAACTATCTAATAATCCAATCGTGCTTAAAAATATAAAAAAGGGTATCGATAAAACAATCGGTGGCATTATTCTTTGAGATATAAAAAAGAAAGTAATATCGTTATTTCTTACAAAACCTGCTTTAAATGTAAATCTCGATAGAGCATAAGCTGCTAACGTCCCTAAAACTATACTTATTAAACTTGCAGTGCAGGTTACAAAAAGGCTATTGAAGTAAGGTTCAACAATATCCACTCCACCTCTTGCAGGTGACTTAACTAATACACGCCATCCTTCAAGTGTTGGTTCAAAATCTAACCAGGGAATATAAGTAACCTTACTATTTACTGACTGGAAATCTTTAAAAGAAGTAGAAATAGCCCACAGAAAAGGAGCCACAATAAAAACTGTCCACAGAATAATAAATGTATATTTTAAAAATTTGTAGAGTTTTTCCATTATTCTTTAATCATCAATTTTGTTAAAACTTTTGCTATGATCGTTAGACTTATGATCATTATAACTAAATACGTAAAAGAAAGTGTTGCAGCATAACCCATTTGAAACTCCCTTAAACCTTTAATGTAAATATAAAAACTTGATGTCTCTGTTGCAGTACCTGGTCCTCCAGAAGTCAATACAAAAACTGTATCCATTATCTTTGAGGCCTCAATTAATCTAATAATAATTGCACCAATTGAGATTGGTGCCATTAGTGGAAATGTAACATATACAAACTTTCTTAAAGGACTTGCACCATCTATGGCTGCAGCTAAAAAAGGTTCTTTAGGTAGAGATAATAAACCTGCAAGTAACAATAAAAACATAAATGGGGTCCACTGCCAAACTTCAACAATAATGACAGTGAATTTAGCAATAACTGGATCACTGAGCCATAATATAGGCTCTACTCCTAAGTTACCCAAGAGATCATTCACAGGACCTAGGGACTCATGAAAAAACGTTCTCCAAATTACTGTCATAATGACAGGTGTGGTCATCATAGGAATTAGAAAAATAACTCTGAAGAATCTTTTAAATTTAATTTCTCTCCAAACTATAAGCGCTAATGCAAAACCAATAATGTATTGAAGAATAACAGTAGTAACTGATAAAAAACTTAGTCTAAAGAAAGACTCCCAAAATCTTGGGTCGTCAGTAAAAAGTCTTATATAATTTGTAATTCCTATAAAATTCATTTCAGGCGTATAACTATTCCAGCCTGATAAACTTAATCTGATAGTAAAAATTATAGGAAAAATAAGTATTCCTATAAGCACAAATAAACCAGGAAATAAAAAAACATACTTGTGCTTAAAATTCATAATTGTAATTTTTGGAATTTATTTGTTGTGGCCGTCGTTATGACGGCCACAAAGTTTTTTAAAGCTTGTTATCTTCCATTGCTACACCAACAGAGTAAGCTGCTCTTACATTGTCTTTTCCTACTCTATTAAGTATATCTTCCCACTGCTTAGCAGCTTCGTCTAAGGCAGCTTGTGGTGATAACTGTCCAGCTAAAGCTTTTGCAGCAGCTGTAGCTAATGCAGCGTTAAACTCAAATGTACCTGGAACTCTCAATGGGAAAACTCTATTCTTACTATCTTCCATCTGAGCTAGGGTATCAACGTATGATTGGGCAATATCTTTATCCCAACCAATTTGAGTCCAAACATCTGCTTTAAAGTCATCATTTCTAAATGGGTTAACTCCAAAACGACCAATACCTATGTCAGCTTGGTGATTTGCTTCGTTTGCAAAGAAACATAAGTAATCAAAAGCCATTTCTTTTTCTTTACTTTTCTTAGCAACACCAACTGCCCATCCCCATACGAAGAAAGGAGCTTGGTTAAAGCCATCATCCCAAGAGTTTGTTGATCTATTCCAAACTTTCATTGCACCAGGTAATTGAGCAGCACCAACTTTGTTGTTAATTGGGCTGTCAGGTTGCATAGCAGCAACAAATGCATCATCCCATGAAAAACTAAACAAAGTTTGTCCACCACCAAATGATCCAATTTCATCACCAAGACCAAAGTTTATTCCTCCTGGAGGAACATATTTAGTAGCTGCAACCCAGTCTGTTAAAGCTTCCACAAAACCTGGATTGTTAATCAATGGTTTCATAGTTTTTAAATCAAAGAAAAAACCACCTGGAGTTTTAGGATTTTTTGAGTAAGCAGCAGATCTTGAATAAAAAGCTGCATACATCAAGTCATCTTTTTTCATAACTTCTGCAGATCCATATTCTTTCTCGCCATCTCCATCCCAGTCCCAACCATTAAAGTACGCAGCCATTTCTCCATACTCTTTCCATGTTTTTGGAACTCTTAACTCTTTACCAGTATCAGCTTTATATTTTTTTTGATACTCAGGATTATCAATCACGTCTTTTCTATATTTTAAATAGTGTCTGTCACCATCAACTGGAAACTGATACATAACACCATCCCAAGATGCTATACCAATGTGAGATGGAGTAACGTCTTGCATTTGTTTCATCTCAACATATTTTTTTGGAACTGGCTCTAAGTATCTTTTCCAATCATTAATAAAGTTTGAAAATCCAAAAACTATATCATACGGAGCTTGACCTGCTTGAAATGGAACCATCGCTTTTGCATACAAATCACCAGCTGGTGTATGTGTTACATCAACTTTTGCTCCAGTAAGTTTAGCAAATTGCTCAGCATGTAAAGCTGTTGGCTCTCCCATAACTGGAACAGCATGTGTATTTATTTTAAGCGTCTTACCTTTGTAATTTTTCTTAGACATAGCATCATAAGAACAATCACCTGGAATATCTCCAGTAGCCTTGATATGTGGAAACTGATCGCTCCACTTATCAGCATACGCAACAGGACTTAATACCAACAAAGCCGAGATAAGTGCTACTACGTAGGTTTTTATTGTCTTCATGTTTTCCCCTCTTTTTGTTGTTAATTATGGAACCAAAACAGCACGACCTTTAATCTTTCCATCATTTAGGTCATGTAAAGCTTTGTTAGCATCTTCAAGTTTATATTCTTTCATAGAAAGTTTAACTAAACCTTTGTCAGCTAATTCCATTAATTCGTATAATTCAGCCCATGTACCAACAAGACTTCCAACTATACTTTTTTCTTGATCGATCATATCAATCGCCAAAACTCTTATTTCTTCTCCATAGCCTACAATATAAAAAGTTCCAGTTGCTTTTGTCATTTTAATTCCCATTGGTGTTGAACCTTTTTCACCAACAAAATCAATGACAGCCTCTGCTCCTTTACCTTTAGTAAGCTCTTTAACCCTCTCAATTTCATTACCATCTATTAAGACTCCATGGTCTGCTCCAAGCTCCATTGCATGATCTAAGGGTGCTTTAGCTTTTTCAACCACAATAATATTTGCGGCACACATTGCTTTCATACATTGAATTGCTATATGCCCTAGTCCACCAGCACCTATTATTACACAAGTTTCTCCAGGTAGTAGGTGTCTTGTAGCTTTTTTCACTACCCTGTAGGCCGTCAAACCAGCGTCAGAAAAAGGAGCTACATCTATTGGACCAAGAACTTTTGGAATTTTTATTAAATTTCTAACACTTGTTTGAAGTAATTCTGAATATCCTCCATGTTTAACATTCAAACCTGCAAAGATAGGATCTTCCGCATGCATATCATTTCCTCTTCTGCAGTCTAAACATGTTCCTCCTGTGCCAGAAACTTTAGGGTGTAAAATAACTGCATCCCCTTTTTTAAATCCTGTAACATCTTTACCAACTTCTTCAATCCACCCAGCATTTTCATGTCCCATAACCATTGGTAATAGATCATTATTTTGGTCTGTAATGTGTTTCCATACTCCTTCAATTATATGTAAATCTGTTCTGCAAACTCCTGCAGCTCCAATTTTAACGATTACATCGCTGGCTTTCTCTATTTTTGGATTTGGTAACTCTTCACCTGTAACCCAAACCTTTTCTTTCATCTCTGGGTCATACTTATGTAACACCTGTGCTTTCATTATACCCCTCTTTAATTTTTATTTTTAAATTGTAGATTGAATTAAAAAATAAGTCTAGCAGCTTAGAATAATTTTAATAAATGATAGATTTAATTAATACAACTTGAGATTGTTAATTAACTTTATTTTTACAGTTACCTGTTTTAAAAAATTCATAGATATTATCTATTGCCAAATTAGCCATTGCTGTACGAGTTTCTTTTGTGGCACTACCTAAATGTGGAAGTATAAATGCGCTTTTATGTTTCAGATATCCAGGATTTAAATTTGGTTCGTTCTTGTAAACATCTAACCCGACAGCATAAACTTTTCTTCTATTCAGAGCATCAATCAAAGCTTCATCCTCAATTATATCTCCTCTTGCAACGTTTGTGACAATTGCTCCTTTAGGTAAATATTCAATTGTATCTTTGTTGATCATATCGACTG
The DNA here is from genome assembly GCA_902526595.1 of uncultured Pelagibacteraceae bacterium. Classification (GTDB taxonomy): domain Bacteria; phylum Pseudomonadota; class Alphaproteobacteria; order Pelagibacterales; family Pelagibacteraceae; genus Pelagibacter. The sequence continues at coordinate 40,730 of CABZLO010000004.1, read as the reverse complement.
TTTCTTTTGAAGCTGGACAACAAACAGACAATACATCAGATACTGAAAGTAAGTCTTTCAAATTGTCATGGTAAGTTGCTCCGTTTTCTTTATCTTCACTTAACTTTGATCTGTTGTGATAATGAATGATCATTCCTAAAGAATTAGCAACTTTTGCAATTTTTTGACCAATTCTCCCCATCCCAAGTATTCCAAGTCTTGCACCTGTTAATTGCTTACCAATTAAATAATCTGCAGACCACTTCCAACCACCTTCTTTAGCACTTTCAATTCCCTCAGCAGCTCTTCTACATGCACCTAATATCAACAACATTCCAATTTCAGCTGTTGCATCAGTTAGTACATCTGGAGTATTTGTAACTGCAATACCTCTCTTCTTTGCTGCATCTAAGTCTATATTTCCAAATCCAACTGCAAAATTAGAAATTATTTTTATAGTATCTGAAAGTTGATTAATTGTTTCAGCATCTAATTTATCAGTTAAAGATGATAATATTGCATCTTGTCCTACGCTTAATTCAATTAATTTTTTTTGAGAATATAACTCGTCGTTTAAATTAAAATTTGCTTCAAATGTTTCTTTAGCTTTATCCTCACAAGATCTTAACAATCTTCTAGTGATCAGGATTTTTTTCATATTGAAGATTAGTTTAAATCAAAAATTTTTCCAGGGTTCATTATGTTGTTTGGATCCAATGTTCTTTTAATTGATTTCATTACTGGAATATTGTCGGGATGCTGTTCGAGTAAATATTCTTTTTTGTGAAGTCCCACTCCATGTTCGCCTGTAATTGTTCCTTCAAGCTCTAAAGCTTTTCTAATTAAAGTACCATTAAATGCTCTAAGCTGTTTGTACATTTCTTTTTTTGTAGGATCGTAAGGTAATACAACATGGAAATTGCCATCTCCCATATGTCCTACCATTGGTGCTCTAACTCCGAATTCTTTTGCTTTTTCCTCTGCAAATTTTACACATTCAGTTATTTTTGAAATTGGAACACAAACGTCAGTTGAATAAACTCTTCCATTATCGTTTAGAGCTTTAACAGAATAATATACATCCCATCTTGCTTGCCAAAGTTTGTTCCTATCCTCTAAGTCTTTGGCCCATTTAAATGAGCTTCCGTTATTTTCTTTTGATAATTCCTCTACAATGTTGATATTTTCTTTATTTGAAGACTCTGATCCATGAAATTCAAAAAATAAAGTTGGTACTGCCTCAATGTCTTTTAATTTAGAGTAATTTATAGAAATTCCCATCTGATCTGCGTTAAGCATTTCAATTCTTGCAATTGGAACACCATACTGAATAACCTGTTGAGCTGTCATCACTGCGTCCTCTAATGAAGAGAAATGACATACCGCACTCATTATACTTTCGGGTATAGGAGATAATCTTAAGTGAACTTCAGTAATAATACCAAGAGTTCCTTCCGATCCAATAAATAAATTTGTTAAATTATAACCTGCTGAAGTTTTTTTAGTTCTGCCACCTGTGTTTATAATATCTCCATTTGGTAATACTACGGTTAGACCTGAAATAACTGTTTTCATTGTCCCATATTTTACTGCCATTGTTCCTGAAGCCGAAGTGGATGCCATGCCTCCTAAAGCAGCGTTTGCTCCTGGATCTATGGGAAAAAAAACACCATCTTCTCTTAAATGCTCATTTAATTGCTCTCTTGTTACGCATGCCTGAACTCTACAATCAAAATCTTCAGTGTTTACACTTAAAATTTTATTCATTTTTTCCAAGCAGATAGTTATGCCATTTTCATTTCCTACTACATTGCCCTCTAAAGATGTACCTGTCCCATATGGAACTACTGGAACTTTATGCTCGTTACAAAGTTTTAGTATTTTTGATACCTCTTCATTAGTTTCTGGAAAAACTACTGCTTTTGATAAAATTGGATCGTAAGTATCTTCTCCTCTCGCATAATTACCACGAGCAGACTCTGATGTTGAATATCTGCTGTTTAAAAGACTTTTTAATTCTGTTTCAACTTGTTGGTTCATAATTTTTAATATTATTAAAAAAAATAAAAAAATACAGCTTATTTAGTGAGCATCTTACCTATGTTTTCTAATGCTTGTTGTATATTATCTCTAGACGCAGCAAAGCTAAATCTTACATAATCCTGGCAAGTTTTACCAAATGCTGTTCCTGGAACAATAGCAACTCCAGCTTCGTGCATAGCTTTTTTACAAAATTCAGATCCATTCATACCTGTACCTATTACTTTTGGAAAAGCATAAAAAGCACCACCTGGTAAACTACATTCTATTCCAGGCAGGTCATTTAATCCTTTGTGAATTAAATTTCTTCTTAATGTAAATTTATCTAACATGTCTTTTATCGAGTCATCTGGGCCATCTAAAGCCGCTATGCCTGCAAATTGTGCAGCTGCATTTACACAAGAGACACTATTTATTAATAATTTATTAACATGAGGAATCATTTCTTTAGGCCAATAACTCCACCCTAGTCTCCAACCAGTCATTGAGTAAGCTTTGCTCCATCCCTCTAAAACTATTAATCTCTCCTTTAAAGCTTCATAATGAAAAAAAGATGGCATTTCTTTATAATCAAAAATTTGTCTACTATAAATTTCATCACTTAAAATAGTAACATGTGGGTGCTTCTCTAATTCTTTAGCAAAATAATCTATTACAGGTTTCTCAACAAAACTACCTGTTGGGTTATTTGGATTGATTAAAATTAACAATCTAGTTTTATCAGTGATTAAAGATAATATTTTATCTGGATCAAATTTAAGATCTTTATCTTCAGTAAGATCATATGGAACTGGGGTAGAACCAGTATAATTTATCATTGACTCATAAATTGGAAACGCAGGTGTAGGGTGAATTATTTCTGCTCCTGGTTCACCAAAACATTGAATGGCATAGCTCATCGTAGGCTTTCCACCAGGCATGATTAAAATTCTTTCAGGATCAATGTTGGTATTATACTGTTTTTTAATCCACCTTGTTACAGCCTCTCTACATTCTAGAATTCCGTTAGACATTACATATCCGTGATGTCCATCATCTAACGCTTTTTTTGCAGCTTCAACAACGTGCTTCGGGGTTTTAAAGTCTGGCTGACCTAATCCTAAATGAATCATTGGATGGCCTTTGGCCTCCAATGCTTTAGCTTCTGCTAAGACGCTAAATGCAGATTCTGTTCCTAAATTTTCTAAATTTTTTGCAAGTATCATAATTTTAAAAATGAAAACCTAGACGAAAAGTAGACTAATGTCTATTCATGATTTTTAAAAAAACTTTTTTAGAATATTTACAATAATCCTGGCAATTACTTGTTGATTAGTTACGGTAGATTATTTTTGACGCATCTAACTCTTCAATTTTTTTACATCCCATCAAAATCATATTTCTTCTAATTTCTTTTTGCATGTTATCTAATAATCTTTCAACACCTTTTTGACCTCCTGCTCCTAAACTAAAAAGAAATGCTTTACCAAAACTACAAGCTGTTGCTCCTGCAGCCAAGGCTTTAAGAACATGCGTTCCTCTTCTGATGCCACCATCAAGTATAATTTCTAATTTATCACCAACTGCATCTGAGATAGCTTTCACTTGATCAAAAGGAGATCTTGAACCATCTAATTGTCTTCCTCCATGATTAGAAATCATTATAGCTGTACAACCAATATCAATTGCTCTTTTTGCATCTTCAACTGACATCACCCCCTTTAAAGCAAAAGGACCGTTCCATCTCTTAATACAGTACTCTGCATCTTTCCAATTCATTTTAGGATCATATTGTTCATTGATATAATCTATAACTGACTTAGCAATATTAGTTCCTTTGTCAGTTTTGTGCTTAATGTTAGCTAACTCAAATTTTTTATTTGTTAAATATTTAAAAACCCATTGTGGACGCATCGCAAAACTTAGCAAGCTTTCTAAGGTTAATTTGGGAGGTGTAGTAAACCCAGTTCTATGATCTCTTTCTCTGTTTCCAGCAACAAGAGTATCTACAGTCAAACAAAGCCCATCAAAATTAGCTCTTCGACATCTATCAATTAAATCGTCAGTAATAGATTGATCTTTATGAACATATAGTTGAAAAAGTTTTGGACCACTTGAAATATTCGCAATTTCTTCAATTGAAAACGATGCCATTGTAGACATACTATACATCGTTCCAAATTTTTCAGCAGCTCTTGCTGATGCTTTATCCCCTTCAGGAGTGTACAAACTTTGCATTGCTGTAGGTGATAAGAAAAGAGGCATATCAATTTTTCTGCCAAATACTGTTGTGGATAAATCAGGCTCTCCAACACTTGCTAATATATTTGGAACAAGATCACAATCATTGAAAGCATTTGTGTTTCTATTTAGAGTTACCTCATCGTCTGAGCCACCGTCTATGTAATGAAAAATAGGAGATGGTAATTTTTTTTTTGCTAATTTTCTAAAATCTTCAAAGTTATAACAATCATTTATATTCATGGTTGCTATGTTCTAAATCTTAAATTACTTCTATTTAGATCACTTATTTTGGTGCACCCCATTAACTTCATATCTCTTACTAATTCAGACTTATATTTTTCTAAAGCTCTTTCAACACCTGCTTGTCCAGCTGCTGCTAGAGCGTATAAATATAATCTTCCCCCAGAACATGCCTTTGCACCTAATGATAATGCTTTAAGCATGTGAGTTCCTCTGTGAATTCCACCCTCACAAATTACATCCAGTTTATCACCGACAGCATCAACAATTTCAGCAAGTTGATCGAAAGGCGACCTTGACCCATCGAGTTGTCTTCCACCATGGTTTGAAACCATTATTCCTGTACATCCAATATCAGCCGCTCGCTTAGCATCTTCTACGCTCATTATTCCTTTTAAAGCAAAATGACCACCCCATTTAGAACAAAGTTGTTCAGCATCTTTCCAGTTCATTGATTGATCAAGCATTGTAGTAAAATAATTACCAATTGAAGAGTTGGTGCTTGTACCTTCTTTTACAAAATCTTGAAGATGAGGTAATTCAAACTTACCTTTTGTTAAATAATTTATTCCCCACATTGGCTTTGTAGCAAAACTAAATAAACTTGATAATGTTAGTTTAGGTGGTGATGTAAACCCAGTTCTCAAATCTCTTTCTCTATTTCCTCCAGTTATTGTATCAACGGTTAGAGCCATAACATCAAACTTGGCTGCTTTTGCTCTTTCAAGACATGAATCATTAAGTCCTCTATCTTTATGAAAGTAAAACTGAAACATTTTTGGTGTATCAACAAGTGAGGAAATTTCTTCGACACTTACTGTAGCTAAGGCCGATACCCCAAACATAGTGTTATATTTTTTAGCTGCTTTACCTACAGCTCTCTCACCATCATAATGAAATAATCTCTGTAAGGCGGTAGGTGATAAATAAAAAGGTAAATCTAATTTCTTTCCAAATATTGTTGTTGATAAATCAACATTCTCTACACCCCTTAAAACATTTGGCACCAAATCAACATCATCAAATGCACTTGTATTTCTTGCGTAAGTAACTTCATCATCTGCAGCGCCATCTATGTAATGAAAAATTGGAGAAGGTAACTTTTTTTGTGCTAATTTTCTGAAATCAGCAAAATTATGACAATCTTTTAAATTCATAAGTTTTATTAGAAGTTTTTTAAGAAATTAAACATATAACTATTTGCCCCAGGATTTTTATCTCCTAAACTAGCATTAGATATATGATTATAAGAAAAACCTAGCTCGCTAGTATTTGACAAATCTAGTGAAAATTGTAATTCACTTTTAAATTCAATCAAATGTCCTAAGTCTTTACCGTCTCCTTCAAAATATAAACCAGGAGTAAAACTCGGAGTGATATTTAAAGCACCCAGTTTATATTGAGCTTGTACACCAGTATACAAATAACCCGCAGCATCTGCTGTGATTAAAGCTCCAGTTATTGGTGATAGATTTCCTAGAAAAGTATCCTTATTCAAGTTCTCATTTTGATGTTGGAAACCTAATAATGTGGATTTTTTTCCATCATCACTAAAATCGAACATGCCTGTATAAATATTAAATTCTGTATTTTGATTTTTTATTTTTAATTCTTCAGCATTCACTGAAAAAGTAAAAAAAACCAAGAATAATGAAGTCAGAAAATTTTTGAATTTCATAGATAATTAATAGTTATTTCTTTAGTATAAAACTTTTAGCAATTATTGCACCTCCAAATAGAAATATCAATATTGGTAATAACCATAGTAAATAGGTATTTTTGTTGAGACCAGGATCATACAAAATCCAATCACCATATTTTTCTTTAAAATAAATATATATTTCTTTTTCTGATAAGCCTTCGTCTAATTTTTTATCTACTAAAATTTTCATGCTATTTGCAAAATCAGAGTCTGAGTCATAAACTGATTGTCCTTGACATATCAAGCATCTGAGATTTTTTGTGATTTCATTTCTTTCACTATTTTCATTCGCATTAATATTATTAATAGTCATTAAGAGAAAAATAATTACAAAATTTTTAAATATTTTCATTTTATTATTTTTTGTATTTCTAACAGCAACTCATTATTAAGAGGTCCAATATATTTTTTAATTATTTTGTTATTATAAATTATAAAAGTTTCAGGTACACCAAAAGCTCCCCACTCAATTGAATTTGTCCCATTTTTATCAACAATGATTTTTTCATAAGGATTTCCTAATTCATCCAAAAAGCTTTTAGCATTTTTTTTGTTATCTTTATAATTGATGCCAATAATATTTAATTTATTATTTTTACTTAAACTCATTAATATTGGGTGTTCATCTCTACATGGAACACACCAAGAAGCCCAAATGTTTAATAAATAGAATTTATCTAATTCAAAAATTTCAGTTGAATTTGAATTCTCATTTAAAAGCAAAAGATCAGCCGAGAAAATTGGGATATCATTATTGATCTTCGTCTCTGGTGTATAAATATTTGTATCTTTTAAACTTTTGTAAAAAACAGCAAAAATAATTAAAAATGTAAATATTATTGAATACGGAATTAATTTTTTTTTCATATTCTTTTTTGTAAAAAACTAACTAAACCACCTAAGCTTATCATGATAACCGATAACCATATCCACAACATGAAAGGTTTAACTTGATATCTTACATTAAAATAATCCTGATTTTGGACAAGATTAATTACAATAAATTTATCCTTCATTAATGTAGTTTTAATATCTGCCTCACTAGTTGTGATATTAGGCTGATTATATATTCTTAGTTCAGGTGACAAGTTATTGTTTATACCTTCGGAATTCGTAATATTAAAATTAGCAATTATAGATTTATAATTTTTTTCTGTTTTTTGATTGATACTTTCAAAAACTATTTTAGTTTTTGAATTATCATAAGTTTCACCTACTTTTAAATTGGTTATAATTTCACTTGAAAATAAATTGTTAAATAAAATACTTAAAATCAATAAACTAAATCCAAAATGAGCAGTGTTTTGAGCAAAATTTTTATATTTCTTATTAAAAAAATCTCTCAATGTAATAAAAAATAAATAGAGAGCACTTGAGATTAAAATAGTGTTAATAAGGATATTTGTATTAAAAATTTTGACAATAAAAAAAGATATTAAAATAGAGATAGTTAATAAAGAAATCAGATAGATCTTGTTTTTCAAATCAGATTTTATCCATTTTAACTTTGGACCAATTGACATCGCAAATAAAAAAGGAATTAAAAATGGAGCAATGAGTTTGTGATAGAATGGTGGCCCCACAGATATTTTTTGAGAGGATATGACGTCTAAAAATATAGGATAAACTGTACCAATCAATACAACTGACAGAAAATACATCATAAACCAGTTATTTACTAAAATTGAAGTTTCTTTACTTAACCAAAAAAAATTAGACGAATTATCTTTAGTGGTTTGATGAAAAAAGAAAAAAATGAATAAAGACAAAAAAATTAAAGCAAATAAGAATATTAAAATAAATAAACCTCTTTCTGGATCATTAGCAAATGTATGAACAGAATTTAGAATTCCAGATCTTACTAAAAAAGTTCCACACATACTCAAAGTAAAAGTAGCAATAGATAATATAATAACCCATGAAGTTAGGATTTCTTTTCTCTCAAGTACTAAAATGCAGTGTAAAAGAGTTGTCAAAGCTAGCCAAGGCATTAAAGAGACATTTTCTACTGGATCCCAAAACCAAAATCCTCCCCAACCTAATTCATAATAAGCCCAAATTGATCCAAGTAAAATACCTAATGTTAAAAAAATCCAGGAGATTAAAACCCATTTTTTAATATGTACCGCCCAGCTTGTTGAAACCATTTTTAAGGTGGTTGCAGCTAAAGCAGATGAAAAAATAATAGAGGAACCAACATAACCCAAATATAAAATTGGTGGATGAATTGCTAATGCAGGATCCTGCAATATTGGATTTAATCCTAAGCCCTCATCTGGAACTGGAAATAAATAATTAAAAGGATTTGAAGTTTGAATGAGAAATAAAAAAAAACCAATTATAATTACTTGCTGAAAACCTAGTGTTAAAATTTTATACTTAATTGGTTGATCTTTAGTTCTTAATAAAAATATAAATATAAATAATGTTAAAACTAATAACCATAACAGCAAGCTCCCCTCGTGGTTTCCCCAAGTTCCACTAATTTTATAAAAAAGGGGTTTAGTTGTATGTGAGTTGTTAAATACAGTTTCGTTACTAAAATCTGATATAACAAAAGAAATAATTAAAACTAAAAAACTAATTAAAACAAAAAATAATTGTAAAAACGAAAAAGATAAAATTTTAGTATCTAATTGATTTGAGTTTTTAAAATTTTGAATTGAAAAAAAAATTAAAATTAAGCCAACACATAAACCTAAGATAAGTGAGTAATGACCGACAACACTGTAAATCAATTTATTTCTCCTCCAAAGCTTCTTTTACTTCTGGTGGCATGTAATTTTCATCATGCTTAGCTAATATTTTAGTGGCAGAAAAAAAATTTCTATCTTTTAAAAATCCTTCTGCAACTACCCCTTTTTCCTCAGCAAAGAGATTAGGGACAGCACCAGAATAACTTACATTTATTTCATTTTTAAAATCTGTGATAATGAAGTTAACTTCATCAGAATTTACATTAATTGAATTTTTTTTAACCATTCCTCCAACTCTAATTTTATTTGTATCTAATTCTGATAATGTTTTAATTTCAGTTGGTGATTGAAAAAAAACTACATTTTCCTCTAAAGATTTTAGAATTAAAAAAACTGTTAAAATTAATGTAACTAAAATTAATGTTACAAACAAAAATCTTAATTTAACTTTACGACCATACATGGTTTAAAAGTTAGTTATTTGTGGCGTTAGCTAAAATTTCTTTATTGATTCTTTGTGTTTTTGCAGAATTAGCTTTGTTAGGATTTAAAGACCCAAACTTAGCAACAAATTTATTTTGCTCTTTAACGAATTGTAGCTTCGTAATCATATACAAGCCTAAAAAACTTAAAAGAGTAAAGCCAAAAGCAGACATTACGTACACTGCATATCCATTCATAAAAAGTAATTTATTAATCATAATCTATCTAAGCCTTTATTTTTAATTTTTATCAGTTCTGTATTATATTTCATTAAGAAAATTAACAACGAAAATAGAGCAAATGCCGCAGTCATTAATAATAACGGGAAAAGCATTGAGGAATGTATTGAGCTTTTTGTTAGAATATTAATTGATGCTGGCTGGTGAAGTGTATTCCACCAATCAACCGAGTATTTAGTAATTGGAACATTTATAATACCAACGATAGTTATAAAAGTAGTAATCTTAAAAACTTTTTCTTCTTTCTCGTAAATTCTCCAAGCTATTAAATACATAGCAAAAAATAATGCTAAAATTAACATTGATGTAATCCGAGCGTCCCATGCCCACCAAGTTCCCCATGTAGGTTTGCCCCAAATTGCACCTGTAACTAAAGCAATTACATTAAAAACAAATCCAGATGGTGCTAAACTTTTTGCTATTAAAAAAAAATTTTTATTCTTAAAAATAAAACCACTTATCGATAAAAAAGTAATCGACGAGAAAATTCCAAGTGAGATCCATGCTGATGGAACATGAACATACATAATTCTAACTGCGTCGCTTTGTTTATAATCCTCTGGAGACAAAATTAATGCCTCTGTCAAACCAACTGTTAAAACAACAACAAATAAAAATAAAATATACTTTGGGGCTTTAGAAGTTATTTGAAAAATTTTATTTGGTTCAAAGATCTTTAACATATCTATTATTTAATAATTAATTTTGGAATTTCTATTATGAAAAAGTTATCTGATCAAGAATGCAGAGGGGGAGACAATAAGACTAAATATAACGTTTAACACCCTTGATCAGAATATAACGTAGATTTAATTAATATTTATGGCCTAGATTTGAGCTAAATGTGTTGGAATATTGATATGCTTAATTTGATAGCTTAAAGTAGCTTGAACCTTTTTTTCCTGAAAAAATTTCTTCAATTAAAGGGTGTTTTATTGGCTCATCAGAGTCGTCCATAAGCAAGTTTTGCTCTGAAACATATGCTTCATAAGTGATTTCATCATTTTCAGCAAGTAAGTGGTAAAATGGCTGATCTTTTCTTGGTCTGACATTTTTTGGTATCGATTGATACCATTCCTCTGAATTGTTAAATTCAAAATCAACATCATAAATCACACCCCTAAATTCAAAGTGTTTATGTTTAACAATGTCGCCGATTGAAAATTTAGCTTTTTGGGTTGGCATTATCTTTAGTATGGGTATTTAAATATAAAAATCAATGCAAAAAAGATTAATGTTTTGTGATGTGGCAAATATGTTAATATCTTTTTAGTGAATAAATCTTTTTTGAAATTTATTACCGATTTCGGGCCATTAGCAATATTTTTTTTCTTTTATTATTATAATAATAAGAATTTATCGGTTGCAATACCTCCACTTATAGTTGCAACTTTAATTGCTTTGGCAGTTGTATGGTTCTTCGAAAAAAAAATACCTCCAATGCCTTTGGTGAGTGGGATACTAATCACATTCTTTGGTGGACTAACTATTTATTTCAATGACCCAATATTTATTTATGTAAAACCAACTATAATTAATATCTTGTTTGCTCTTGCTTTATTTTTTGGAAAATATTTTACAAGAGAACCAATTCTAAAAAAAATTATGGGAAAATCGATACCTTTATCTGATATTGGATGGGAAATATTAAATAAAAGATGGATGTTCTTTTTTCTTGGGCTCGCTGTGCTTAATGAATTAGTTTGGAGAACGCAAACTGAGGAGTTTTGGGTTAACTTTAAAGTATGGGGAATGTTGCCAATAACAATAATTTTTACAGCATTCCAAATACCACTAATTAATAAACATAAAATTGATGCGTAGTAATCTAAAATTAATAATTAATAACACTCAAAATAAAATAGAGCAAAAGCAGTTCTTTGAAAAAGATGAACTTAAAATAATTTTGGATCTATATGCAAATATGGTATCTGAAGGATCTTGGAAAGACTATGGGTTAAATATTTCTAGCAAACAAGTGAGCTTTAGTGTTTTTAGAAACGCAACTGAAAATGCTCTTTATAAAATTTGTAAAAATTTTAAGCCAAAAAATAAAAATCTTAAATATTTGATAACAGATACAAATGGTAAAATCTTAAAAAACTCTTATGAACTTAGATTATTATTAAAAAATACCAATTGGAGAAGCTTTAAAAATTAACGTCTTTGGCCAAAAAGTCTAAGCAACATTATAAATAGATTTATAAAGTCTAAATAAAGAGTAAGTGCACCCATCACAGCTTTTTTGCCCATAATTTCACCAGTGTCGCTAGCTGCATACATATTTTTAATTTTTTGAGTATCGTAAGCTGTAAGACCAACAAAAATTAAAACTCCTAATATTGAAATCACAAAATACATCATTGATGATTTCATAAATATATTAACTATCGAAGCGATAATTATTCCAATTAAACCCATTATTAAAAAAGAACCTAATTTAGTTAGATCTCTTTTTGTAGTGTAACCATAAATACTCATTGCCCCAAAAGTTGCTGAACAAATAAAGAAAACTCTTGTTACACTCATGCCTGTGTATACTAATAAAATTGATGATAAAGATAAGCCCATCAAACCTGCAAAAACCCAAAAAGTTGTTTGAGCTTTTGATGCACTCATTTTATTAATTCCAAAACTCATATAAAAAACAATTCCTAATGGCGCAAGCATCACAAGCCATTTTAAGCCTGACATATAAATTGCATTACCCATTTGAGTTAGACCAACAATAGATCCAGTATCATTAGTAACGACTGACATTTTAAAGGTTAAAAGCGCAACTATTCCAGTTAATAGAATTCCTGTTGCCATGTAGTTATAAACTTTTAGCATGTAGGCTCTTAAGCCTTCATCCATTACTACAGTTGATTGTTGAGCTGCTTTTGCTCTGTTTAGTATTCCGTTTTTATCAAATTCCATATTAGTGTTATATAATAGCCTTTTACTAATTATTCAAGATACCTTAAAAGGTTAATAAAACATTAACACAATTTTCAAATGAATTACAAAAATCTAGGAAATACTGACTTAAAAGTAAGCACAATTTGTCTCGGAACTATGACTTGGGGAGAACAAAATACGCAAAATGAAGCATTTGAGCAAATGGACTTTGCTTTAGATCAGGGAGTCAATTTTTGGGACACAGCAGAATTATATGCCGTACCTCCCAGAAAAGAAACTTATGGTGATACAGAAGAAATTATTGGAAAATGGTTTGAGAAAACTAAAAAAAGAGACAAGGTAATTCTAGCAACTAAAGTTGCAGGACCTGCTAGGGACTATTTAAGAAATGGAGAAAATAGTTTTGTAGGTCCCAACTTAGAGACCGCTTTAAATAATAGTCTTAAAAGATTAAAAACTGACTATGTTGATTTATATCAGCTTCATTGGCCAGAGAGAAAAGTAAATAACTTTGGAAGGTTAGGTTATGTTCATCAAGAAAACGAATGGAACCAATTTGAGGATGTTTTAAAAGAATTAAATAAGTATATAGATCAAGGTAAAATCAGATACATTGGTTTATCGAATGAAACACCCTGGGGAACAATGAGCTTTCTTAAGCTATCGAAAGACAAAAATTTGCCCCGAATGATGTCAATCCAGAACCCATATAGTTTATTAAATAGATCTTACGAGGTTGGATTAGCGGAAGTATCAATAAGAGAAGAAATCGGATGTCTATCATATTCTCCACTTGCAAGTGGTTATTTGAGTGGAAAATATAGAAATAAAAAGTTTCCAAAAGGATCAAGAATGGAGAGAGATTTTGATTTTTGGACAAGATACAGAAAGCCAAATACCAAGGAAGCGGTAGAGCTTTATTACAATATAAGCAAGAAACATGATCTTGATATGAGTCAAATGTCTATCAAATTTTGTGAAATACAAGACTTTATGACTAGTGTGATTATTGGAGCAACAACAATGGAGCAGTTGAAAACAAATATAGAAAGTGTAAATGTTAATCTATCAGAAGATGTCATTAAAGAAATTAACAATGTTCAAAAAATTTACCCTAATCCATGTCCTTAATTAAAAGAATTATAACGTTTTGTAGTATTTTGTTTTTAACTAACTTTAGCCAGCTTCAAGCTCAAGAAGTAAAGAAAATTGGCAAATATAAAGACTGGGAAGCTATGGTGGTTTCTGAAGCAAGTGGAAAAGTTTGTTTCGCACAATCCTCACCTATCTTGCAAGCTCCAAAATCAAACAAAAGAGATGCAAAATTATTTGTAGCCTTTAGACCAAGCGAAAGTATTAGCAATGAAGTGAGTGTAACCCCAGGCTATGAGTTTAACAAAAGCAACTCTGTCACTGCAGCTTCAGGAAAGAACAAATTTAAGTTTGATATTAAAGAACAGGGATTTGCTTGGATTGCTGACAATAAAATTGAACTAAAAATGATTAAGCAAATGAGAAAAGGTTCTCGAATAATGATTACTGGATACAATCAAAAAGGTTCTCAAACAATTGATCACTATTCATTGCTAGGATTTACTAAAGCTTATATCGCATCTCGAAAAGCTTGCAGTTAATTTAATGAAATCAAAAAAAAAAATTGTTCTAGCATACTCTGGAGGGCTTGATACCTCTATAATTTTAAAATGGCTTCAAGAAAATTATGACGCAGAAGTAATTTGTTACACTGCAGATGTAGGACAACAGATTGATAGAAAAAAAATCATCTCTAATGCAAAAAAATTTGGTGTTACTAAAATAATTATCAGAGATTTAAAAGATATTTTTGTAAAAGATTATGTTTATCCAATGATCAGAGGCCATGCTATTTATGAAGGTGTCTACTTGTTGGGTACATCCATAGCAAGACCACTCATAGCTAAAGATCAGATTAGAGTTGCTAAAAAATTTAAAGCATTTGCAGTTTCTCACGGTGCGACTGGTAAAGGGAACGATCAAATAAGATTTGAATTAGGCTATCATTACTTTGGTCCCAAAATAAAAGTCATTGCTCCTTGGAGAATTTGGAAATTAAAATCAAGAACTGACCTAATTAATTATGCGAAGAAACACAACATAGCCATTCCAAAGGATAAAAAAGGCGCTTCTCCTTTTTCAGTGGACGATAATTTGTTTCATACCTCGACTGAAGGTAAGATTTTAGAAAATCCAAAAAATTTTGCACCAGAATTTATTTTTCAAAGATCAGTTTCACCAGAGAAGGCACCAAACAAAGCATCTTTCGTTACTATCAATTTTAAAAATGGAGATCCATTTGGTATAAATGGGAAAAAAATTACTCCAGCAAAACTATTAGAAAAATTAAATCAACTTGCGGGTAAAAACGGAATTGGCAGAGTTGATTTAGTTGAAAATAGATTTATTGGAATAAAGTCTAGAGGTGTATACGAAACACCAGGTGGTACCTTGTTAATGCATGCCCATCGTGCAATGGAGTCTGTAACTCTCGATAAAGATACAATGCATAAAAAAGATCAAATTATGCCAAGATATTCAGAGCTTATTTACAATGGCTACTGGTATTCAAAAGAAAGATTTAAACTTCAAAAAATTATGGATCTAAGTAAAAATAAAGTTAATGGTTTAGTTAAAATTAAACTTTACAAAGGAAATGTTACAATAATTTCTAGACAAACTAAGAGTGTAGCCTACTCTATGAAAAAAGTTTCTTTTGAAGAAAATAAAACCTTTAATAAAACAAATGTTGAAAGATTTATTAATTTTCATAAGAAAAAACTACGTTCTTAATAAATCTTAGGTCAATTTATTGTTTGTCAAATTTGTTTAAAACTATATCTTAGATTTATGGAATCATTAAAAAATTGGATGATAGAAGCAGCAAATATTTTATTTGATGATAGTAAAAATGATTTGAGGGCTCTACCTAAAACAGTGCGATTACAAATTCTTCTGGTTTTAAGTTTTATTTGGACAACTGTTTTTAGTTTATATGTTTTTTCATATACAACTTTTGCATTTGGTTGGGCAGGGCTATTTCTTGCTCATATTGGGTTGATTTTTGCAGTGTATATGACATTTAAACATTTCCACAGAGCCGAAGAAAGTTCTGCTAGCGTTTTTAAAACAAAAAATTTTGATCCCTTTAAAATAATGGTAATTGTTTTTGTTATTGTTTTTATATTTGTCTTTTCAAAAGGAATTGAAGTTCTAACTAGTCCAAACCCATATTCTTACTCAATTCCATATGATGGTTCCTCAAAGTCAGTATTTGAAAAATGGCTACCATTTAGTAAAGATAAATAATGGATAAGATAGCAAAAAACTTACAATTAGGTTTGATGTGTATTATTTTAATCAGCACTGTTATTGCTGTTGGTATTGAAATATTAAATATGTTTACAAATCAATTAGTGACCCTAGCTGATTTACTTTTAATGTTTCTATATTTAGAAGTTCTTGCAATGGTAAGAGTTTTTTGGAATCAGCAATCTATAAGTATTACCTTACCACTTCTTATTGCAATAACAGCTCTTGCTCGATTTATTATACTTCAAGGAAAAGAAATGGATCCTACAGCTCTTGTTTATGAGGCAGTTGCTATACTGTTAATCGCTGGAGCAATCGTTGTTCTAAGATTAAGACATAGTGACAAACTAGGTCTTAAGAAAAAAAAATCTAGGTAATTTAAATATGTCGTTTGAGGCTTCGAGGGCGAAAGCCATTGAAAAACTAAATCATTTTATCGAAAATAATTTAACAGATTACTCTAAATTAAGAAATTTTGATCTTGGTCCAGAGAGTAGATCTAATGTCTCGTGCTTATCACCTTACATTACACACGGAATAATAAGCGAAAAAGAAATAATAAAAAAGTCTCTTAATAAATTTTCTTTCGCTAAAAACGAAAAATTTATTCAAGAAGTTCTTTGGCGTACTTATTGGAAAGGCTGGTTAGAACTAAGACCAAATGTATGGAATGATTATTTAATAGATCTAAAAAAAACAAGAGAAGATTTAAAAGATAACAAAGAATATTTGAGAGCAATCGAAGGGAAAACAAATATTGAATGCTTTAATTACTGGGTAAATGAACTCAAAGAAAATAACTATCTTCACAACCATACTAGAATGTGGTTTGCAAGTATTTGGATTTTCACTTTAGAATTACCATGGCAACTTGGTGCTGAGTTTTTTATGCAACATCTTTATGATGGAGACGCTGCATCTAACACCCTTGGTTGGAGATGGGTAGCTGGAATTCAAACACAAGGTAAACATTACCTAGCAAGCGAGTGGAACATAAAAAAATTTACTAATAACAGGTTTCAAAACATCAAATTGAATGAAAACGCACCTCCAAAAATCTCAGAAAAAACTTACTCTACAATTAAACAAGATTTCAGTAACCCACAGGATTTGGAAGGGAAAAATCTTTTAGCTTTTGAAAATAATCTCTCATTTGAAATCTCTGACTTTAAAAAAAATAACTTTCAAAAAATTTACATAGTTTCTATTAAAAATGAAAGTAGATCTATCAAGCTCAGTGAGAAGTCAGTGAAATTTAAGTCTCTTTTAATTGATGACCAACAACAAAGATTGAAAGATAATTCTATCGAATGTGAGGTTATTGATATTAATGAAATTAAAAATATTGAAAATTGTTACGGACTATACCCAACTGTAGGTGAAAATTTAAGTTATTTAAATTCAAATAATATTAAATTAGACTTTTTATACAGGGATCTTGATCGATTTTCCTGGCAATATTGCAACAAAGGTTTTTTTAATTTTAAAAATTATATTCCAAAAATAATATCAAGTTTTGATTAAAACCAACGTACCATCCCAATAATACCAGCTGTTGCATAAAAAAATTGTAGAAATAAAATTCCTTTATGACCACCCCTATAGGCCCAAATTCCGATTAAAATTGCCGATAAAAGTAATAAACAAAAACCGAAAAATTCAATTCCTATATTCAAAGCTACAAACAAAGAATATAATATTGCAGTTATAACTCCAGCCCATTCAAATATTTTATTGTTCATAAAAGTTTTTTAAAATTATTATAAAGGATTTTAGAATAATTATTCATATCTTTCATATTATCCTTTGCAGATTGATCAAATTTTTCTAACGCACCATTACCAAGCTGATCCTCCAAAGCTTTTTTATATTCTGGGACACATCCCCATTCATTGACTGTGGTATTTTTTATTTCTATATGGAATTGAATTCCGTAGGCGTGGTTTTGGTATTTAAAAATTTGAAATTTTGTAACTGGTGAAGAAGCTAACAAAGTCACATCCTTATGATTTTGAATGCCCTGCACCTCATAGGAATGCCATTGAAGACTTTTGATTTGTTTTGGAAATTTTGAAAATAAATTGTCAACTTCCTTTTCTTTTGTAAAGTTGATATCCATCATGCCAATCTCAGCAGGATTTGATTTAACTACCTGCCCCCCTATTACTTCTCCTAGTAACTGACAGCCTAAACAAAATCCTAAATAAGGTTTTTTTAGATCTACAACAAACTCTTTAATTTTTTTCTTTTCCTCTACCAACCATGGATACTGCTTTTCCATAAAGGTATCCATTGGACCCCCCATACAAAACATTCCATCAAATTTATTTAGATCGTCAGGTATTTTTTCACCTTCATCTAACTCAATAGTGGTTAGATTGAATCCATCAGCTAACATTAAATCTTTAATATATCCGGGGTCTTCTATCTTAATGTGTTGTAATACGAGAATATTCACTAATTCAGCTTAGCTCAGAACACTTCTTTGAACAAATTAAATAATATTATCTGGCAAGCTTAATAAATATATCGCCCATTCCAGTTTTCAAATTTTCTAAAGGAGTATTATTTCGTAATTCACAAAACCTTCCGGTTACTTGGTGACTTTTTACAAAATCTATCTCTTCTTTTTTACAGCTTCTTCCTTCATGTAATAAGCCTATTACTACTCGATCATTAAGATTATAGACTTGATTATTGTTGATTTTTTCTCCATCACAAAAGTAATCTTTATTTACTCGGTCAGGAAAATCTTTCTTCTTGCAAGGATTTCTGATGGTAAATACATAAAAATCTTTTAAACCATCCAAAAATTTATGAGTCATCTTTTCAACTTCAGAATATTTCATAATATCGCACGAGCAAGGAATACAGCACTTATAGTAATCACCACAAATCTTTTCCCCACTTTTGGTCTCTTTAGCGTATAAAAAATCTGGTTCGCTATTTGGGTCAATTAATGATCCAGAAACTGCACAGTATAATTTATTAAATTCTTTAAAATCTTTATAAGTAATTTCTTTATCTATAATATACTTAAAAAACTTTGGTCCAGCTGCATTTCTATTTTGATCTGGAAATATTCTAGACCAATCAGTAATTAATTCTTTATGATAATTTTTTTCTTCTGCGAATGACTCAAATTGAAAAAATACAAAGAAAATTAAAATGAATTTAGATAAGATTTTTTTCATTTTTGTTTTATAGTAACTGTTTGATTTAACGAAGTTATTTTGATTAAATTTTTAGTACCATCAGTCCATTTAACTTCTACCTTAAAATTTATTTCGTTTTTTCTAATTCCATAATGTGCCACAGGCTCCATTTGACACAAATAACCAGATCCAGCATCAATAGTTTTTGAATGTTTTCTTTGATTTGTAAGTAATGTAACTGTTGCACCTCTTGCTGGTGCCCCAAATTTATTAATAGGTTTAATTCTCAAATATTTGCTTTGTTTATCAACTGTTGCTTTATACAGAGTTAATGGCTGTTCTTTGCTTTCACCACGAGAAACTAATAATTCTAAAATGCCATCATCATCAATGTCAGCAACTGCAGCTCCCGTGCCAAACCCATCTGGTTCAAGGCCTGTTTCCAGTATTATTTCCTCAAAAGCTCCATTCTCTATTATCCTAAATAACTTATTAGGCTCAGCGATGTTGTTCATGAAGACTTCATCATAACCGTCGTTATCAAAATCAGCAGATATAATTGTTCGAATTCTTGAAGGTTTATCAAATTTACTGTTGCCTATATCTTTAAATTGATTATCTCTTAAAGCGTAAGCTCTGTGATAACCCTGCCAGTTTCCACTTATAATATCTAATCTTCCTCGATAAAGTATGTCTGATAGTGCAGTTCCTCTGCCGTTCTGGATCACATCATCTACTCGATAATCAAATGCAACATCTTCAAAAACCCCATTATTATTTTTCAAAAGAAAATTTGGGCCTCTTTCATTTGCTGCGAAAATATCAGATCTATCTGTTAAAATATGCCCTGAAACAACTGCCCTTCCACCTGTAACCTTATCTAAATTTAAACTAACTGATTTATCCCTAATCTTTTTATTTTCAATCTCATAAAACCTTGTTGGTCCTCCGTAATTTGATACATAGAGACCATATTCACCATTACCTCTTCTATCCACACAAGCGACGGATCTACCTGCTGTTAAATTTAAATCCTCTTTATTTTTTTCAATTTCGAACATGTCTAAAAACTTATTTTCCTCTAAATCTATAAGTCTGTCCGAATATTTTTTTGTTCCACTATATGTATCTGTGTTAAGAAAATATATTTCTTCATAACCATCTCTATCAACATCACAGGCTGCAACACCAATAGTTTTTCTAGATTCATCTGAAAATACATTTTGATTAGCAATATTAATTAATGTTCCATTGTTATATGATAAAGCTAAATTAGGATAACCAAATCCTGTAACTATAAATTCATATTTTCCATTTTGATTTATATCGGCAACAGAAATGCCATAACTAAGTCTTTTTGGATTATCTACAATTTTATTAGTTATATCCTCAAAAAAATCAGCATTAACAATGTTGGGTATTATTAAAATTGTTAAAATTATTATTTTATTTAAAAAATTAGACGTCTTACTTTTCATTTTTTTCTCTTATATCGTTTCAACCAATCTTCAAATACTTTTATAGCTCCACCCATGTCTTTAGTTTTGTTTGGATGATTTTTGGCTCTACCAAGCATGGTCGAAACTACATTTACTTGATACTTTGTAGATCTATTTTTAATTTTATTAATTGTAAATAAAGCTTTTTCTTTATTTTTAAATCCTAATCCATGTGTTGTGGTTTTAGGATTATAATCAGAATATAAAGATAGGTTAATTGGTCTAATTTTTTTACCTAATGGCATCTTGTCAATTATTTGGAAAACTAGCTTGGGTTTTAAATCATTCATAATTTTTTTTGATTTTCCATCGAAACCAATAAGATTTATTGAAAAAGTTTTGTTTTTATTTGATTTACAAATTAATTTTACATATCTTTTATGGAATTCCTTAATCTTGCTTTGATATATTTTTTTTGCTCTTTGATATGATTTGTGTTTAAAATTTGGTGTATTTACTAATAAAATTCTACTTTTCCATTTATATTTTTCTAAATTCATAATTCTATCTTCTTAACGACAAGCTCGCATGTTTATTTAAAATATCTTTGGATATAATTTTTGACTTTGTAGATTTTTTAACATTCCATATCTTATCTTTTGCTAACTTAGTAGAAATCTTATTATCAACAATTGGTGAAGGGTAATCAGTACCAATCTCTATTCCCAAACCTTTTTGATCCAGATAGGTCAATTTCCATGGTTCGTGAACTAATTTATCTGGAATACTCCTTAATTCTGGCACCCATTTACGTATGAATTTACCATCAACATCTTGATCAAAAGATTGTTTAATTGGATTGTAAATTCTAATAGAGTTTATTCCAGTTGTACCTGATTGCATTTGAAATTGAGAGTAATGGATACCAGGCTCATAATCTGTAAATAATTTAGCCATGTGTTTTGAAGTTTTTTTCCAATCTAGCCAAAGCTGATATGAAGCAAAAGATACAAGCATTGCTCTCATTCTAAAATTAATCCAACCTGTTTTAATTAAATAACGGATACAGGCATCAACAAATGGAAATCCAGTTTTGCCCTCCTTCCAAGCTAAAAAGTAATCTTCATTAAAGTCATTTTCTCTGAGTCCATCATAAGCCTTATTTAAATTAGTAAATTCAATTTCAGGTTCATCATACAATTTTTGAATAAAATGGCAGTGCCAAGCTAATCTACTTTTAAAAGCTAATAATGATTTTTTATTTGAATAAGACTCAATAGTATTAATTTTTTTTTTTGTTTTGTTGTATATTTCTTTAAGAGAAATATTTCCATATGTAATATGAGGACTTAATCTTGAACAGGATTTTTCGCCAGTTAAAGGTGAAGACATCTCTTGTTGATAATTCTCTGATCTAGAATCTAGAAAACTATCTAGTAAGTCTAATGCGTGCTTTCTACCACCTTTTTGTATAAATTTACTATCAATTTCATTTGTTTCGATAATGTCAAAATTATCTAACTTTTGATCAAATAGAAATTTACAATTTGATTTACCAGTAGTTAGTCTACTATTTATGAATTTATTCCAATTAGCAGACCATTTGTATCGTTCTCTGTGATTTAATTGGATTCCAAATTGATTATAAAAATTCCATTTGACATTTTTTGAAATAAAAAAATTTTTTAAATTTAAATCTAAATCATTTAAATATTTGTTCTTGAATATTTTATTTGAGAAAACCTCATTAATATTAAAATTTTCTATAATTTTTTTTAATATTTCTAGAGTATCTCCATAATATATATTTAAGTTAGTACCAAATTCTTTTTGTAATATATTGTCGAGTTCTTTGAGTGACTCAATTATAAACTTCAAATGAAAACTACTAGAGACTTCTAATTTAAAATAACCCTTATCAAATATAAAAATTGGTAAAATATTGCCATTTTTAATTGCATTTAAAAAAGCATCATTATCAATTAGTCTTAAATCATATCTAAACCAAACAATCTTGTTCATGGGATTTGTATAATTTCTTTTTTAAACTAGTCTCTGTGACAAATTTAAATTTTTTGATTTGAACATTTTTTTGAACAATACTTAACTTTATTCCAATTTAGTCTCCACTTTTTTCTCCATTTAAAGGGTCTTTGGCAAACTAAACAAATTTTAGATGGTAGATTTTCTTTTTTCACTATGCAGTATTTTGTTTGATAAATTTTTCTGCTTCAGATAAAATTAATTTTTTTCTGTCTGCTTTCATTTTATCAAATATCCTAACCATCATAGATAAACGAGGGTTTTTTAAAAAGAATTTTCTATTTCTATCTATAAATCTCCAATAAAGACCATCCATAGTATTACACCACTCACCTTTTTTAAAATCCATCATTTTCATAAAATATGCCGATCCGCATATATAAGGTTTGGTTGCAAAAATTCCTCCATCACTAAATAGCCCCATACCATATACATTTGGAACCATCACCCAGTCGGAAGAGTCTACAAACATTTCCATAAACCATTTGTAAACGATCATAGGTTTGATCTCGCACAAGTTCATAATATTTGATAAAATCATTAATCTCTCGATATGATGTGACCATCCGTGATTAACAGCATTTTTAATCGCATAATCTAATGGGGGAAGACCTGTATTTCCCTCGTACCAAGAATTTTTCATTTTTCTATTTTGTTTAAAAAAATTTCCATTTTCCATTTCTTTTGAATAACCTTGGTAAATTCCTCGCATAAATTCTCTCCAACCAATCACTTGACGAATATATCCTTCAATAGAATTCATTCTAATTTTATTTTTTTTATGAAAATCTAGAACTTTTTGAATTATAAATTCTGGCGTTATTAAGCCAAGATTAATATAGGGACTTAGAGCACTGTGAAAAAGAATATTATCTTTTTGATCTACGGCATCTTCGTAGTCACCAAATAAATTTGATTTTTCTTTTATAAAAAAATTCAAAAGTTTCACAACATCATCATATTCTGTTGCAAACCAAAAATTATTTGTACTACCTGGATGATCTTTGAATAATTTTTCAATAATAGGTTTTAATTTTTTTGTATGATTTGTTTCTTTAATTTTAGGAAATTTAGGTATTGAAATATCTTTGGGTAATTTATTTCTATTGTCTTCGTCAAAACTCCACTTACCACCAATAGGATTGCCGTCAGAACCCATTAATATTCCAGATTTTTTTCTAACCTCTTTGTAGAAAGTTGCCATAAATGGTTTTTTTGAATTTCCTAAATATTTTTTAAATTCTTCACGAGAATTTAAAAACATTGGTGTTTGTAAGATATTCCAATCAATCTTTTCTTTTTTAAAAAACATGGAAATCTTTTGTTCAAAAGGCTTGTCTTCTATCTCAAAGCTAGAAATTTCTTTGATTTTTTTTTGGGTAATAATTTTTTTTAATTTTTTTAAATAATCTTCACTAAATTCTTTATCTTCGATTTTTGAATATTCTAATTTAAATTTATTTTTCTTAAGACTATCAGCATAGGACCGCATAGAAGATAGGAACAATAAAATTTTTTGCTTATGATGCTTTTCATAAGTGCATAAACCTTTATCTTCTGCCATAAAGAACGTATGGTCTTTTTTGAAGCGGTCGATGTATTTTGTTGGAAATAATTGATTACCAAGTATAAAAAATAACTTCATGATTAAATATAACTAATAAAAATTTTTATGTCAGAAAAATATCTCATTTTTGGTGCGACAGGATCTATTGGCTCTAATCTATCAGAACAATTAAAAAATTCTGGTAATGATATTCATTTAGTCGCAAGGAACGAAAGTGAAGTAAACGCTATCGCAGATAAACTAGGATGTTCATTCACAGTTGCTGACGTTTTAGAAGAGGGTTTTATAGAAAAAGTCAAAGCTGATGTCCCAGAAATAAAAGGGATTGCTTACTGCGTTGGTTCAATTGATTTAAAACCTTTACGAATGGTAAAGGAAGAAGATTTCACTAAATGTATGAAATTAAATTTATATTCAGCAGTTGAAGCGATCAAAGGATATCAAGAAAGCCTAAAGAAAAATAAAGGTTCAATTGTTTTATTTTCAACTGTTGCTGCACAAAGAGGTTTTACTAACCATGCTATTATCGCATCTACAAAAGCAGCTGTTGAGGGTTTAACGGTTTCTCTTGCTGCAGAATTTGCTCCACACATTAGAGTAAACTGTGTTGCTCCAAGTCTAACAAAATCCAAAATTGCAGAACCAATGTTAAAAAATACAGCAATTGCAGAAGGTATCGCAAAGGCTCATCCTTTAAAAAGATTGGGTGAAGGCAAAGACTCGGCTTCATTAGCTAAATTTTTAATAACTGAAGATAGTTCTTGGGTTACAGGTCAAATAATTGCTGTTGATGGTGGTAGATCTAAACTTTCATAAAGTGATTAGATTTTTCTTATCTATTATTTTTTTTGCTTTTCTATGTTCAAATGGTTTTTCTGAAAATTTAAACTTTGAAAAAATTGCTAATCTTAAAGATCCGTGGGGCTCGTCTTTTATCAGTGAGAACGAAATAATAATTACGGAAAAAAGTGGAAAGATAAAAATTATAAATATTGCTACAAAAGAAATTTTAGAAGTAAAACATAATTTGAATTTTTTAGAGTATGGTCAAGGAGGATTGCTAGATATTATTTATCAAAACAATACTGTTTGGATTTCTTATACTGAAAATAGAGTTAATTGGAAAACTAGCACTTCAATTGCGAAAGCGAAATTAAATAAACGAGAATTAGATTTTAAAAATATCTTTCAAGCTAATCCACCAATAGACTCTGGATATCATTTTGGATCAAGACTAGCTATTAAAGATAATTATTTATTTGCATCTGCTGGTGAAAGAGGACAAGGTATGATTGCACAAGATCCAACTCAGCATCCAGGTAGTATTATAAGGATACACTTAGATGGAAGCATACCTAAAGACAATCCGAAGTTCGAAGGAAAGTCAGATTGGCTGCCAGAAATATATCAAATAGGTATTAGAAACCCTCAAGGTTTAACACTTTCACCTTATGATGGAAAAATTTATATGAGTAATCACGGAGCCAAAGGAGGAGATTGGTTTGGTGAAGCAAAAAAAGGTGAAAACTATGGATGGAAAATTTTAGGCTGGGGTGGAACAAATTATTCAGGAAGCAAAATTGGACCAAAATGGAAGCCTGGCTTCACAAAAGCTATTAAATACTGGGTTCCTTCAATTGCAACCAGCGCAATCACAATTTACAAAGGTTCAGAATTTAAAGAATGGAATGGTCTCGCTTTAGTAACTTCTTTAAAGGATAAATCATTAAGAACAATTGATTTTTCTGATCTATCTAATGTTAAAGAGAATTTAGTCTTTAAAGATAAAATTGGAAGACTAAGAGACATTCAAGTACATCCTAAAAATGGTAAAATTTATTTTTTAGCAAGTGATAAATTATGGTTAATGGAGAAAAATTAAAGAATTGTTATTCTGTGCATAATTCTATTACCTTTAAAAGGTGTTGCTTGATGCAACATGGATCTGTTATCCCAAATAGCTAATTGATTTTTTTCCCATTCTAAAGAATGTTGAAATTTTTTTTTAATTTGATGTTTGAATAATTTTTTTTTTAAATTAATTGTATTTTTTATTTTTGGCTGAAATCCAACTAGATGACCTGGGCTAGAGTAAATTGCATAATTTGAACTAATTTTTCTTATAATTTTATGAGTAGATTTTAATTCTTTTATTTTCTTCCCTTTCTCTTTCACTCTCTCTTTTGTGGTAATTGAAATTGGTCCTTCCGAGGAATAGACACCCTTTAAGCTTGATAACTTTCTTTTCATAGATTTTGTTAAATCTTTAAAAGCATAATACTGCGAACAAAATTCGGTATTTGCTTTTCCTTTTCTTGGAACTAATTTTGATAACAACATTGTAAATCTTGGTGGTTTTTTTGTATAAATAGAGTCTGTGTGAAACTGCTCCCCAAAACTTGGCCCTTTATCACTTTCTTTTCTTTGAACAACAGTTATCTGAGGATATTTTTTGTTTAATCCTTTTAATCTAGGATAATTTGCGAGTTTTCCAAAATTTTTAGCAAACTCAACATAATGTTTAGAAGAAAGATTTTGTCTTCTAAAAAAGATCATCCCATATTTATTTAGAGTATTCATAATGATTTTGAAATTTTCTTTTGAAAGTTTTTGAAGATCGGTGTCAATCTCAGCCCCAATATTATTTTTATTGGGAATAATTCTTAACATCTTAGGTATTTAATAATTTATTTTTTGCTTTCTCAAACTCCTCTTGAGTAAGCACTCCACTTTCTCGCAAACTATTTAATTTTGCTAATTCATCACTCAGTGAAGCGTTATCAGCTGATATGGTTGTCTTGGTTTCTTCTTCAACTTCTTCTTTTTCAGCTCTATTGGCTTCCTTAGCATTAAATCCATTCATAATTGCCATGCCACCTAAATATAGAACGTAACCCATAATAGGGATTACTAATCCAAAAAAAATTATTTTTTCCATAAACTAATCTTCATCTTCCTCTCTCCATTTTTTTTCGTACAATAAATAAGCTGCATAGATTACTGATACAGTGCCTACTATCATTCCATAATCAAATCCTGTTTGTTGATCGTGAAGGTACCAACCGAGTTGAGTGGCTCCAATTGTTGGAAAAGTTAATAAAAGAAAAATTATGGCAATCCTGTAGGGATACTTTGGTTTTTTCATATCTTAGAGTAACAGAATAAATTGTGAGATTTAATTGCTAAATTTGCGATCTTTTGAAACACTCTATAGTATTTTTCAATAAACAAGCGATTGTCATAGGTCCAACACCACCTGGGACCGGTGTTAATGCTTTTGCATTTTTAGAAACTTCATCAAAATCAACATCTCCAACAATACCTTTATCGGTCTTATTTATACCTACATCAATAACTATCGTATCTTTTTTAACCCAGTCACCTTTGACAAGCTCTGGAATTCCAACAGCAGCAACTATGATATCTGCCTCTAAACATTCTGCTTTCAGGTCTTTAGTTTTTGAATGAGTTACTGTCACTGTGCAATTTTCTTTTAAAAGAAGTTGCGTCATTGGCTTTCCATTTAAATTTGACCTTCCAACTATTACTGCTTTCTTTCCTTTTAAGTTAGGCTCAACTTTTTTGATTAATAAATAACAACCTAAAGGAGTACATGGCACTGAACTTTCATATCCAGAAGAAAGATTTCCTACATTCATTGGATGAAATCCATCAACATCTTTTGACGGTAAAATAGTTTCAATAACTTTTTGTTTATCAATATGTTTTGGCAGCGGGAGCTGAACTAGAATTCCTGAAACTGTTTCGTCTTTATTTAATTCTTCAATTTTTTCTAATACTGTTTTTTCCTCTACTGAATCTGGATATTTAATAACTTCAGATTTTAAACCTACCTCATTTGCAGATTTTTCTTTATTTCTCACATAAATTTGGCTTGGAGTTAAATCTCCTATCAGGATAACTGTTAAACCTGGCACTCTATTGTATTTAGCTTTTAAACTTGTAACTTCATGTTTAAGCTCTTCTCTTAACTCTGCAGCAGCTTTCTTTCCATCTATTAAAATCATTTCATCTTTCTAAAAAATCATTGGCGCGATGTAGAGCTTCATACACATTTCAATAAACCAAATCAATAGAAGAAGAATTACAGGGGATATGTCTAAAGATCCTAAATTAGGTATAAAACGTCTGATTTTATTTAAAAGTGGATCTGTAAGTCTATAGGTTAATTCTAATAGAGAATAAACAAATCTGTTTTGGGTATTTAAGACGTTAAAAGCAATTAACCAACTAACAATTACATTGGCAATTACAACATACGAATAAAGTTTTAAAATTTGTAAAACTAAATAAAAAATTGCTATCATTTTTTTTCAACATAAATCGACTGACTTGGGAAAGCAAAAGAAGCACCATTTTTTTCAACTATCTTTTTTATTTCGATTGCTAATCTCTCTTTCACTTCTAAAGAATTACTCCAACTATTAGAATTTGTGAAACATCTCACCAGTAAATCAATAGAGCTGTCTGAAAATTTTTCTATTCTTACAGCAACTCCTGTTGCTTGGTTAAAGTCTTCACTTTTATTAATATATTCCTCTATTTCGTCTCTCACTTTTTTTAATTGATCAATTGTAGAGTCATACTGAAGAGTTATAATCCACCTCACTCTCCAATTTGAAGTTTCACTAACATTTATCACTGCATTTTCTGCAAACTGAAAGTTTGGAATAATTGCTAGAGACTTATCAAACTTTCTAATTGTTGTGGATCTAAAACCAATTTTTTCAACAATCCCTTCTATAATTCCTTCAACAGCAATCCAATCTCCAATTTTAAATCTTTTTTCAACTAATACTAAAATTCCTGAAATTAGATTTTTAAATAAATCTTGTGCACCTAAAGCTACCGCAACACCAAACAAACCAAGTCCTGCAATTATTGGACCAATTTTAATTCCCCATAACTCAAGAACAGCAGCTAACCCAAGTATAAAAATTAATACTTTTAATGATTTAATTATCCATCCAATAAGTTCTCTTGTTAGAAGTTTATCTAGTCCACTTAATATATAAGATACTGGTTCTATTATTTGATGAATGACCCAAAATATTAAAATTGTTATTAAGGTTCTGTTAATAGTATCTACAACATCCCTACCTTCGGCAGAAAAAGTCATGTAATAACTTGCAATAAAAAAACCTAAAACAATTGGCAGAAATCTTGCGGGCCCTTCTAAAGATCGAACAAAAGTATCGTCTAGTTTATTTGTAGTTCGCTTTGATATAATTTCTAATTTTTTAATAACTAATTTACTGATGAGACCTCTAAAAATCAGAAAAACTAAAAATATACCAATACCAATTAAAATTTGAAAAATATCAACTCCAAGAATTCCCTTATTCCAAACCGACAAAAATATTTCAGAAAAATTATTTATTATATCCATGGCTAAATTTTATATAACAAAAACTCCTCTTCTCCAGGATTAAAAAGAAATATCTTTTTCCATTTAATTTCGTTCAGTATAGATGAAGTTTTTTCACCAATACACATTAAATTCGTATCCATCCATTGACTTTCTAATTGATGAATTTTGATAAAATTTAAAAAGCTTGATCCACTATTTTGGGAGTAAACATAGACCATGTCAGGCATGTTTTGTTTTAATTCTTTAACAAAGGCTTCATTAAAATTCATGTTGTGATTAACTCTATAATTCACAATCCTCTTAATACTATAACCTTCATTTATCAACTGTTTGTCAAGATCTGCAGATATGGTTTCTCCACTTATATAAAGTAACTGACCACTCGATGCATCATAGTTTTGCAAAATTAATTCTTTTAAGTTTGAAACATTACCTTCTGCTGCAATTGTATTTTGGAAACCAAAACTTCTTGCTTTTTTTTCAGTTATCTGACCGACACAAAAACATTTGATTGTCTTATTAATTTCATTGTGGTTTAGAAATTTTACAGCATTAGCACTAGTGAAAATAATTCCATGAAAATCTTTAAAATTAATTCTATCATAATCTACTTCCTCAACATTTAATAAAGGTAGATGAGAAACTTGATGACCTAAGGATTTAAATTTAACAATCATTTCAGAACAATCTTCTAGCGGTCTTGTTAATAAAATATGCATATTATCTTTTATAGGAATTATTGGATTTTGTTTTTAAAATTTGACCTATTTCTTTACCGATTTCACTGAAATTTTCTGCTTTGTCAGTTTTTTTTTCATAAAACCTTTTAGAACCGTCTAAAGAAAATAGTTCAGCTTCAACAATAATTTTATCATCTTTTATTATGGAGTGGGCTCCAACTGCGGTTTCGCAATCTCCCTCCAAAACTTTTAAAATATTTCTCTCAACATGTGCTCTCATAAATGTCTCATTGTGATTTATTTTTTTTAAAACTGAGATTATTTCCTCATCACTCTCTCTACATTGAAGAGCAATTATACCTTGTCCAGCACTTGGTATCACTTGTTCTGGTGAAAAAATTTCTGAAATTTCATCATCAAAATTTAAAAATTTAATCCCTGCATAAGACAAAATTATTGCATCATATATTCCATCTTTTAATTTTTTAATTCGTGTATCAACATTTCCCCTAATAAGTTTACATACAAGATCTGATCTAATTTTTTTAATTTGATATTCTCTTCTAAAAGATGAAGTTCCAATTACAGAATTTTTTTTTAATTCACTTAATTTTTTTTTATTCATTGTTATGAGAATTTCTCTTGGATCATTTCTCTCTAAAAATGAGTCTGTTTTAAGACCTTTTGTTTCAATGGCTGGCATGTCTTTAAGTGCGTGAACTGCAATATCAATATTTTTATCTTGAAGCTCTTTTTCAATATTACTTGAAAATAATCCTTTGCCTCCAACTTCTGACAATCTTACATCCTGAAACTCATCCCCTTTTGTAGAAATTTTTTTTATAACCACATCTTCATCACTAAAATAAGTGGTTTTGACAATATTATCTTTAGCTTTTTTAGCATAAATCATCGCTAACTTGCTTCCTCTGGATCCAATGATAATTTTTCTATTCATAAATATATTTATTTCTTACTTGTATTGAGATTGTACAATTATTAAAAACTATTTGAATGAGCAAAAAACCCTTAATTCTCGGAATAGAAACGAGCTGTGATGAGACGGCTGCATCAATAATAACTGAAAATGAGCTGGGAAACCCTGAAGTATTATCAAATATTGTTTCAAGCCAGGTTGAAGTTCATAAAGAATTTGGAGGAGTTGTTCCAGAATTAGCAGCACGATCTCATATTGAAAAAATTGATTGGATTGTTCAAAAAGCTATTGATGATAGTGGAAAAAAAATTGATGAAATTGATGCTGTAGCTTCCACTGCAGGACCTGGCTTAATTGTTTGTCTATCAGTTGGTTTAAGTTTTGGAAAAGCTTTTGCCACTTCTATAGACAAACCTTTTATAGCGATTAATCATCTAGAAGGTCATGCCTTAAGTCCTAAATTAAATTCAAATTTAAATTATCCCTACCTGCTTTTGTTAATATCAGGTGGGCACTCACAATTTTTAAATGTTCAAGGTTTAGGGAAGTATAAAAGATTAGGAACAACAATTGATGACGCTTTGGGAGAAGCGTTCGATAAAACTGCAAAACTTTTAGGAATAGAATTTCCAGGTGGTCCACAAATTGAAATTTTAGCAAAGAAGGGTGATGCTAATAAATATAATTTACCAAAACCTATTTTTAATAAGGGTGGTTGTAACCTTTCTTTTGCAGGACTTAAAACTGCAGTATTAAGAATAACAAAAAATATTAAAACTGATCAAGAAAAATTTGATCTTGCTGCATCATTTCAGAAAACAATTGAAAAAATTTTATATAAAAAAACTAAAATTGCATTTACAGATTTCGAAAAGCAAAGTAACCCAACTAAAAAAACGTTTGTGGTTGCTGGAGGAGTTGCAGCTAACAAAAATATTAGAAATATGCTAATCAGTTTATGCGAAGAAAAAAATTACCTAAGCATTTTTCCACCAATAGAACTTTGTGGAGATAATGCTGCAATGATAGCTATGGTTGGTTTAGAAAAATTTAAATTAAAACAGTTTAGTGAATTGGATCACCCAGCAAAACCTAGATGGCCGTTGGATGGGGAAGCTATATTTTTGAAAGGTGCTGGAGTTAAACTATAAATAATTTATCTAAACTTAGGTCCAGAAAGCCAAATAGCTAAAGTATGCCTATTACCTGAAACTATTTTATTAACTTTATGATTAATAAATGAAGGAAAAATAATTGCACTTCCTGGTGTATTAAACTCTTTACAAATAATTTCTGATGCCCTAAATAA
Organism: uncultured Pelagibacteraceae bacterium; assembly: GCA_902526595.1. Taxonomy (GTDB): domain Bacteria; phylum Pseudomonadota; class Alphaproteobacteria; order Pelagibacterales; family Pelagibacteraceae; genus Pelagibacter. The sequence continues at coordinate 8,360 of CABZLO010000004.1, read as the reverse complement.
AACTAGCTCTCCACCATCATAGTTATCTTCTGATAAATTTAATAAAGCTGTTAATTTAATATCTCTAATAGGATCTCCAGGAACAGCATCAATATGCCAACTATATTCAGTGCCTACTTCATAAGAATTATAATTTAATTTTTTTAATGATGTAAGTGGATGTAAATCAAATCCAAAATAATTGTTATTTGCAGTTAAGCAAAAATCAATAAACGGGTAAATATACCTTTGAATGCCTCCTAGATTTACAAATTTCACATTTGAAGTTTTCTTTGAGTCAACTGCAAAATCATCTTTACCCTCTACAAAATTTGAAGTGATAACTTTATTAATCTCCTTAATTTGATCTTTATTAAATATATTCATTGATGAGTAATTAGCAGCTCTCATAATGTTAAAATTATCAATTTTATTTTTTCTTACAATCAGTTAATCAAAATAATTCTAAAAATATTGAAAAATTCAATGAAATAATAGAAAATGGTTAAGTGAAATATTGGTTATTAAAATCTGAACCAGATGTATGGTCTATTGATCAACAAATAAAATCAGGTGCTAAAGGTGCTCCATGGGATGGTGTAAGAAATTATCAGGCTGCAAAAAATTTAAAGACTATGAAAAAGGGTGATCTTTGTTTTTTTTATCATTCGAATATCGGTAAAGAAATTGTGGGTATTGTAGAGGTCATCAAAGAACACTACATTGACAAAACTGACAAAAGTGGGCGCTTTGTAGCTGTAACTGTTACGTTTAAAAAGAAATTAGAAAAACCGGTTACCTTGGAAGGTATAAAAAAACGCAAGGAATTGGGCAATTTAGCGTTAATTAAACAGAGCAGATTATCTGTGATGCCAATCGATTATAAAAGCTGGAAAATCATAAATAACATGAGTAGAATTTAAGAAAAAAATTTTCGCATGCCCAAAAAAAAGAAAAAAAAATTTAAAGTAAAAAAAAAATCGTCTAAAAAAGTTAAGAAAAAAACTAAAGTAAAAAAGGTTACAAAAAAAATTAAAAAAAGAAAGAAAAGTAAAAAGAAAACCAAAAAAGAGAATGATTCTGCACCACCTGAAATAGTCATAAAAACTAAACCAGAATGGGTAAAAGCAAGTTTGGCAAATAAAAGTAAATACCAACAAAAATACTCTCAATCTATAAAAAGTAATGACGATTTTTGGAGGAAAGAGGGAAAAAGAATTACTTGGATAAAACCTTATAAAAAAATCAAAGACGTTAAGTACAGTACTAAAGAAGTAAAAATTAAATGGTATCATGATGGAACTTTAAATGCTTCAGCTAACTGTATTGATAGACATTTAAAAGATAAAAAAGATAAAACTGCAATTATTTGGGTTGGCGATGATCCAAAAGATAGTCAAAAAATGACCTATAAACAATTACACCAAAAAGTTTCAAAGGCAGCAAATGGTTTAAAAAAACTTGGAATTAAAAAAGGAGATCGAGTTACAATTTATTTAACCATGATCCCAGAGCTTGCAATTTTAATGTTAGCATGTGTTAGAATTGGAGCAGTACATTCTATAATATTTGGAGGTTTTTCTGCAGAATCAATTTCAGGTAGAGTTAATGATTGTGAGTCTGAATATATAATTACAGCTGACGAAGGTGTTAGAGGTGGAAAAACTATTCCATTAAAATATACAACTGATGAGGCGCTAACGAGTTGTCCAAATATAAAAAAATGTATTGTTGTTAAACGAACTGGAAATTATATCAATTGGAATGAAGAAAGAGATGTTTGGTATCATGATCTAATAAAAGATGTTCCAAGTCATTGTGAGCCTGAAGAAATGAATGCTGAGGATCCTTTATTTATTTTATATACATCAGGTTCAACTGGTAAACCAAAAGGAGTTCTTCATACAACTGGTGGGTATATGGTTTATGCATCAATGACCCATCAATATATTTTTAACTATAAACCAAAAGATATCTATTGGTGTACTGCTGATATTGGTTGGGTAACGGGTCATAGTTATATTATTTATGGACCCCTTGCTAATGGTGCTACAACAATAATGTTTGAGGGAATTCCTAATTATCCCGACACTTCAAGATGGTGGCAGATCGTTGATAAATATAAAGTTAATATTTTCTACACTGCTCCCACAGCAATTAGAGCTTTAATGCGCGAGGGTGATAAACCGGTCAAAAAAACGTCTAGAAAATCTTTGAAATTACTTGGGACTGTTGGTGAACCAATTAATCCTGAGGCTTGGATGTGGTATTACAAAACGGTTGGTAATTCTAAAAGCCCAATTGTAGATACTTGGTGGCAAACTGAGACGGGGGGAATATTGATATCTCCTCAAACAGGAGCCATCCCGTTAAAACCTGGTTCAGCTACAAAACCCTTCTATGGAATTAAGCCTGTTATTGTCGATAAAAACGGAAAAGAGATAAAAGGTGCTGGAGAAGGAAGACTTTGTATTGCTCAATCATGGCCAGGTCAAATGAGAACTGTTTATGGAGACCATCAAAGATTTATTGACACATACTTTTCTCAATTTAACGGAAAATATTTTACTGGTGATGGCTGCAGAAGAGATAAAGATGGATACTATTGGATCACAGGAAGAGTTGATGATGTAATCATTGTATCAGGACATAATTTGGGTACAGCTGAAATTGAAAGTGCGTTTGTTGCTCATCCAAAAGTTGCTGAAGCAGCAGTAGTTGGTTACCCACATGATATTAAAGGAAACGGTCTATATTGTTATGTCACTTTGAATGCAGGTGAAACAGAGACTGGAGATCTTGAGAGAGATTTAAAACTTTGGGTTAGAAAGCAGATTGGACCACTTGCAACTCCAGACTTAATACATTTTACCCCTGGTCTTCCAAAAACAAGATCAGGGAAGATAATGAGAAGAATTCTTAGAAAGATAGCTGCAAATGAACATGGACAACTAGGAGATACCACTACTTTAGCTGATCCAAGCGTTGTTGATAGTTTAGTTGATAATAGAAAAAATATTTAAAACTGAATTAAGTTTTGAAATTCTTGTTTGATAACATCCCATTTTAATATCATAGAATTTAAGACAATTTTACGATCTAAGATTTTTAACTCTTCAGCAATTGGTGCCCATTTATATAACGAGAGTGCGCTTGGATTAAATGGTAAATCTGTATAATAGTTATCCCAATTAATATTCTGAAACCTGTTGTCAAAATCTATTCTAGCTTGGTCAACAATATTTAGTGGCATTTTATTGGAAATTTCATCGTCTAATATTTTATTAAAAATTTCTTTTGCCTTATCGGTTTCATGAAAATTAAAATTTACCCTCAAATAAGAGAAAGTAAAAAAAGATAAATCTTGAAGTGCTACAGAATAAATGTTCCATTTAGCAAGATTGACAGATCCCATGAATTCATCATTATCAAAATGGAGGACATATCTTGTTCCCATTCGAGTTTTTAAATAATTATATAAAGTTACTTGCGTAACCCATGCAGATTTAGTTTGAATAAAAACTTCAAGTTCATTTAAATCCTTAATTTTTTTTTTAGGAATGAATGCTTTAAACATTGCAAACAGATATGTTTTAAAATCCGTTGTTGTTAAATCTTTCCAAGTTAGCTTGTATTTTGACATAATTTGCCCCGTGTGTGGCATTTATACCTTAAAAAAGTCAGTAAATAAGTACCTATTATGGTTAAATTTAGGTCTTTTCAAAAGCCTTATAATGGTTATGGTTTTGCCAGTTATAACTAAATAGAGAGGTAAAAATGTCAAATCAAGAAAAACATTGGGAGAAATCCAGAGGTTTGCTGATGATTACTTTAGCAATCTGGTTTGTATTCTCAATTGGCATCTTCCTTTTTGGAGCTGAAATGAACGAGGTCACAGGACCTTTCGGTTATCCATGGACATATTGGTTTACATGTCAGGGATCTCTTGGCGCATTCGTAATTCTAATTTTCTGGTTTGCGAATAGACAAGAAAAAATCGATGAGGAATTTGGCTTCAGCGAAAGAGAGGATGAATAATGAAACAGGGTAATTTTATAGACAACTTGCCTAAGATTTATGGAATCTATACCGGAGGGTTTATAGGTTTCATAATTATTATGGCAATTGCAGAACAGATGGGTATGACTGCTAAAGCAATCGGTATTGCTTTTGTGGCATTTACCGTGTTCATCTATGCATTGATCGGCTACCTGTCACGAACAGCCCAAGCAGATGCGTATTACGTAGCTGGAAGGCAAGTGCCAACAGTATTCAACGGAATGGCCACAGCAGCAGACTGGATGTCTGGTGCTTCATTCGTTGCAATGGCTGGAGGTATTTACTTTAAAGGTTACGGCTATATGGCTCTACTTGTAGGTTGGACTGGTGGTTACGTGTTAGTTGCATCTTTATTAGCACCATACTTAAGAAAATTTGGCTGTTATACAGTTCCAGATTTTATAGGTACAAGATACGGTGGTAATTTAGCAAGGTTTAGTGCAGTAGTGGTTTTAACCGTTGCTTCATTTACTTATGTAACAGCGCAAATTAACGCTACAGGTACTATTGCATCTGTTGCACTTGATATCCCATTCCAATACGCAGTCTATATTGGACTAATAAGTATTTTATTATGTTCGATGTTAGGTGGTATGAGAGGGGTAACTTGGACACAGGTTGCACAATATATCGTACTAATTATAGCTTACTTACTTCCAGTATTCTGGATCAGTAACAAAATAGGTGCGGGTTTCTTCCCTCACTTTATGTTAGCTGATGAAGTGGCTAGAATTGGTGAGTTAGAAGCACAATTTGGGTTTGTTAAAAACTCAGCCGCTGATCTAGCAACGGTACCTAAAGGCTTAGCAGGAATAACTAAAGCTCACTCTGCAGTTAACGCAACACCTTGGGCATTTATTTCATTAGCATTGGCAATGATGATGGGAACAGCATCATTACCTCACGTGATGATGAGATACTTTACTACTCCAAGTGTAAAGGCAGCTAGAAAATCAGTAGGTTGGTCACTATTCTTTATCTTCCTACTTTATTCTTCTGCTCCAATGTTAGCTACACTATCTAAATTATCTTTGTTAGATCCGAATTTATCTACGGGTATTATCGGTAAATCAATAGCAGAGGTTCAAGCGATAGATTGGTATCAAAACTGGAATACTGCAAACCTAATGTTTATCAGCGACTTTAATGGAAATGGAACTGTTGAGTTAAACGAGTTCTTCATGGGTGGTAAAGCCGTTGTATTAGCAACACCAGAGATAGCTGGATTACCTTACGTAATCTCAGGTCTAGTTGCCGCTGGAGGTATGGCAGCTGCCATGTCAACAGCCGATGGTTTGATTCTAGCAATTGCAAACGCTATATCACATGATGTTTATTATAAGATCATTGATCCAAAAGCGGAAACTGCAAAACGACTAGTTGTTGCAAGGGTATTACTTGTAGTAATTGGTTTTGCTGGAGCGACGATTGCGGCAATGGAGATCCAAGGTATCTTAGGTTCGGTCATCTGGGCATTTGACTTTGCGATGTCTGGATTGTTCTTCCCACTTGTACTTGGTGTATGGTGGAAGAGAGCTAACAGACAAGGTGCTATTGCTGGTATGTTAGGAGGTCTAGCTGCTGGTACTTGGTACTTAGTTTGGGTACGAACTGGTGGAAGTGGATTCCTAGGAATTACTCAATTAACATTTGGTATCTTCGGATCAGCTGTTAGTTTGGTTGCAATGGTGGTAGTGAGTTTAATGACTCAAGAGCCAGACAAAGCAACTCAAAAGATGGTTGATGAAGTACGTGTACCAAGTGGTAAAACAATTCTTGGAAAACAGTAAATAAACTTTATAAGGGGCGATTAATTTCGCCCCTTTTATTTCCATTCTTTTTCAAATATAAATCTTAAATGTCAGCAAACTTTCATCCGTTTATATATTTTATTGATTATTTCTTTGGCATAATCATGTGGACATTAATCGGTCGAGTTGCGATGAATATCTTTCAAAGAGAGGATTCTCAATTTTTTTTTATGAGAGTATTTGTTAAATATACAAATCCTTTAATCAGACTATTTAAACCCATTACCCCATCATTTATTATAGGTCCTCTTGTACCATTATATGTGGCTTGGTTTTTTTATATGATTAGATTTTATTTAATGCCTTGGATCCTGGGCTATTCTGTTATGGGTATGCTGTCATTTCCTCTCGAAAGTGAAATATCAAGACAAATTTATCAATTTTTTAATTCAATTAAATTTTAAAAATTGATACTAGTAAATCTAGTAATCAATGAAAAATATACAAATTTCACCATCAATTTTGTCTGCTGATTTTAGTCAATTAGGCACTGAAATTAAAAGATTAGAGGAAGGTGGAGCAGACATGATACATGTAGATGTCATGGATGGGCACTTTGTTCCAAATTTAACTATTGGTCCCCCAGTTATTAAGGCACTTAGAAAGCACTGCTCTTTAAAGTTTGATGTACACTTAATGATTTCGCCAGTGCATGAATATATAAAAGCATATGCAGATGCAGGAGCAGATATCATCACAATTCACCCAGAAGCCACTCGTAACTTGAGAGAATCAATTAAAACGATTAAAGATTTAAAAAAAGAAGTTGGGGTTTCTCTTAATCCAGATTCAAAAATCGAATTAATTACTGAATTTCTTGACCAAATAGATTTAGTTTTAATCATGAGTGTAAATCCAGGGTTTGGTGGTCAGAAATTTATGCCTGAAGTCCTAGATAAAATTAAAGAACTTAAAAAAATTCAACAAGAAAAAAAGTTAAACTTTGATATTGAGATAGATGGTGGAATAAATTTTGAAAATTGTAAAATTGCTATTGATGCTGGAGCAAATATTCTTGTTTCAGGCACAACTGTATTCAAAAGTAATGATGGAGATATAAAAAAGAATATTGATTTATTAAAATTAAAATAAGTTAATGATTAATACAAATTTCTCTGGTTTTTTAGGCCAATTTTATTTTAGTTTAAAGAATAAACTCAAAAAAATTTATCAAAATTCTAATTTTTACGAAAAAAAAATTTCAAAAACTTTTGACTGTAGTTTTCAATATAAGCCAAGTCCTCATCTTCTCTCTTCAATTATAAAATATCAAAATAAAAAATATCGTATTGAGGATTTTGCAGTTGAGACTATTTGGCAAAAGAAAGTAGATGCTAAAGATTATGGAAAATTAAATAATTTTTTCTGGTTTTTTAGCCTCGATTTAAGGTCATCTAAAGAAGCTACTCAATCAGTTGTCAAAAATTGGTTAAAAGAAAATGGCAAATACAACAAAAATAGCTGGGGATTTGATATAACTTCTAAAAGAATAATTTCTTGGTTATCAAATCACCAGCTAACCTATCAAGATAGTGATAAAGATTATCGTTTATTGTTTGATCACATGATTCAAAAACAGACTAATCATTTATTAAATGAAATTAAATCCTCAAATGAATTTGAAAATAAATTGATAGGATGTTCTGCAATAATTTTAACTGGATTGGCTTACAAAAACCAAAAAAACTATGTTGAAAGTGGATTGGGTATTTTAAAAAATATAATCAAATCCTCCATTGATAATCAAGGATTTACTAAATCAAGAAATATTAAACAATTAGTCTTTTATCTAAAATATTTCATCATCATAAGGGAGTGGTTTAAAGAGTCTCAAAATATTATTCCAGAATATATAGACGAAACAATATTTTATTTAGGATCAAGTTATGCATTTATCTGGAAAAATATTGGTGCCGATGTTTTCTTTAACGGTAATTATCATTCAGATAATAATGATTTCGATCAGTATTTGAAAAGACTTGGTTATACTTTCAAAAATGATGTAAGTGAACTAGGTGGGTATGTCATTTTAAAAAATAAAAAAATTGTTTTAACGATGGATGTTGGGTCCAGTCCAAGCAAAAACTTTTCTAAGGATTACCAATATGGAGCTTTATCTTTTGAAATATTTTCAAATCAAAAAAAATTAATAACTAATTCTGGATATTTCTCAGATAAAAAGAGTAAATTAAACAAGCTCTCAAAGAGCACTGCACTTCATAACACTTTAATCATAGAAGATTTTTCTTCATGCTCTTCCAAAACAGTTCAGGAAAATATTCTGATTGAGAAAGGACTTAAAGTTTCAAAAAAGAACATTGTTTCAAAAAAAAATTACTGGAAAATTACAGGATCACATGATGGATATTTACAAAAATTTGGTACAATACACCAAAGAGAAGTTGAGTTTTATCCAGAGCAAAATAAGTTTATTGGGTATGATAAAATATTGAGAAAAAACCCAAGAAAAGATATTAAGTTTGATATTAGATTTCATCTAAATCCAGATAC
>CABZLO010000003.1 GCA_902526595.1 uncultured Pelagibacteraceae bacterium | reverse complement strand
TTGCTAATTTTTATACTGAAGATATTCCAGTGAGGTCTCCCTTTGGAGTAACCTATGGTAATAAACCAGTTATAGATGCAACATTTGCAACTTTAAGAGAATTTCCAAATAGACAATTATTAGGTGAAGATGTTATTTGGAATAAAGACTCTGAAGATGGTTATCATTCATCTCATAGAATTTTAAGCAAAGGTACTCATCTTGGAGATGGTTCATATGGTAAACCATCTGGTAAAAATATTTATTATAGAGTTATTGCTGATTGTGCATGTAAATATAATCAAGTTTATGATGAATGGATTGTAAGAGATCAGGGAGCTATGGTAAGACAGATAGGTTTTACTCCTAAAGAATTTGCTCAAAAAATAATTGAAAACGAAGGTGGTATAGGAAAATGTAAAAAAATATTTAATTTAAAATCTGACATGAAATCAGAATACAAACCAAATCCTGCACCCAAAGATTCAGTTGGAGTGAAATATTCAAATATACTCAATACAATTTTTACCAATGATTATAATTTTTCTGATTATGCAAGGGCAGCAAGTATTTACTGGCCAGGAAATAAAATTGGCCATGGAAGAGAAGATATAGAGAAATTTTGGCAATCACTAAAAGTAGCTTTTAGTAATTTTAAATTTTCGACTGAACATATTGGATATTTAGAGGAGCCAGGTAAAAATTCTAAGGCCTCCATAAGATGGTTTTTGGATGCAAATCACTCAAATAAAACGTCAGACTTTGGAGAAGCAACAAATAAAAATATTTTTATAATGGGGATTAATCATGCTGAAATAAGTGATGGAAAAGTCATAAGAGAATGGGTTTTATTTGATGAAGTAGCTATATGGAAACAAATTTTAATGAATTGATTTATGGGTAAAATTAAAACAACTCATGTGGGAAGTTTGCCTAGATCATATGAATTATCAGACCTTTTATTTAAGAAAGACCAAAATCAAAAAATTGACTTAAATAAATTTGATCAAATAGTTAGTAGGGATGTCAATGAGGTAGTTAAAAAACAAATTAATGTAGGTATAGATATAGTAAGTGACGGTGAAATGTCAAAGATCAGCTATGCAACTTATGTTAAAGATAGATTGGACGGTTTTTCTGGTGAAAGTGAAAGAAAAGCACCTAAAGATCTAGATGACTTTCCATCTTACAAGGAAAGAATTGCAAGAACAGGTGGTACACCTAAATATACAAGACCATGTTGTACTGGTGAGCTCAAAATAAAAGATAAATCATCTTTAACTAAAGATATTAGTAATTTTAAAGAAGCATTAAATAAAAATAATCATAAAACTGGTTTTATGAATGCTGCATCTCCTGGTGTTATATCTGCTTTTTTACCAAATAAATTTTATAAAAACGATGATGACTATTTAGAAAATTTATCAAATTTAATGAAAGAGGAATACCAAGAAATTACGTCAAATGGAATAAAATTACAGTTGGATTGTCCTGATTTAGCTCTAGCAAGACACATGACTTTTAAAGATTTGGATGAAAAAGAATTTTTGATTAGAGCAGAAAAACAAATAGAGTGTCTTAACAATGCTATAAAAAATATTGATAGTTCTAAAATAAGACTTCATATCTGTTGGGGAAATTATGAAGGTCCTCATTTACATGATATTCCTTTAGAAAAGATTATGCCAATTGCATTAAAAGCTAATGTTCAAACCTACTTAATTGAGTCATCTAATCCGAGACATTCTCATGAGTGGAAAATTTTTGAAAATCTAAAAGTTCCAAATGATAAAATAATTGCCCCAGGTGTAATAGATTCAACGACTAATTTTGTAGAACATCCCGAGGTTGTAAAGAATAGAATTTTAACTTTTTCTAAAGTCATTGATGCAGAACAATTATTAGCAGGAACAGACTGCGGATTTAGTACTTTTGCTGGCTTTGGAAATGTTGATGAAAATATAGTTTACAAAAAACTTGAGTCTTTGGTAAAGGGTTCAGAACTTGCGTCAAAAGTGATTTAATTATCACTTTTATTACCTATAAGGAGTGGGTATAGTTTTCTTACTTAAATTATAATTTAATTAAAAAAAAAAAAGAGAGAGAATATATGAGAAAAATACTTGTTACTTTATTGTTTCTATTTTTTGGAACATCTGCTTTTGCAGATTGTAACATTAAAAGTGGCTCAATAAATATTTTGGCTAATGATTTTCCTGCATTGAGAACTTTCGTTGAAACTTCTAAACAATGTAAAGGAAATGCGGATTTTAAAGTGACTCACTCATCTGAGCATAATAAAATCGCAGTGCCCGCGTTAACCGCAAATCCATCTGAATTTTCAGCAAGAATTGCTGCAAACAGTTCAATTGTTCCTTTAATGAACCAAGATTTAATAAGACCATTAGATGATCTTGTTAAAAAATATGGAAAAGGAATTCAAGACTCTCAATTAATTACAATTGATGGAAAGGTAATGGCTGTTGCATTTATGGCTAATACTCAGCACTTGTATTATAGAGAAGATATTTTAAAAGATATGGGTATAGCAGTGCCAAAAACATATGAGGAAGTTGTTGCCGCTTCTGAAAAAATTAGAGCTTCAGGAAAAATGCAACATCCATATGCAGCTGCTTATAAAGCTGGCTGGAACTTAGCAGAAGAATTTGTAAATATGTTTATCGGTCATGGTGGTGAATTTTTTAAATCTGGAAGTGCAGAGCCAAACATTAATAACGCTAAAGGTGTTGCAACTTTAAATATGTTAAAAAAATTATCTGAATTGAGTAATCCTGATTACTTAACTCATGATAGTGAAGCAATTAAAGTAGAATGGGAGTCTGGAAATGTTGCGTTAATGACGTTATGGGCATCTAGATCAGGAACTCTTTTAGACGATGAAGGTGATCCAAATATTACTAAAGCAACAAAACTAGCTGGACCTGCCACTGTTGGTGGAGGAAATATTCCAGCAGCTACACTATGGTGGGATGGTTTTACTCTTGCAAAAAATAGATCAGATGCTGATGCTGATGCTACATTTAGAGCTTTAGCACATGCAGCATCAAATAAGAAAATGGTTGCAGACGCTGCTGATCAAGCTGTTTGGTTAGTAGAGGGATTTGTTCCAGGACCAAAATCTATTGGTGTAATCGAGGCTGTAAAAATGAAAGCAAAACCATATCCAATGTTGCCACAAATGGGATTAATGCATGGTGCATTAGGAAGTGAGATTGTTGAGTTTTTACAGGGTAAAGAGTCAGCTGAACAAGCATTGAAAGACGTTGAGGCTGCTTATATCAGTAAAGCTAAAGAACAAGGCTTTCTATAAAATCTAAAAATCTAAGTGGGGAATTTTCCCCACTTAATTAATATTTAGATGCCCAATAAAACATTTTTTTGGTTTTTTTTACCGACAGGTTTAGCAATGATCCTGTTTATAGGGCTACCAATAATATCAACTGGCATACAATCATTTTATGCGCAGCATGATCAAATAGTAAAAGAAGTTAAAAAATGTGATCCATTTGGTTGTACCGTTTCAATTGTTGTTGATAATGAGGAAACCTCTAAAATTAGAGAAGCAAAGCCTCTTGGAAAATTTAATGGTTTTGGAACTTATACTGATAGAAATCATTTAGCAGTTGATGAAATAAGAAAATTTTGGAATGAAACTGATAGTTTTGGTGCTTTTATAGATCAAGTAACCAATCTACCCTTTTATAAAGCTCTAATTTTTACTTTAACTTATTGTTTGTTTGTTACTCCAAATGTACTTCTGTTAGGGTTTGTTATTGCATTAAGTTTAAATGCGGTTGCTAGAAAAATTAGGGGACCATTAATTTTTGGAACAATTTTACCCATGATAGTAACTCCTTTAGTTGGTTCTTTAGTTTTATTTTGGATGATTGACTCTCAAGGAATAATTGGTGCAAATATTCAAAATTTAATGAATGACCCTTATTTATCTCTTAAATCTTCAAAAACATTGACTTGGATAACGATAATAATATATGGAATTTGGCATCACTCCCCTTTTGCATTTGTAGTATTTTATGCCGCTCTTCAAACAGTTCCTCAAGAACCAGTGGAGGCCGCTATTATTGATGGTGCATCAAGATTTCAAAGAATTAAGCATATTGTACTTCCACATATTTACCCTGTTGTTACTTTCGTAGCATTGATCTCTTTAATGGATAATTTCCGAGTTTTTGAACCAATAATTGGATTTAGCGCAGAAGGAAGTGCACAATCTTTATCATGGTTAATTTACGATAATTTGGTTAATGAAGAAGTAATATTATTCGGCTCTGCTGCAGCAACTTCCATTATGACTATAGTTGGAATAGCAATTTTATTAGCTCCTGTTTTGATAAGAACTTGGAAAGAATTTAGGATAGCAAGGTAATTATGGATTATGGATTAGATAAAAAAACGACAAGTTTAAAAACTTTCAATACAATTTTTATAATTGTATGGCTTTTGATTGCTTGCTTTCCATTTATTTGGACATTTTGGGGATCATTTAAAGTAAGAGCTGATTTCTTTTCTAGATCAGATTGGTGGTATGCTATTTCAGCTTTTAATACTTTAATTGAAACTGGAGGAAAATTTACTACAAACGCCTATAGTCAAGCATGGACTGAAGGAGAGTTTTGGAAGGCATCAAAAAATACTGTTATTGTTACTATTTTTGTTGTTAGTATTTCTTTATTCCTTGGAACACTCGGCGCATATGCTCTATCAAGATCTACAAGAAATTATGCGTTTTGGTTATTAATTCTAGCTTTAATTTTTAGAGCAATGCCACATATAACTTTAGTATCTGGATATCTGTTTCCATTTTTTGAACTTCAAATTTGGGGTATATTACCTACAACAATTGTTGTGTTGGTTGCTATTAATCAACCATTTACACTATGGCTTCTATATTCCTTTTTTAAAACAGTACCACGAGAACTTGATGAGAGTGCTTTAATAGATGGATGTTCGTATTTTCAAACTTTCAGACACATTATAATGCCAGTAATGTGGCCAGGGGTGATAACTGCGGGCTTGTTTAGTTTAATGTTAGCTTATAATGATTTCACGGTAACTGCATTACTATTGAACCAAGAAAATCACACAATGGTACCAAAGATTCAAAGTTATTTAGGTACTAACCAACATGAGGGAAATTTAATGTGGGCCGTATCATCTGTTGTATCAGCCACAGCTCCTCTTTTTATTTTAGTGATGTTTTTTCAAAGACAAATTATTAGTGGTCTAACAGCTGGAGCTATTAAAGGTTGACAAAATATAAGGCTCTATTATTTGGATCAATTGGAACTATTGTTGAAACGTCTGAAATTCAAAGAAAATCATTTAATAGTGCATTTAAAATTGCTGGTCTTAAATGGAATTGGACAAAAGAAATTTACAAAAATTTACTCAATAAATCTGGAGGTGAAGAAAGAATATTGAGATATGCAAAACAAACTAAAAAAAATGTTAATTCTAAAAATATAATCAAATTAAAAACAAAAATATTTAATAGCTACTTAAAAAAAAATAAACTTAAGTTAAGAACTGGCGTTAAGGAAATAATAAAATATTGTAAACAACAAGAAATCAAACTAGCTTTTGTTTCTTCAACCTCCAAAAATAATATAGATTCAATTTTTTTTTGTTTAAGGGATAGTTTAAATAAAAAAGATTTTGATTTTATTGGTAATTCTAAATTAGTTAAAAAACTTAAACCATCTGCTGAAATATATAAATTGGCTTTAAAAAAACTTAGATTAAAACCTAAAGATTGCATTGCAATAGAGGATACACAGATTAGTCTCAATTCTGCAGTAAAAGCTAAGTTGAAATGTTTTATTTTTCCTGGGAATTTTCACAGGTCAAAAAAATTTAATGGTGCATTTAAGGAAATAAGTAAAATAAATAAGAATATATTTAAATCTTAAGTTTCAGGAACAAACAATAGGCACAAACCATTGTTACAAAATCTTTTTCCAGTAGCGGTTGGACCATCAAGAAAAACATGTCCATGATGAGCACCACAATTTGCACAATGGTATTCTATTCTTCTCATACCAAATGAATAATCTATTTTAGTTTTAAAAGCACCTGGAAGTGCCTCGCTAAAAGATGGCCAACCAGTACCACTATCATACTTTGCCTCAGATGAAAATAATTTAGCTCCACAATTAGCACAATGGTAATATCCTTTTCTTTTCTCATTAAGTAATTTACTTGTAAAAGCTCTCTCTGTTCCTTCATTAAACATTATTTCTTTTTGTCTTTTAGTTAAATTTTTATTGATAATTTTTTTAATTTCCGAAAAAGCAAATTTGTAAGGGGCTATAAGTAATGAAAAAAATGATAGACTTACAATTTTTATAAATTTTCTTTTGTTATTCATCCTATACTCTTACGAAAATAATTTATTATTTCAATAAACACCAGTGTCACAACATAAATAAAAATTAAAGTAATTCACTTTTGTAAAATCTTAGGTAAAATCTAAAATTAATATTAAATTTAAAGGAGAATAATGAAAAAATTTGAAGAACTAATGAGCGTTAGTAACGAGATTGAAAATATAACTGCAGAAGATGCAAAGAAAAAAATTAATGAACCAAATGTTCAATTTATTGATGTTAGAGATAAAGAAAGCTTTTCAAAAGGTACTATAGGCAATGCTCTGCACATGGACAGAGGTCTACTTGAATTTTACTTGGCTGAAGGAAGCCCCCTTGAAAACAAAATTTTTAAAGACAATCCAGATAAAGAGTATGTAGTTTTTTGTGGTGTAGGTGGACAAGGTACGTTAGCTACCAAAACTATGAAGGATATGGGAATAAAAAATGTAAAAAATATCTCTGGTGGTATGGCTGAGTGGAATAAAATTAAAGATTAATTGAATAAATTATTTCTCTAATAACATATAAAGTAATTATAGACATTATAAAAATTATTATCCAATTAATTATATTCCAAATTTTTTTATTATTTAGATATTTTGAAAAATGATTTGATGCATATCCAATAAAAAAGAAAAAAAGTGTAGACGCAATAGAAGCTCCAACACCAAATATTATTTTATCATTTAACAAAAAACTTTTCGAAAAATTACCTAAAAAAAATACAGTATCTGAATAAACGTGAGGATTTAAATAAGTAAAACCTAAAGTTTTAAAAATTATAGTAACTAAAGAAATTTTTCCAAAATTTTGATTTAAATCAATTTTTTTAATACTCACTTTTATTTTTGAATAAATAAAATGAATTAAAAATAAAAGTAAAAGAATATTAAAAATTAATTCTATTGTAGTAGTAAAATATTGATCAAAATAATAAAAAAGAAAAATACCTACAAATATAAGAAAACAATCTGAAATTGAGCATATAAAACAAACAGTAAATGTGTATTGTTTCTTTAAGCCCTGCTCAATTACAAATATATTTTGAGCTCCTATAGCTAATATTAAGCTTAGACTTGTAAAAAAACCAAGTAAAAGAAATTCCATTAAAAAATAATTATTAAATAATAATTATTCCGAATTTGCTGTAAGAGTTTTGATTTCTAAAATATTTTCGTTTGGATCTTTAACAAAGAAAGTTTCTTGTTCATATTTTGTGCCTTTAAATCTTAAATAAGGCTCATCATAATACTTAGTTCCAGAATCTTTTAATCTTTGTTTTAAACTATCAAAATCTTTTCTAGACAAATGCACTCCAAAATGTGGTACTGATACATTGCCCATGTCAACATCGTGTCTTTCACTATCTAATTTATGCTCACTTTTATGTAGGGTTAATTCATTTCCCCAAAAATCCACATCGGCCCATTCCTGAGCTGAATTATCTAATCTACATCCTAAAGTTTCACTATAAAATTTTTTAGCTATTTCTAAATCTCCACATGGAATTGCTAGGTGAAAACAGTTAGTGTTTTTGTACATAAATTATCCTTTAATTACTCAATATAATCACTATATATCCTGTAAATTAAAAATTCAACCAGCATAAATGAACGATTTTTTACAATCAATAATTGACCGTGATCCTGCAGCAAAATCAAAATTAAGTTTAGTTTTGACTTACCCTGGAGTGAAAGCTGTCTTCTTTCATAGGTTGGCTAACTTCTTTAGTACCGCAAAATTTCATTTGATAGCCAGAATCATTTCACAATTTTCTAGATTTCTGACTGGTATTGAAATTCATCCTAAAGCAAAAATAGGAAAAAACTTATTTATTGACCATGGTATGGGTGTTGTAATTGGGGAGACATCCGAGATTGGTGATAATGTAACCATTTACCATATGGTAACTCTAGGAGGAATAGCTCCAAGTATAAATTCAAATGATCAAAGAAATGTTAAACGTCATCCAACGATTGAAAATGAAG
Source organism: uncultured Pelagibacteraceae bacterium (assembly GCA_902526595.1). Lineage (GTDB taxonomy): Bacteria > Pseudomonadota > Alphaproteobacteria > Pelagibacterales > Pelagibacteraceae > Pelagibacter. Next base: position 64,268 of record CABZLO010000003.1, on the reverse strand, counting down.
TTGTAATTGGATCTGGTGCACAAGTTTTAGGTCCAGTTACTGTTGGGTGTTGTGCAAAAATTGGAGCAAATGCTGTAATTACAAAAGATGTTCCTGAGAAAGCTGTAATGGTTGGGATACCTGCAAAGAATGTTGGTATGGCAGACAGTGAATTTAAACCTTATGGTATTACTCCTGATAGTGATAAAAAATCAGAATAATGAATGATTTACAAAAAGATTTTATTTCAGGGATTGGAAATACTCCTTTAATAAAATTAAGAGCAGCATCAGAAATAACTGAGTGTAATATTTTTGGAAAAGCAGAATTTTTAAATCCTGGAGGCTCTGTTAAAGATCGAGCAGCTCTTGCTTTAATTAAAGATGCACAAGAAAAAAAATTAATTGCTAAAGGTGGAACGGTTGTTGAGGGAACTGCAGGTAATACTGGTATTGGACTAGGTTTATTGGGAAATTCATTGGGGTATAAAACAATTATTGTAATGAATGATAATCAAACCCAAGAAAAAAAAGATCTCTTAAGAAACTTAGGTGCAGAATTAAAATTAGTTCCAGCCAAACCTTATAAAGATGATAATAATTTTGTTAAAGTCGCTGCGAGATTAGCCGATGAACTTAGACCTTCCAATAATAATGGAGTAATTTGGGCTAACCAATTTGATAATACAGCAAATGCCAAAGGTCATTACGAAGGAACAGGTAAAGAAATTTGGGATCAAACCAATGGTAAAGTTGATGGATTTGTATGTTCTTCAGGAACCGGAGGAACGATTTCAGGTGTTAGTAATGCTCTTAAAGAAAAAAATAAAAATATAAAAATTTTCCTTTCAGATCCAAAGGGTTCTGCTCTTTATAATTATATAAAAAACGGGGAATTAAAATCTGAAGGTGGATCAATAACTGAGGGAATTGGATCTAGTAGAATAACTGCAAATTTTAAAGATGCTAAAATTGATGACGCTTATTCAATTGATGATCATGAAGCCTTGCCAATTCTTTATGATTTAATTCAAAATGAAGGATTGAGCTTAGGTACAAGCTGTGGAATTAATATTGCAGGAGCTATTAGAATGGGTAAAGAATTAGGCCCAGGAAAAACGATTGTTACAATTCTTTGTGATAGAAGTGATAAATATGCCACTAAAATGTTTAATAAAGAGTTCTTAAAAGAAAAAGGACTACCAGTACCTAGTTGGTTTTAAACATAAATCTTGTCAGCTAATCCGTAACAGAGAACACCACTTAATATTGTAAGCACTAAGGGAGCGTAAATTGCTTCATCTGAAGTTTTATCAGTGTGCCCAAGTTTGTTTATTTTGGTACTATAAAAACCAACAATAAATGCACAAAGGTTTTGCAAGAAAATTACATTAAAGAAACCCCAAGTAGCTTCCAAGCCGTTAGGTCTTATAAAGCCGACATATATTGCCATTAAGGTTGAGCCAATAAATATAGATCCAAAAAATCTAACTACACCTGCGCCTGTAGCATCCATTCCATATTGATTTAAAAAAGATTGAGTTTGGAAAACACATCTAAATCCATAGTAAGCAAAGCCTATAAAATGAATTAAAAAAAGAATTAAATAAAAAATTCCATTAAATTTTTCAACCATATTTTAATAATATCAAAGATAGGTTTTGAATACACTTTATTTTTTGCGAAAATAAATCAAATTTCAATTGTGAGTTGATGAAGGTTTTGCATATTTGATATACACATTTGACGCACGACGTTTTAATGAATGTGTAACAGTATCAAATTAAAAATAGATTGATTGTAATATTAAAAAAATTAAAGGGAAACTATGGACGCAAAAGAACAAACTAAAAAAGCATATGAACTATTTAGTTCAGGAGATATGGAAACCTTTTTTAAGGATATAATCGATGATGAAATCGTTTGGACATTTCCAGGCAAAGAAGGTGTACATCCACTTTCTGGAGTTCACAAAGGAAAACAAGCTATGATGGCTGCAATGTCCAAAATCCCATCTACTTGGCCAAATTTCCATTTAAAAGTTTTAGATATGATAAGTGAAGGTAATAAAGTATTCGCAAGAGTTCATGCAACTGCGGATAACATGGATACTATGTTTGGTCACTATTTTGAAGTTAGTAACGAGGGAAAAACAAAAGTTATGATGACTTTTGATGATACACTTAGCATGTTCAATGCAATGAAGAAGTAAGAAACAATAGTTTGGAGGGAATAATGGTAAAAATTATTGGTAACTTTGAAGTTAATGATTGGGTTCACTGGAAAAAAATGTTTGACCAACATTCTAATGCAAGAGAAGCTGCAGGAATTAAAACAATTTATGTTGGAAATGAAATAGAAAATACAAATAAAGTACATATCGTAATGGAAACACCTACGGCAGATACAATGCAAAAATTCATGCAAGATCCCGAAAATGCCAGAGTAATTGAGAAATCAGGACACAAACAAGAGACAACAGTAATGAGCGTTTGCTCTGACTAAACAATAAAAAAAGGAGAAAAAATGAAATACTATATGGTAACTCACACTTTTAAATCGAAAGAAATGAAAGACAAATTTAACGAGGTTTTAGGCGGCATGTCCAGAGAAGATATGATTAAATCTTCCACTAGTGATAAAGCTAAATGCCAAATGACATATTACACCCCAGGTGATACTATGACAATGTTTTGTCATTGGATGGCAGAAAGTACTGATGCTATTAATGAACAGCTTTCTCAGATGAACGATTTTTTTGAACCTCATCAATTTACTGAAGTTAAAGAGGAAGTTTTTGATTTTAACAAATAGGAGATAAAAATGAAAAAAATAATATTAACATTAATAATTTCATTATTAACAACCTACTCTTTAGCTGAAACAGGTAAATTTAATGCCTCTGGAGCAGGGTCTTGGGCAGTAAATGTAATGGATGGAGGAAATGGAAATATGAGTATTACTTATGATGGTAATGCTGGTCTTTCAGATAAAGAAGGAAGTTTTTTTGATAAGTCTACTATGCACTGTATTGGAGGACTAACTTTGGTTGCCGGAAAATTTGATGACGAAACAGGTATGTGTACTTTTTACCTAATGGATGGTGAAAAGGTTTTCATTAATTATAAAGGTAAAGGAACTGGAGGCCAAGGTGGATCTGGAGACTTTGTAATTGTTGGTGGTACTGGAAAATATGAAAAAATTTCTGGAACAGGTTTCTCAAGCAGACAAAATATTAAAGGTAAAGCTGGAATGGCTCATTCATTAAATCAAATGAGTGGAAATTATACTTATTAATTAAAAAACAGGAGATATATAATGAGAAAAACGACATTAATATTACTATTTAGTGCTCTTCTTTCATCAACTGCAATTGCAGGGATGTCGGATAGTGATAAATCTAGAGCTTGGGAATGTAGCGGGATTTATATGGCCAACTACTTTTTGCCATCTGGTGAAACTTTTGAATACAGTATGAAAGAAAAATCAATGGCATCCGTAAAAGTTCTTAAATCTTATGCTTTAGAAATAGGAATTCCTGAAAAGGAATGGGATGATGGAGTAAATAAAGCTGTCGATAAGTTTTATGGCTCAAAATATGATGAAGCAAAAACAGAGGCTTGTCATACTTTTGTAAATTCAGCTGTTCCAGACGGTGAAGAGCGAGTTAAAAAAGTAGTACAGACTTTATATTAAATTAACAAAAGGAGAAAATAATGGAAAAAGAAATGTTAGCATTAGTAAATTTTAAAGAAGGTAAAATGGAGACTTTCATGGGATGGATGCAATCTGATGAGGGAATGGGTGTTAGAAAAAGCGTTGCCTATCCAGAAAAAACTATTGGGGCAATGAAACCAGATAAAACAGGTATGTTGTTCAAGGTTTCAGTTCATAATGAACCTGGAATGAAAGAATTTGTATCTGGAAATAACCCTACTGCAAAAGCGATTTATGAAGAATGCATAGAAAGTGCTCAGCTTTGGGAAATGTCAGAGATAAGTCTTTAATTTAAAAAAATGCAGGCCGGTTATGCTATTTTTAATATAGAGGTAACTAATCCAGAAGATTATAAAGAATATGTTGAAAAAGTTAAACCGGTTGCAGAAAAATTTGGTGGTGATTACATAATTAGAGGTGGTACAAACCAAATTATAGAAGGAACTTGGCAATATAGCAGAACTGTTGTAATAAAGTTTCCTTCCTATGAAAAAGCATTGGAATGGTATAATTCGGAAGAATATCAACCAATAAAACAAATCCGATTAGTTAATGCAAACACTAATGGGATAATAATACAAGGAGCATAGAAATGTCGATATTAGAAAAATACAGCGCTGCTTTGAAAAACAAAGATGAAGCAGCAATGAACGAACTTTTGCATGATGATTTTAAATTCACAATGCATAAGTCAGGAAATGTTTTAAATAAAAGTGACGTAATGAAATGGGCCATGAGTGGTGACATTAATCAAGATAAAGTAAGAATAGTTTATGAAAATGATGAAGTAGGTGTTCATCATGCTTTTGTAACATTTAATGATGGTAATGTTGAAGCTGTGATGGCTGTTTACAAATATAAAGATGGAAAAATAGCAAGCTTGGAGACAGGAGCTACTCCAATACCTAAATAATTATATAAATTTAGCGGGATATCATTTAAAGTAATAAAATGAGTCTCGCTACTTCTTACCTTTTTTTAGGAATTGCTGTTTTCCTAGGTGTTACTTCTAATAGTTTTGCAAAAAGTGCTGAGGGATTTACCCTTCTCTTTCCAAGTATCATTACTGCAATTACTATAGTTCTATGTATGTATGCACTTTCATTGGTAATGAAAAATATACCAATGGGGATAACCTATGCGTCATTTGCAGGATTAACAATCATAGCAACTGTGATTGTTGGTGTCATTAGATTTAATCAAATACCAAATTTATATTCGTTAATTGGATTAGCTCTTATAATCATTGGAGTGTTAATGGTTAACTTGTTAGGAAATAATTAAATATGATTAAAAAAAAATATGCACAATTTGTTTTTATTTTCTTGATGTCTTTTGGAATGAGTTTAATTATGAGTGGTGTTGTTGTAGCTGTTAATACAAGTTTCACAGATGGATTTTTTGGAAGGTGGTTTTATTCTTGGATGTTTGCTTTTCCTGTTGCTCTAATAGCTGCTATTTTAATAGCACCAATGATAAGATCTCTAATTGATAAAATTACTATAAAGTAATTATGAAACCTTTTTTAGGATATTTATTTTTAGCAAATGGGATTATATTTGGAATAGCATCAAATAGTTTGGCCAAGATTTCAGATGGTTTTACAAAATTTACTCCATCTTTCTTATGTATATTATTTATGTGTATTACTATGTTTTCAATAGCAAAAGCAATGTCGGCTCTTCCAGTCGGATTTGCTTACTCGACTTATAGTGGATTAACTGTAACAGGGGTTGTTCTATTTGCTGTACTTAAATTTAACCAAATTCCAAATATCTATGGGATAATTGGAATAATATTAATTATAATTGGTGTAGTGATGGTCAATTATTTGGGGAGAATAAGTTAATAAACACTAATTGTTTCTAAAATTATCTGGTAATTGATGAATTCCATTTTCATTCAAGTTTAATTCAAATTCATCTTTCACATTTTTTATATCAAGAGGCGAGTATAAATGAGGATACATATCACCATTAGAGGCTTGCTCCCAAAGCAAATGATCAAGATGTAAGGTATGTACTTTTAATAAGATTAAATCATTCTGTTTAAAGAAGTATTTTTTTAAAGTTTCTAAAACTTGATCCTCCTCAGAAAAGTGAATATATCCATCCTCTAAATCCTTTGATGAACCAGAATAAACACCACTATTTTTTGCTTTAGTCCATTCTTCTTTATGTAATATTTTAAAAATATACTCTAAATTCATAATTAATTAAAATTATTAACTAACAGGTTTTAGTAATTTTAAAAATTTTTGATGAATAGTTTTATTTGAAGAAACTAAAATGTTGCCACCTTTAATTGCGTCTTTATTATTCCAAGTATTTAAGTATCCGCCTGCAGCTTTAATGACTGGTATTAAAGGATGAATATCCCAAATTTTATTAGAGCATTGAATAACAATATCTAGTCTGCCTTCAGCCAAATGTGAATAACTTAAGGCATCACTGCAGGGAAATTGCATTAATTTTAAAATTTGGGGAATTTTTTTTTGTTTATTAAGAGATAAAGATCCATGAAATGCTGCAGACACTCTAACATTTTTAAAAGTAGCTTTTTTATTTACATGAATTTTTCTTTTTTTTCCATTTTCTACAACGTACGCTAATTTATCAGAGTAATTTAAATAATATTTTTTTAAAACCGGAAAATTAGCTAATCCTAAAACTGGAGAACCTTTATAATTTAAAGAAATTAGATTACTCCAAGTAGGATTTCCTATTACAAATGATCTTGTTCCATCTATAGGATCAATTACCCATGTAAATTCACTTTTTGATTTTTTATGTCCAAACTCTTCTCCTATTACTTGGTGATTTGGAAATTTTTTTTTTATTTTTGATCTTATGAATTTTTCAAAAGCTTTGTCTGATGTTGTTACAGGGTCGTAGCCTTTTCCTTTTAGTTTATTTGAAACTTTAAAAGTTCTATTTAATTTAGAATAATAAAAATTAGTAAGATCTTTTGCTAATTGATTTAAAAAATTAGCAAATATTTTGTATTTTTTTTTATCTAAATAATTCACAAAGAACTCTTACTATCAAATTAATTTTGGTTAAAGTTAATTTTTAAATTTATATCTTTCAATTTTTGAATAAACTCTCAATTTGAGCCTCTGCAGCTTTAATCGATTTATCATAATCAAGAGCCATTTGATCAGCACTGATTACTTCTACCTTCTCTATTCCAAAAAAATTTAAAATAAATTTTAGCCATGGAGTTAAAAAATCTTCAGCACTGTTAAGTTTTGTGCCACCTGAGGTGATTACTAAATAAGCTTGTTTATTTTTTAGTAGTCCTTCTCTTCTTCCATTGGGTTTAAACTTAAAAGTTTCTCCAATTCTAGCTGCTAGGTCTGACCAAGCTTTTAATGTAGCTGGTGGACCGTAATTATAAATTGGGGCTGAAATAATAATTATATCACTTTCCTTAAGTTCTTTTACAAGTTGATCTGATAATTCGAACATTTTTTTATGATGTTCAGTTTGATCTTTTTCATCAATTTTCATCCCTGACTCAGTAAGCCCACTTACAAAAAGCATTTCTTGATCTAAATCTCTATATAAGACTTCATCTCCAGGCTTCTTTATTTTATCTAATAATTTTTTGGCTAAAGCTCTTGAGGTTGAGCCTTTTTTTCTAGCACTTGAGTCTATTTGATAGATTTTCATCTCTTCTTTTTAGCCGAAATTTTGCATAAAAGGAAAAACTTTAATTATATAAAAACCAATTGCCTGTAATTGATTAGTTAAAATTAAAATACCTGTAACTAAAAGAGTTATTCCACCTATTTTTGAGATTAAATTTATGTTTTTTCTAAAATTTTTAGAAAATAATAAAAATCTTTGAATTAAATATCCTGACAATACAAAAGGTATAGCAAGACCTAAAGAGTAAGATATCAATAATATTATTGCTCTTGATAATGTTTCTTCAATAGAGGCTAAAGCTAAGATAGAGCCTAAAATAGGTCCAATACAAGGAGTCCACCCAAAACCAAATGCAAGACCAATTACATATGGAAACAAAATATTTCTAGACTCTTTTGCATCAAATCTTTTTTCAAAATTTAGATAAGAAATATTAATGATACCTAGTAACTGAAATGAAAATATTACAATAATTATTCCTGCAATAACTCTTAGAACTTCAGAGTTTTGTAAAAGTGCTTGCCCTAAAAAAGATGCCGAAGCACCTAATAACACAAATACAGTTGAAAACCCTAAACAAAATAAGACAAGAGGAAAGAAATTTGTTTTTTTTGACTCTAATATTTCTTGAAGTGATTGGCCCGAAATATAAGAAACATATCCTGGAATTAAAGGTAACACACAAGGTGATAAAAAACTTATTAATCCTGCACCAAAAGCAATTAAAAACTCAAACATTACCCAGTATTTTTCATGGCTGCAGATATACCTGCAATTGAAGTTAAAAGTGCATCGTTTAAATCTTTTTTATCAGATATTTTTTTATTTTTTTTAAGCTTGTGGATCACAATGGGCTGTATGATATTTAGTACTTCTGAATATATATTTCTCACAATTATTAATGTTCTAGATTGTTTTCGTGTTAATAAAATTTCTTTTGTAGTAATTTTTTTATTTAATTTTTTTATTACTTCAAATTGAAATCTAAGTTTTTTTCCAACTCTTTTTAGTTTTTCATCTGCTAAATATTTCTCATAAATTTTTGAAATTTCTGGATCAGCTTTTGTAATTACCATATCAAGTATATCTAACATTGAATTGAAAAAGGGCCAATTTTTTTCCATATCTATTAAAGTCCTTCTAAACTTTTTTATATAAGCATATCTTAAAGCTTCAGCGCTACCTAACCACGCAGGTAACATTAATCTAATCTGTGTCCATGCGAATACCCAAGGTATAGCTCGTAAACTTTTAATATTATCTAAATTCTTTCTTTTTGATGGTCTGGATCCAATAGATAATTTACCAAGCGCTTGATGGGGTGTGACATTTTTAAAATATTTTATAAATTCTGAACTTTGATTGATATTTTTTCTATATGAACTTTTTGAAATATCTGACATTTTTTCAATTAGTGACCTCCAATCAAGTTTTGGTGTTGGTGGTGGATTTAATGTTGCCTCAGTTACTGCCCCGATGTAACTACACAAATTATATTCAGCAATTGGTTCATAACCATATTTTTGCTGAATAACTTCACCTTGGTCTGTAATTCTTATTTTTCCATTTACAGAGTTTGGTGGTTGAGATCTTAGGGTTGCTTGAATTGGTCCTCCACCTCTTCCTGGCGAACCTCCTCTTCCATGAAAAAAACTCGCATTAACGCTATATTTTTTTGCTAATTTAACAATCTGCTCCTGCGCTTTATATTGATGCCAACTTGCACATATTTTACCTGCATCTTTGCTAGAGTCAGAGTAACCTATCATTATTTCTTGTTTATTATTTATTAATTTTCTGTACCATTTTTTTGAAAACAAATTTTTGATTATTTCACTTGCATTGACTAAATCATCTAACGTTTCAAACAACGGAACAACTCTTAATTTATGCTTTATTTTTGCTTCTTTTTGAAGAAATGAAACTGCTAAAATATCAGATACAGAAGTGGTCATTGAAATCACATAGGCACCTAAACATTCAGAAGGTTCGTCAGCAAGTATTTTAAATGTGGACCAAACTTCATTATTTTCTTTATTAGAAAATTTAAAATTGTTTATACAATTTTTTTTTGAAAGTAATTTAGATTTTAAGAAATTAATTTTTTCATCCTCAGAAAATTTATAATAATTTCCATTGAATTTTTTTTTAACTAACTCAGCGATTAATTGAGTATGTCTCGAAGATTCTTGTCTAATATCTAATTTAGCTAGATTTATACCAAAACACTTTGCTCTTCTCATAAGATCTAACAAATCTCCACTAGCAATATTTTCATTTTGATTTTGCTCTAACGACTCCCTTACAACTCTTAAAGGCTTTAAGATTTCCTCAGTGGATCTTAATAAATTTTTTTGGTTCAAAGGTTTTTTGTCAATTAAGTATTGTTCAATAGATCTATGTGTCAACCTTATTTTGTCTCTTAGGGGTCTTAAAAAGACACGATAAGGTTCGAAAGACTTTCCTACTTGATTAGATATTTTTTTTGAACATTTTTTCATGGAGTAAGATCTTATAATTTTAGTCAACGTTTTTTCGTAAAGTTTTGCAGCTTCCCATCTTGATAATAAAATCACTTGTTTGGTAACTTGAGATGTTACATTTGGATTTCCATCTCTATCACCACCCATCCATGACCCAAATTGAATGGGATTAAAATTTTTTGGTAATCCTTTTTTCATATTTTTAACAAAAATAGAATTCAATCTTCTATATACTTTTGGAATTGTGTCCCAAAGACTATCCTCTATAATTGCTAGACCCCACCTTGCCTCATCAAAGGGGGTCGGTTTTGTTCTTTTAAGATCATCTGTGTTCCAAATAATTGAAAATTCATCTCGCAATTGTTTATCTAATATTTTAATTTTTGAGGGATAAGATTTGAAAAGATCTCTCTGCTCTAAAATTTCAATAATTTTGCGATATTTTTGAATTAAAGTTCTTCTTTTCACCTCTGTAGGATGAGCTGTTAGAACTATTCCAATATCTAAACTCTTTGCAAGATTATAGATTTTACTATTTCGTATTTTCTTATTTTTAAAAAGATTTTTAAATATTTCCTCTATAAATATATTGTATTTTAAATTTTTTCTTTTTGTTTCATATTCATCTAAGTTTCTAGCAGTATCTATGGACTCTGCTAAATTTATGAAATTTATTAAATGACTAAATGCTCTTGTTAATCTGAAAGTATCTTTAGGGTTAATATTTTTTATAGTTTTAACTAATTTTTTAAATGAATTGTTGTTTTTAATATTGATTTTATTAGCTTTTGATAGCTTTCTTACTTTCTCAACTAAATTAAAAAACTTTATACCCTCTTGATCTTTGATGACTTCACCAAGTGCTGTTCCTAAATAACGGATATCTTCCTTGAGTAACTTTGTTGGTATTCTTTCATAGTAAAGATCTCTTTTTTTCATCTGCTAAAATAAATTTTTTTTGTAAAAATCCCTTACAGTTTGTTTTTACACTAAATAAAGAACCAGAGTATCTAAATTTTCGCAAATCTGCACTGTTCATCCCTTTGGTTGCTGATGTCACAAATAGTTGATTATTATTTGTTCCACCAAATGTGCAATTAGTGATGTTTTTGGCTTGAAATTGAATTCTATGAATTAATTTTCCTTTATTGTTAAATACTGAAATACAGGCACCATGATAATGAGCTACCCATAAATTTTTATTATTATCTAAAGTCATACCATCTGGAACCCCAACTTTATTTGAAAATTTTTTAAAAATTTTTTTATCTAAAATTTTATTATTTTTATTTATTTTTATTTTATAAATTTTTCTCTTAGAACTATCTGTATGATAAAAATTTAACTTATCTATAAAAGCTGGACCATTTGTAATCCTATAATTTTTATCAATTTTAGTTAATGATAAGTTTTTATCTAACTTATATAACGATCCTTTTTCAATTTTTCTCTCAAGGTTATCCATAGTGCCAAACCATAAATTTCCAGCTGGATCTGTTTTACCGTCATTAATTCTGTTTAATTTAATTTTTGGTTCAATTAATATTGATTTAATAATTTTTTTAGATTTTAAATTTTGAATTCTAATTTCCCCTTGTAATCCTAAAATAAATATATTTTTTTTTATATGCGCTAAAAAGCCAATTTCTTTATTTACTTTGATTTGTTTTTTTTTATTATTCTTAATATTTAAGATACAGATTTTCTTTTTTTTTATATCAACAAAATATATCGAGTTATGTTCTTTAACCCATAATGTTCCTTCGCCTAACTTACATTTACTATTCCAAATAACTCTTGGTTCCAAAGTTTTAATTTTTTTCATCTACTTCAAATTCCTTGATAAAGTCTTTATTAGGATTGATACCTATACCAACACGATCTGAAACTGAGGTAAACCCATTATTTTTCTTTACCTGGTCTAGAATCGAAAAATCTTCATCTGTAAGATCTGTAATAAAAATATTTTTTTCTGTTGTATCAAATTCTAACATAGATTTTGATGGAAATAATCCACCTGGTATATCTGGTTGTGATGTTAATAAATGTAAATTAACAGCTATACTGATAGCTGATCCCCAAACATGATTTATAACAGGAATAAAGTTTGCTTGAGCTAGTGCAGCAACTTTTAAATACTCAGTAATTCCCCCTAAACCACAAACTTCTGGCTGAGCAATATCTATACAGTTGTTTGAGATTAATTTATTCCAACCATATTTCGTAAATTCAGCCTCGCCACCTGCAATACTCGTAGAAATTTTGCTTCTTAATTGTCTATACCCTTCATAATCCTCAGGTGCAACTGGCTCCTCAAACCAAAATATATCCAGCTCATCTAGGCCTTTTCCTACATAAATTGCATCTTTTAAGCTATATGCGTGGTTGGCATCTACCATTAACTTGAAATCTTTGCCTATACTTTCTCTAACGGCTTGCACTAATTTCAAATCCTCCTTAGCACCTATACCTATTTTCATTTTCATAGCCTTAAAATTTTTAGACTTAATTTCTTTCGCTTCCTCTTTAAATAAATCGATTAATTCTTCTGTTGTTTTTTTTTGTAACATCATGCCATAACCATAAACTGGAATATTTTCATTACATTTTCCTCCTATAAGCTGATAAAGAGGTGCTTTAGTTTTTTTTTCCAAGAATATCCCACAAGGCAATATCTACACCAGATAGTGCCTGTATCGGCATTCCTTTTTGACCACTATCTCTTAAAAGATTGTATACCTTATGCCAAATATACTCTTTATTTAATGGATCTTCTCCAATAATTAAAGGCTGTATTACTTTTTCAATAATATATTTATTTGCTAGTGCAATATTTCCTGGTCCAAAGCACTCTCCCCACCCTGTTATACCTTCATCAGTGTTAACTTCTACAATGTGAGCAGTTCTATGCTTATAATATTGTTGAGAATATCCAAGTTCTTTATCTAACTCATATCTGAGCACATGACTTTTAACAGAAGTTATTTTCACAATTATTTAAAGATTAACAACTTTGGAGTTTTGCTCACCTAAGTTTTCAACAGATAATTTCATAGTATCACCTGCTTTTAAAAACTGTTGGGGCTTCATTCCCATACCTACTCCAGGAGGAGTTCCGGTTGTTATGATATCACCAGTTTGTAAAGACATGTACTTACTTAAATAAGACACAATATGATCAACATTAAATATCATGGTATTCGTATTTCCTCTTTGCATTTTATTCCCATTGACATCTAAGCTCATTTTTAAATTATTTACGTCTGAAATTTCATCTTTAGTTACTAAGTATGGTCCAATTGGTCCATAAGTGTCATGAGATTTTCCTTTAACCCATTGACCCATTTTTTCTATTTGCCATTCTCGTTCACTTATATCATTTACTAAACAATAACCTAAAATATGATCTTGAGATTGATTTTCAGATATATGTTTTGTCTCTTTTCCAATAACTATTCCTAATTCGACTTCCCAATCAAGTTTTTTTGACCCTGATACAATTTCAATATCATCGTTAGGACCATTGATACAGCTAGTAGCTTTCATAAACACTATTGGTTCAGATGGTGCTTCAGCTCCAGTTTCTGCAGCATGGTCAGAAAAATTAAGTCCTATTGCTATAAATTTCCCTGGATTAGTTATACATGAGCCAATCCTCTCACTGCCAGATATTTCAGGAAGTGATGATAGGTCTGCACCTTGTAGTTTAGAAATTGTATCAAAATTTAAATGATGAGGATTTAAATCTTTTATGTGCGAACTTATATCTCTAATTTTACCATCTTTATCTAAAGCGGCGGGCTTTTCTTTTCCCTTTTGTCCTACTCTTAATAATTTCATAATTCTCCTTTTTGTTATTTAATTATATTGAAATCCCACCATCAACAGAAATTGTTGTACCCGTCGTAAAAGTAGCATCATCACTTGCTAAATAAACAGCTACTGCAGCTATTTCTTCAGCTGTACCTAATCTACCCATAGGTTGTCGTGCTATAAAATCTTTTTTAGCCTGAACAGGATCTGGACTTTGATTAACCCTATCTTGCCAAGATGGTGAAAAAACTGTGCCTGGTGCTATCGAATTACATCTTATATTTTGCTTAACAAAATCGGCTGCAATAGACTTGGTTAAACCAATTACAGCTCCTTTTGTCGTGCCATAGACAAACCTGTTTACAAAACCTTTTAAACTAGAAGCACAAGAAGAAACATTAATAATGCTTCCACCATTTTGTTTGACCATTAATGGTAATATAGCTTTGCACATAAAATACATGGACTTTACATTTACATCACTAGAAAAATCCCAATCTTTTTCTTCACAATCAAGAATACTTCCATGATGAACAAATCCTACAGCATTAAATAAAACATCTACTTTGTCTAAAGATTTTGTGAACTCTAAAATTGCGCTATTGTTTGTTGAGTCTAATGTTTTTACAACAATATTAGGAAATTCTTTATTTAAACCAGCTAAGGTTTTATCATTTAAATCTGTAGCAATGACATGTGCACCTTCATTATGAAACGCAATAGCAGTAGCTTTTCCAATACCTTGTCCTGCTGCTGTAACTATGATTTTTTTACCCTCTAATCTTTTGCTCATTTTTTATTCATCCTTTCAATTTCCATATACAATGAACTGTGATCTTTATTTCCATGACCATTTTCAACTAAAGTTTTATACATTTCTTTAACCAGATTTGAAATAGGTAAATGTGTATTAAAACTATTTGCACTATCCAAAATATTATTCATATCTTTTAAATGGGTAGAAGTTTTTCCTTTAGGACTAAAATCCTTATCTATCATTCTTTTCCCATGAGTTTGTAAAATTTTACTATCAGCCCAACCTCCAGATAAAGCGCTAATCATTTTAACAGGATCTGCGCCTGCTTTCTCACATAACGTTACTGCTTCCGCCACTGCACCTATTGTTAGACCAACAATAATTTGGTTAGCAAGTTTTGATATCTGGCCACTACCTATTGGACCAACTAATGTAGGATTTCCCATTGTCTTTAAAATTTCATTTGCTTTGTCAAAAATATTTTGCAGACCTCCAACCATAATCGCTAAGGATGCTTCCTCTGCGCCTATAGTTCCCCCTGAAACAGGTGCATCCAAATAATTTATATTTTTTGATTTTAAATTATTTCCATGTTTAGTTGCTGTTGATGGTTTTACAGAACTCATATCAATTACTGTAGCTTCTGATTTTAATCCTTCCAAAAAGTCAGAACTACTCATGATCTCATCAACGGCGATATCGTCTGTTAACATCGTAATGACTACATCGCTGTCACTCACCGCTTCTTTAATTGAATTTGATATCTCTGCACCCTGATCTTTTAAAGGAGCAGCTTTATTTTGAGATCTGTTAAATGCTTTTAAATTATATCCTGCTTTTAATATATTTTTAGCCATTGGTAAGCCCATAAGACCTGTCCCAATAAAACCGATTTTCAACATTATTTTGATTTAAACTCGTGGAAATTTTGTGTCATTGCCTCAGGAAAAAACATTACACATGCAAGTACAATCAATTGAATTACAATAAATGGGGCAAAACCTCTAAATATATCTGTTAAAGATATATGTGGTGGTGCTACAGATTTTAAGTAGAAAGCTGCGGGTCCAAATGGAGGACTTAAAAATGAAACTTGCATATTCACACAAAATAAAATTCCAAACCAAATTGGATCAAATCCAAGTGCAATAACAATTGGTAAAAATACTGGCATTGCTAATAAGACAATCCCAACCCAATCCATAAATGCTCCCATAATCAAAAACATTATTTGCATCATAAAAATTAGATACATTGGTTTTAAATCATAAGCTAAGATAGTCTCTGCTACATATTTTGGACCTCCAGCAAGAGAATAGGCACCTGCTAAAACTGTTGCACCAAAAGTAATAGTTAAAATAGTTCCTGATGCTTTAAATGTTCTAGTTAATGCATCTTTAAATAAAAACCATGTTAATTCTCTTCTAGCAAAAATTATAATTAATGTAGCAACAACACCCATTCCAGCTGCTTCTGTAATTCCAGTTATTCCTGAATAAATTGAGCCTAAAACAATTATAACTATTCCTATAGGTGGTAACAGACCTGGAAGATATGACATTTTTTCTTTTAAAGTTAAAGGCGCTTCATCACTTAATGGTGCAAGATGTGGCTGTAATCTTGTTCTAATTAAAATGTAAGTAATGATTAATCCTGAAATCAATAAACCTGGAACAATTGCTTCTTGGAACAACATTGTTATAGATGTTTCTGTCGTTAAACCATAAATGATTAAAACAATAGATGGTGGAATCATTGTACCTAAAGAACCTGAAGCACAAATAATTCCAATGGACATATCTTGATCATATTTTAATCTCAACATTTGAGGTAGTGCAATCAATCCTAATAGAACTATTTCTCCTCCAATAATTCCACTCATGGCAGCCATAATTGTTGCCATGATAGCAGTAACAACACCTACTCCACCTCTTGTTTTTCTTAACCACGCATTTAAAGCATCATATAAATCTCTTGCTATATTTGAGCGTTCAAGCAAGGAGGCCATAAATATAAATAAAGGTACTGATAAAAAGGAATATGTAACCACAAGAGAATAATATCTTGAAAGCAAAATACCTAATGCATGCTCACCAATATAAAGAAATACTAATACTGCACCCATAAAACCAGAGGCAAAACCCATTGGAACACCAATAGATATAAGAATTAGTAACCCAACTATAAGTATTAATGAAAGTGAGCCTATTTCCATTTTATTTTAACTCTTTAGATGGATCGTATTGTTTTTCTTTAGGATTTCTCCAATCGATAATTAAATTATTTACAGATTGTACGGCAATAAGAAAAACACATATAAGTGTAAGAGGCTTCATAGTAGCAGGAATAGGTGGATCCCAATATGTTGCAAATCTCTCCCAATTTACAAATGATCTTACTGCATCTTCCATGCCACCATAGATTACAGCAGTTGCAAAAAGCACTATAATTATAGTGCTAATTAAATCAAAAATTCTCTGAGTTGGTCTGCTGACCCAATCGTATAGTAATACTATTCTAATATGGCTTCTTAACCTTGTTGCATAAATTCCACCAACTAAATAACAAACACCAGCCAACCATAAACATAATTCATTGGCCCACAAGGTTGGTTTAAAAACTATGTACCTCATAAAAATTTCATACATCATGACAAGTACGATTATTGGTATCAAATACTTAATTGTATGACTTAAAAATAAAGAAATTCTATCAATCCAATTTATTGGAAAATCATCTTTGCTTGCAACTTTTTCATTTTGTTGTTGTAATTGTTTATCAAGCATAAGCTAAAATTTTAAATTAATAAGAAGGGCCTTTTTCAGGCCCTTCAAGATTTTAATGTGCTTTTACTTATAGGATACCGTTAGCTTTCATATAAGCTGTATGTATATCTATAAGAGCATCTGCTTCAGGAGATTTTTTTCTCCACTCTTCCCAAGCACCAAGAGCAGCTTGTCTAAATTTAGCTCTATCCTCTTTAGACCAGTCATGAAGAGTAACACCCATTTCTTTCAAAGCTTTCACAGCTTCTGCATTTTTTCTCTCCACTAAACTTGTGATAGTTCTTCCACAAATTTCAATAGCAGCTTTCATTGCACCCTTTTCATGCGGTTTTAACTTGTTCCATACTTTCGTATTACAAGCTAAGTGGTCAGCTGGCATAGAGTGAAAACCTGGATATGTAGCATATTTATTTTGCTCATAGTGTCCACCTGCATAGTTAGTTGCTAAAGATGAATAGTCAGCACCATCAATTAGACCAGTTTGTAAAGCAGTTGGAACTTCACCAAAGTCCATAACGATTGGTTTAGCGCCTAATGCTGTAAAGATCATACTTTCCATTCCTGGAGGTGATCTAAATTTAAAGTCTTTGATAGATGCAACATCTGGAATTGGTTTACTAGATATTAGAGACTCATGTCCTGGTATCCACCAACCAATTAAAGTCATTCCATATTTATTATAAAGGGCATCAACAGCTTCTTGAGCTCCTGGGAACTTTAAGAAATCATATTGTTGATATGGGTTGTCATATCCACCCATTACATCACCTGCGAATTGAAACGCTGCATTTTTACCAGTTTGGTAACCAGCACCAGTCATATCACAATCGATAATTCCAGTTTGAGCAGAGTTAAATACCTCAGCTGATTTTCCTGTTACAGAAGATGAGTAGAACATTTCTACTTTTAAGCTTCCACCAGAAAACATTTCTACGTTTTTAGCAAATTGAGCTGCAACTTCACCATTCGGTGAACTAGCAGTAAAGTGTGTTTCAATCTTTAAAGTCTTTGCATTCGCAGAGCCAAATAAAGCAACTGAAACAATAGCTATTGCAGCTATAGTTTTTGATATTAATTTAAACATTATCTTCCTCTCGTTTATGTTTTTTTATAAATTTAAACATAAAAGAAATTAGTTTTCAACATGTGCACATTTAATTTATGTTTAGAAATTATATATATCTTTTAAACTTCAACTTTGAGTTGTGTTAAATTACTTCAGAAATTAAAGGTTTATTATTAAAGAAACAATAAATGTTTTCTACAGCCATCATACTCATTGCTAACCTTGTTTCATGAGTAGCACTTCCGATGTGAGGTAAGACAAAACAATTTTCCAATTTTAAGTATCTTTTATCTAAATTAGGCTCATTGTTAAAAACATCAAGACCTGCACCATAAATTTTTTTATTTTCTAACGCATCTATTAAGGCATCATCATCAATTGTAGATCCTCTTGAAGTATTAATAACCACTGAATGTTTAGGTAATAAACTTAGTGTTAATTCATTTATAATATGTTTTGTGTCTGGTGTAGCTGGTGTATGGATACTTACAAAGTCGCACTTAGGTAACATAGAATTTAAATCTGAATAATATTTAGCCCCATCTTCTAAATCTTCTGAGAGTTTATTCCTGTTATAATAAATAATTTTCATACCAAATGCTTTGGCACTTTTTGCAGCGATACGACCTATTCTTCCCATTCCAATAATTCCAAGAGTTTTACCTGTCACAGAGTTACCTATCATAAATTTAGTAAGATCTGGTTTTTGATTTTTCCAGTCATCAGACTTAACTAAATTATAAGCCTCTCCTATTCTTCTTGAGGCTGCCAATATCAAAAGAATAGTTGTTTCCGCAACTGCTTCATTAAGAACATTTGGAGTATTTGTTACCTTAATTTTTTTTTCTCCTGCAGATTTAATAGAAATATTATCGTAACCAACACCAACCTGAGCTACAATTTTTAATTTTCCGTTTAAATTATTAAAAAAATTTTCACTGATTTTATCAAAACCTGTTGAAATCATTCCATCATAATCATTAATAATTTTTATTAATTCATTTTCAGGAATAGGCTCATCTTTAAGATTAAGCGTTACGTCAAATTCTTTTTTAAGTTTTTCCTCTGCTAAATCAGAAATTTTTCTAGAAACTAATATTTTTGGCATATATTAGTGAGAGTCTCTTGGTAAACCTTTGGTATGTGATACGTCTAAATATCTGCCTCGAGAATTAATACACGCTCCATCTTCAAGCTGTCCTACTGTATTTCTGAAAATCTCTTGCCAAGGAGTCTGGTTATTTGCCTTAAATAACTTTTTATTTTTTCTCCTTTTTTTAAATTCTGATTTAGAAATTAATAAATCGACCCTTCTTTTGTTCAAATCTATTATCATTTTATCTCCAGTTTTTACAATTCCCAGATCTCCACCTACTGCTGACTCTGGGGAAACATGAAGTATTGAAGGGCTTTCTGAAGTACCACTCTGTCTACCGTCTCCTAGTGTTGGTAAATGACGTATACCTTTTTTTAACAATCTGTCAGGTGGTTGCATATTTACAACCTCAGCAGACCCAGGGTAACCTACTGGCCCGCAGCCTCTTACAATTAATATTGAATTTTCATCAATTTTTAATTTCTTACTATTTAATCTCTTGTGGTAATCCTCTGGTCCTTCAAATACTACCGCTTTTCCATTAAATACATTTAGGTGTTTAGGATTGGATAGATATCTTTCTTTAAATTCTTTACTAATTACTGACGTTTTCATAATTGCTGAGGAAAAAAAATTGCTCTTCATTACTAAAAAGCCAGCTTTTTCTGCTAATGAATTTTTAAATGATTTAATTACATTATTGTCTACATCAATTTTTTTTCTTAAATTCTCTTTAACTGTTTTTCCTGTAACAGTCTTTATGTTCGTATGAAGTTTTTTATTTTTAATTAATTCTTTCATTACAGCAGGGATTGCTCCAGCTCTGTGAAAGCTTTCCATTAAATATTCTCCTGCAGGCTGGCAATTAACTAATAGAGGAATATTGTGTCCTAGTTTTTGCCATTCAGAAAGATTAAATTTAATTCCCATATGTTTTGCGATCGCACTCAAATGAGTTGTGCAGTTACTTGATCCACCTATTGCACTTGCAACGACAACAGCATTTTCAAATGCTTTACGGGTCATAATTTTTGAAGGAGTTAAATTTTCATGTACCATTCCTACAATTCTTTTTCCAGTTTCGTAAGAAATTTGTTCTCTTTCTCTATAAGGCGCAGGTGTAACTGCTCCTCCAGGTAAAGACATTCCTAATGCTTCGGCTACTGAATTCATAGAGGATGCAGTTCCCATTGTATTACAATGCCCAGCACTTGGTGAAGATGATGAAACCATATCCATAAACTCTTCATACTTTATTTCTCCTTTAGCTAACATTTTTCTAGCTTCCCAGACTACCATTCCTGAACCAGCTAATTTTCCTTTATAAACTCCATCTAACATTGGACCGCCAGATAAAACTATTGCTGGAATATTTACTGTGGCTGCTGCCATCAAGGCTGCTGGAGTAGTTTTATCACATCCAGTTGTTAATATTACTCCATCAATTGGATAACCATACAAAACTTCTACTAAAGATAAATATGATAGATTTCGGTCAAGCATAGCTGTTGGTCTTTTACCTGTTTCTTGAATTGGATGTGTTGGAAATTCCATAGGAATGCCACCTGCTCTTCTTACTCCATCCTTGATTCTTTTACTTAAAGATAAAAAATGTCGATTACATGGAGAAAGGTCACTGCCAGATTGAGCAATTCCAATTATAGGATTTCCTGATTGTAACTCTTTTCTAGTAAGTCCATAATTTAGATAACGCTCTAAATATAGAGCAGTCATGTCTGGATTTTTTGGATTATTAAACCATTGTTGACTTCTGAAACTCTTTTTTCGTTTTTTTGGCATAATATTTTATAATGGTCTGTTTAAAATAATAGTTATATAATAATTTTATGAATAATCTAATAGTTTTAAATCAGAATGACAATGTTGGCGTAAGTCAATTCATCATTCCTGAAAAAACAAAAATTGAAGGTCATGAAATTAGTACTGTTGATCCAATACCTTTTGGTCATAAAGTCTGTTTAAAAACAATTAAAAAAGGTGATCCTATAATAAAATATGATCAAATAATCGGTTTTGCATTAGACGATATTAAACCAGGACAACATGTACATTCACATAATTTGGAATTTAGAGAATTCAAAAGAGATTTTAAAGTTACAGATAAGAAGCATATTGTCGATGAAAAAACTGATACATTTTTCAATGGAATTTTAAGAGATAATGGCCAAGTAGCTACAAGAAATTATATTGGAATTGTAAGTACTGTTAATTGCTCAGCCACAGTAACAAAGATGATTGTCGAAAAAATTAAATACTCCAATATTTTAAAAGATTATCCTAATATTGACGGAATAGTTCCTATTACTCACTCTACAGGATGTGGAATGAATACTGAAAGTGAAGGAATGCAAATGTTCCAAAGAACTATTGATGGATTTAAAAATCATCCAAATTTTTCTCACGTATTTGTGATAGGTTTGGGTTGTGAATGTGCTCAGGTTAGTTTGTTTGACGAGTCTTTAAAAAAGCATAATAGAATTCATTTTCTTACTATTCAAGATGAAGGTGGAACAAAAAAAATTGTAGATAAAGTTCTTTCACAAATCAAAAATTTATTACCAGAAGCAAACAATGTTAAAAGGTCTTCTCAATCTGTTAGCCATTTGACACTTGCTTTGCAGTGTGGAGGTTCCGATGGGTATTCAGGGATAACTGCTAATCCAGCATTAGGGATTGCAGCAGATCTTTTGGTAAAAAAAGGAGGAAGTTCAATTTTATCTGAAACTCCAGAAATTTATGGTGCAGAACATTTATTAATTAATAGAGCTAATTCACAAGAAACTGCAGACAAACTAATTAAAAGACTAGAATGGTGGAAGCATTATACCTCAATCAATAATAGCTCGATGGATAACAATCCTGCACCAGGAAACAAGAGAGGTGGACTAACAACTATATTAGAAAAATCATTAGGAGCAGTTGCTAAAGGTGGAAATTCTATACTTCAAGATGTCTTGCAATATGCTGAACCATTAAAAAATAAAGGATTTAATTTCATGGACTCACCTGGTTACGATCCAGTATCTGTAACAGGACAAGTTGCATCTGGAGCAAATGTAATTTGTTTTACTACAGGTCGTGGCTCTTGTTTTGGATGTAAGCCTGTTCCAAGCCTGAAGCTTTCAACTAATTCTGCTATGTATGAAAAAATGTCAGAAGACATGGATATAAATTGTGGAACTATTGCAGAAGGTAAAGAAAAAGTAGAAGAAGTGGGTCAAAATATATTTGAATTAGTAGTAAACACAGCATCAGGAAATAAATCAAAAAGTGAGATCAATGGCTACGGTGACGAGGAGTTTAATCCTTGGCAAGTAGGCGTTGTAATGTAATTAAAAATCTCACAGTGCCAAAACAAACTTCATTAATTAATGTAATTTTATTAGCTGCTGGGGGATTTTTTATGTTTGTTTGCATGGACTCTACTGCAAAATATCTCGGAACTGTAATGCCAGTAACACAAGCAATATGGGGAAGATTTTTTTTTCACATGGTTTCTCTAATAATATTTTTTTTAATATTTAAGCCAAAAGTTAATTTAAAGAAAAATTTTAAAGTACAAATAATCAGATCAACTCTAATGGTTACTGCTACATCATTTATGTTTTATTCTTTACAAAAATTCGATTTGGTTGATATTTATGTGGTCTTCTTTACTGCGCCACTAATAGTCTCTTTGTTATCAGCATATTTTTTAAAAGATATTTTAACGCCTAAAGGGATAGCTTTAATGCTACTGAGTTTTGGCTCAATTGTTTATTCTCTGGGGCCTAGTATGAAAATATTAAGCCTAGATTTAATTTTTCCTATTGTGCCACCTATATGCTGGGCTCTATATCAATTTTTTACAAAAGTTGTATCAGGAGATAATGATCCATTTGCTGCAATCTTTTATACTTCAATATTAGGAGCAATCATTTTCAGTATTTTTATATTTTTTAATTGGATTCCATTAGAAAAAAATATTTACTGGCTTTATTTAACTCTTCTTGGTGTTGCTGGGTTTGTTAGTCATTCCTTAATTATTTATGCAATTCAACTTTCAAATTTGTCATTTGTAACTAACTTTCAATATTCTCAATTAGTCTGGTCAACAATTATAAACTTCATAATTTTTGGCGTGCCATTTGATTATAATAAAATTATAGGTGTTATAGGAATTATAATTTTTGGTATAATGTTTATTAGAACAGAAGGACAAAAAACTTAAACTAAGGAATTTATGAAAAATATTGGATTTATTGGTGTTGGATATATGGGGTATGGAATAGCCAAAAATATTTTAAAAAATAAAAATAAACTTTTTGTAATAGCTAACAAAAATAGAAAACCTATTGAAAAGATTACCAAAGAAGGGGCAGAAGAAGTTAATTCTTTTGAGGATTTTGGGAATAAAAATTTAGATGCTCTTTTTATATGTGTTACTAACACTCCAATTGCAAAATCAATTTCAGAAAAAATATCTAAAATATTAAATGATAAAACTATAGTTATTGATATTACCACTCATAACAAATCAGGCTCAATTGAAACCAACTCTATTTATAAAAAAAATAATATTAACTATGTGGAATGTCCTGTTATGGGTGGTCCTGTTCAGGCAGAAGAAGGTGTCTTAGGTGGAATTGTTGGTGCCTCTAAGGAGAATTTTAAAAAAGCTGAACCTTATTTAAAATTTTTTTGCAAAGATTACTTTTATTTCGGAGAAGTTGGAATGGGAGCTAAATCAAAACTTTTAAATAATTTTTTATCTTTAGGTAATGGCGCTTTAGTAAATCATTTAGCAATAGGTGCTAAAGAATTAGGTTTGGATTTGCAAAAAGTATTTAGTGTGGCAAAACTTGGTTCTGGAAATTCAGCAGCATTGAACCGAGTATTTGATAATTTATTAAAGGGCGATTTTACAGGATTTAAATTTACTGCCAATAATTCTGTAAAAGATTTAACTTATATACAAGATCTCTTAAAAGATTTTCCAGAAGCTGAAAAAGTTGCTGAAGTAAATAAAAATTACTTCCAAAAAGCAGTAGATCAAGGATATGGAGAAAATTTTATAAGTGAGTTGATAAATAAAAATTAATTCAAAGGATGATTTAAGATACCGGGAATATACTAAAGCATTAGGTTGTATTCAAGATATATATTTTATTAAAACTAAAATAAATTAATTGAAATTTGCATAATTATAATTAATTTTTTTATGAGGAGGTTATTATGTTAAAACTATCACCACCTGACACTTAGCTGAATAGCTTTATATTTCAAAAACAAACAAAAAATAAAATCCTTTTGGATTTAAATGCCAAAGAGGCAATATAAGGGAGCTCTTTAGGTAATATCTTAAAGAGCGAACCCTTAAAATTTAATTAACAGATTTTAAAATTTCTAGTGGAAGTGGTGCTTCTGGATATTTTTTCTGACATATCTTTTCATATTTTTCGCAAAAGCCCATAATTATATTCAATACTGAGTCTCGTTTTGAATTTTCATTAATTATTAAATTAGATATTAAATTGTTACGTATATCCTCTAATTCATTGATTTGATCTCCCGTAAAAAATTCACCAGTTTCTATTTCCCAATAAGTATTATCCAACTCCTCATCGCTTAATTTGTTTAATTTATTTTGTAATTCAATTATTGTTGGATCGTCAGTTTGCTTATTTCTCATTGGTGAATTCTTTAATTTTGCAAGACATTTATCCCTTAATCCATCAATAAAATGATCATAAGGTCTACCCTCTGCTAAATCTCTAAAATGATTACTTTTAAAATATTTATTTATAGCTAGCTCTGTTGAAACTTTTTCTTTACCTTTAATTACAGCTATTTGTACGTAGATTTCCTGACTAATATATTCCTCAAGATGGTCTGTTACTTTTTGCGGAATCACTGCTTAATATATTAATGAGGCATTCGATATTTGCTATGACATGCCTTACAACTGCTCCACATAAATTCTCGAAGAGTAGCACGAATATCATCACTGTCTTCAATCACTGAAGTCAGTTTTATCATGTTATCTGATGATTTTTGCATTAAAGCATTAAAAGCATCTTTCTCCTGCCAAATTATAGGTAAAGACTCTGTCTTAAATCCTTCTTGGGTATTTTCAGGAAATAGTCCTATTAATGTTTTATAATTTTCACTCATTTCAATCATCAATTCTTTTGCTTTGTCAAAGTCTCCATTTGAAGATAAAGCTTGGACACGCTTTGCTGTACTGTAATTCATACTAAAAAGGGCTTTTCTACCTTTTATGATTTCTTCTGCAGACTGATCAGCAATACTTTGAGTTCCAACTACTGTGAAAAAAAGAGACAACAAAACTATACCAAAGCAACTAGTTATATGTTTTACTAAAGGATGCATTTTAAAAATACCTTAACAGAGTATGGTATTATTTCAAAGATGTTACATTGGCTTAGTGCAATATTATTACTAATCCAAATTCCTCTTGGTTTTTATTTAGTTGATCTTGATTTTGGAGAAGAAAGATTAAGTATAGAAAATATTCATATTATAATAGGCTTATCAATATTTTACTTGGTTATTATAAGATTACTGAACAAAATTTTTAACCCTACACCAAAATTAGATCCAAGTATTTTTAAAGGTCAAAAGTTTATAGCTAAACTGAATCATATTCTTTTATATGTGGCAATTTTATCAATAACTATCTCAGGTATTTTAAAAAAATTATTTAATGGTGAAACATTAGTGATATTTTTTAAAGAAATTAAAATTCAAGATAACTTTGTATTAGCTGATCAATTTTATAACATTCATATATTCTCAAATTATACAATTATAGCTCTAATTGCGCTTCATATTTTAGCTGTCATAGTTCATAAGCTATTTTTTGGTGAAAATTTATTAAAAAAAATTCTCTAAAATATTTAGTGACAGTTAATTCCAAACTTTTTTAATCTCCAATAATTATATGGCCATGGAGTTAAAAAACCTACTATCAGCATAATAGGTACAACCCACCAGGTTAGAATTGCACCACCAGTTAGAATATAATCTGTTGAATTCATCATAATTTCCATACTTAGCATAGAAATTAAACTCATGCCTGATGCTGTCTTTACTGCTCCATTAAACGAGAAACCTTGACGGATTAAAATTATAGTCTCCAATATTATGCTTGTGATTAATCCATTTATAATCGCTAAAATCATTATCCCTAACACTGGAAAAGGTATTTTAGTTAATTGAAAAAATAATATAGTTCCAAAATCACCAATAGCACAACCTAACAAACACCAACCAGTATTTTTTGCACTTCTTTTCCACGTGTGTTTACATGCCCAATGAAATGTGGAGCTAATCATAATTATTTGATAATAATAAAAAATGATTTTTAAACAACTGTTTGACACAAAATCATCAACTTATACTTATCTAATAGCTTCGGCAAAAGGTCGCGAAGCAATTATTATAGATCCAGTTTTAGAAAATGTTGATGAATATATAAATCATCTAAAGGAACTCGATTTAAAACTAGTGAAAGTAATAGATACTCATATTCATGCTGATCACATTACTGGTGCCTCGAAATTAAAAAGTAATACTAATTGTACAACAATTATGGGAGAAAATTCCCCTGCTGAAACTGTAGACATTAAACTTAAAGATGATGAAACAATTGAAATTGACCAATTAAAAATCAGAACAATGTTTACACCTGGTCACACTTCAGATAGTTACAGTTTTTTAATGGATAACTATTTATTCTCTGGGGATACTCTTTTAATCAATGGGACTGGGAGAACCGATTTTCAAAATGGTAGCTCCAAGGACGCTTATCATTCTCTTTTTCACAAATTATTAAAATTACCTGAGGAAACAATTCTTTATCCTGGTCATGATTATAATGGAAAAAAATCTAGTACTATCGGGAAAGAAAGAGAGCACAACCCAAGACTACAAGTAGAAAATGTAGATCAATATATTGAAATTATGTCTAATTTAAATTTATCAAAACCAAAGATGATTGATTATAATATTTCTAGAAATCTAAAACTAGGAAATATTTAGTTATGCCCCTTATAAAAGAGGCATAAATTATAAATAACAAGAGAGTTAATTAATCAAAAATAAATATGAATTCTTTAATTAATTAACTTACTTATATAGCTAACAGAGATTTTTAATAACTATATTTGATCAAAACAGCTATGCGTTAACTGGGGTTAACAGACTGAGATTAGTTATGATAAAAAAATAAATATGATGATCCAATAAGATAATAGGCCAGAGAATATAGTCGCAATAACATTTCTTGAAAAATAACCAACAATAATTGCAACTAAAGCTCCAAATATTTTAGGATCATTCATTTCTATATAAGCACCATAATCATTAATAAATATTGCAGGAAATATAATTGCTGGAAATACTGCAGATGGAACATAAGCTAATACAGCTTTGATTTTTTCACCTAGAAGATCTCGTCTAACTAGAACAATCATAGTCATTCTTGTAAAATAAGTTAATATTCCTGCAATTGTAATCGATAGCCAGGTCATTTTTTTAACCTCAATAATAATGCTGCAACGAATAAAGCTATAACAGGTGAAATAAGAATATAAGATTTAAATGGTGCTTCAAAAAATAATAAAGAACTAATACCGCAAACAAGCATTACAATTACGTGATCCAATTTTTTTAAATCTTGAACAACAATAGCTATAAAAGTTAAGGGAATTGCAAATTTTAATCCAAGCTCTTCAGGTACAAATGAACCTAATATTATCCCTGCAAGTGTTGCTATTTGCCAACAAACCCACATTGTAATTCCTGTACCTAGCAAGTGATAATGTAAGTATTGTTCAGTTTTATTTTTTTTAAAAAATTTATTAGATTCAGCAAATCCTTGGTCAACTACAACATAAGAGATTAATAGTTTTTTAATAAAAGATAATTTTTCTAAATATTCAGATAAAACAGCTCCATATAACAAATGTCTTGAATTAATTACACCTACTGAAGTAACAGCTACTAAAGATGAAGCTCCACCTGATAATAATTGTAAAAAAACTATTTGTGAGGCTCCTCCAAATATGATGATAGACATAGCGTAAACTAAGTATGGATTAAAACCTAGGTCTACACCAATTGCTCCACAAATTATTCCAAAAGGAATTACTGAAAGCATATGAGGAGCAATATCAAGCATACCTCTTGAAAATAACTGTTTTTTTGAAAGCATTTATTTTGTTTGTATTAAAAACAAACTATATGATCAATATTAATTGGTCTTTTAATACCAAATTTTTCATCAACTTCGTGCTGGTGAACGTGATGAGAATGAACAAAAACTGGGATCAATAAATCACTATTAGTCTTTAATGTGTAAATAAAATTTGTACCTCTAAATTTTCTATCAACAACCTCTAACTTAAGATTACTTCGATCATCATGCTCTAGATCTTCCGGTTGTAGTAACAATTGTACATCTGAACCTTTTGGGTAGTGTTTAATAAAATTACCTTTAATTGTTCCTAAATCTTTATTTTCTAATGAATTTTCTCCTGTTACCTTAGCAGGAATTAATATTCCTCTATTTAGAAAATTCACTACTTCAACTGAGTTTGGAAAATGATAAACATTATAAGGATCATCAAACTGCTTTATCTGGCCATCTAAAATAATGGCGCATTTATTTCCTAAATAAAAAGCCTCATAAGAGTCATGAGTAACTATTATCGTAGTAATTTTTAATCTACTCAATATTTTTTTTAATCTAACTTGAATTTCCTCTTTCAAACTTTGGTCAACATTTGATAGTGGTTCATCTAATAACAAAAGATCAGGTTGAGTTAATAGAGATCTTGCAAGAGACGCTCTTTGTGCCTCACCTGCGCTTATCTCATGTGGATATTTAAATAATATTTTTGAGATATCTAGGAACTCTATTATTTCTTTAAAGCTTATTTTCTTTCTTCTTTTTCCCTTATTTTTCTCTGCACCTAACAATATATTTTTTTCAACAGTGTAATGTGGAAATAGACTGTTATCCTGGAAAGCTAAAGATATGTTTCTGTGCTCAGGTTCAATATTTTCTTTTTTAGAGGATAGCAATTTACCGTTCAATTTGATTGATCCTTTATCAATTTTTTCTAATCCAGCTATAGTTCTAAGTATAGTTGTTTTCCCAATACCTGACGGACCAAGAATACATAAAGTTTCGCCCTCGTTTTCAATGTTAAAAGAGGCATTCTTAACCTTAGTTTTACCGCCTATCGTAAAATCAACGTTTTTAATTTCTAAAAAATTTTTAATCATTTTTCTCTCAGAATATATTTAGATGTAAGCATAATAAATCCAGTTGCAATTAAAATTAAAAACAATGAAGGTGCAGCAGCAGCCTCAAGTAAATCCTCAGATGCAGAAATATAAGCAGTTGTTGCAAATGTTTCAAAGTTAAAAGGCCTTAAAATTAATGTAATTGGAAGCTCTCTAATTATTTCAAGAGAAATTAATATTACAACAAACAAAAGTGAGTTTCTTAAATATGGAATGTGAATATTCATAAATGTTTTTTGTTTTGAATAACCAAGAAGATAAGAACTTTCATCGACAGAGATATTAATTTTTTCATATCCAGATTTTATTCCATTAAATGCCAAAGAATAAAATCTTATAAAATACACAAGAACTAAACCAAGGATAGAACCTATAAACACTTTTTTTATAGACAAGAGGCCTAGAGCTTGAACAATATTATTATCAAACCATGCTATAAAAGTTATAAATGCTACTGCTAAAATTACTCCAGGAATTGCGTAACCAGAAATAGATAGAGTAGATAAAATATTTAATACTTTATTTTTTTCCACTCTGTTCCCATAATTTGAAATAAGAGAAAAAATTATTAAAACCGAGCTTGATAAAAATACTAAATAAATTGTATTTAAAGTGAGAGTTACAACTTGAAGATCAAAAAAGTTTTCAGGAAATTTGACTGTCCAATATAACATTTGGCTCAAAGGAAATAAAAAACTTAAAAAGAATAAAATAAAACAAATAAAAAATGCATTAAAAGCATTTACCCCTGAAAGTTTTATTTTCTCTTTCTGTTTAAAGCCACCTTTTGTATTCGAGTGGTATCTTGCTTTTTTTCTAGATAAATTTTCTATAATAAAAAGTGCAAATATAAATATTAAAAGAAAGAATGATATCCTATTTGAAAAAGCTAAATCATCAAATGCTATCCAAGAATTATAAATCCCAGTTGTTAAAGTATTAATTGAAAAAAAATCAACGGCCCCAAATTCTGCTAAAGTTTCCATCGCTACAAGAGATAAACCAGCCATTATAGCTGGCCTAGCCGCTGGTAAAATTAAAGAATAAAAAGATTTTATTTTTGAAAATCCTAAACTTCTTCCTAAATCAATTAAGTTTTGAGATTGGTAAAGAAAAGATGCTCTTGCAAGAATATATACATAGGCAAATAAAGAAAAAGAAAGTGAAAGAACAGCTCCAAACAAACCATCAAATTTTGGAATATGCTGGTTGTAATTTCCTGGTCCAAATAAATTTTTTAAAACAGAATATAATGTTCCATAATTCTCAAAAAAAGCTGTCAATGAATAAGCATAGATATAAGGGGGTACAGCGAAAGATAAAATCAGAGCCCATTTAAAAAAATTACTAAGCGGAAATTTATAAAATGAGACTAAATAAGCTGCACAAGTCCCAAATATAAAAGTGAGGACTAAAACACAAATTAATAGAGTGAATGAATTAAATATATATTCGAATAAAAAAGTATCTTTTAAAATTTGATAGTAATTAGAAGTATCCTCAAAAAAGCTTGAGAAAACAGTAATAATTGGAATAGCAACAATAATTGAGATCAGTAAAGAACTTAGAAACCAAAAATTAACTTTTCTTAAATACATTTTTACCCTTTTTAATCTAAGTGAACATAATCAATAGTAGGGTAATAACTATTGAGTTATGTTCACTTTCTAAAAACTATCTTTTTAAATCAAAAACATTAGTAATATGATCAATATCACTTTTTTTAATTTTAGATAATTTTCTATTATTTATTTTATTTTTGATTTTTTTAACCTCTAAAGAGCATGGTTCACATGTTATCTGACCCACTAGTGAACCGCTCTCATCAGAAGAATTATTTGTATCAAAACTAAATAAATTCTTTTTCACTTATTTATTACTTCCAACCTGCTGCAGTCATTACTTCTAATGCTGCTGCTTGATTTTTTCCATAAGAAGCTAGTTTAGTATTCATATCTTGTTGAAAATCTAATCCTAGATTATTTACTACTAATGGACTTGGTGAAACACCTTCAATCATTGGAAACTCAAATGTGTTGTTAGTGAAGTGCTCTTGAGACTCTGGAGTTAATAAAAACTCTACAAGTTTAATTGCATTATCTTTATTTGGTGCTCCTTTTACTAGAGCTGCACAACTAACATTCATATGCGTTCCTCTACCATTTTGATTAGGAAAGAAGGCTTTTACTTTTTTAGCTGCTTCTTGTTGCTCTGCACCTTTTTTACCAGATAACATTAGAGCTAAATAATAAGTGTTTGCTACTGCAATATCAGCTTCTCCTGCTGCTACTGCCATTATCTGAGCTCTATCATTTCCTTTAGATTCTCTAGCCATATTTGCAACAACTCCTTTTGCCCATTCAGCTGTAGCTTTTTTTCCATTATTTTCAATCAATGAAGCCACAAGAGATTTATTGTAAATATTACTAGATTTTCTAATTACTAATCTACCTTTCCATTTTGGATCTGCTAGACCTTCATACGACATTCCAGATAACTCAGCACCAGTAACTCTTTCAGGTGAATAATAAATTATTCTAGCTCTTTTTGCTATTCCAACCCATTTAGTTGTTCTAAAGCTTTTTGGAACAGCAGCTCTTATAGCTTCAGATGATAAGCCACCTTGAAGATGACCTTTTGCATCCATGGCACCACATCTTCCAGCATCCGCCGTGATGTATAGGTCGGCAGATGAATCTGCACCTTCGCTGATGATTCTTTTCTCTAAAGCACCAGATTTACCATTAATTAAATTTACTTTAATTCCAGTTGCTTTAGTAAACTTCCCATAAAGCTCGGCATCTGCTTTATAGTGTCTTGCATTAAATATATTAACTTCATTTGCAATCGCGATAGATGATGCAAATACAGAAAATACTAATGCTATAATTGTTATTTTTCTCATATCTCCCTTATATTTATGTTTATTTGCGAATGAGAATTATTCTCAATGCGAATGATTATCAATCGCATATAATGTCGCAGTTTTCAATGATTTTTCTAGATTAAAAGAAAATATTTGTCCTCTAAGGATTATTTCCAGTCACCAATCTTACTAAATAAGAAATTCCTAAAAGCTTGAACTCTAGCGGTATTTTTTAAAGATTGTGGATAGACGAAATGAGCTTCTGTAATTGGTCCTTCTGATTTTGGAAGTACTTTTATAACTTTTGAAGAGCCTGTTACTAAATATTCTGGCAAAGCAGCTAAGCCAACACCCGTCTCCACTGCAAGTAATAATCCCATTACACTATTAACCTTCATAATTGTTTTTCTTTTTTTTCCATCATGCATTCCAAGTTTTAAAGCCCAATCAGGATTATATACTGGTGAAGGTGCACCTTTTCCAAATGAAATAAACTTATGTTTGTTCAAATCATTTATAGTTTTTGGCATACCATTTTTCTCTAAATATTTACTTGAACCATAAATATAGTACTTAATATCAACTAACTTTTTTTGAATATAGTTAAGCTGTTTAGGTCTTCTCATAAAAATTCCAATATCAGCTTGTCGAGTACTTAAATCTAATTCCTTATCATCAAAAACTAATTCTATTTCTATTTCAGGGTTCAGCGTCATGAATTCCTGAATTCTTGGCGTTAACCAATGAGTTCCAAAACTTCTAACTGTGGTGATAGTTAATTTACCCGTGGGTTTATTTTTTTGATCCCCTAATGACGTTTCAACTTCTTTAAGTTTACTAATTACTTCATGAGCAGTTTTAAAAACATATTCTCCATTTTCAGTAAGAGTTAGTCCTCTAGCGTGTCTCTCAAATAATTGAACTTTTAAATCTTGTTCTAGAGATTGTATCTGTCTACTTATTGCAGATTGACTTAGATTTAAGTTAATGGTGGCGTTTGTAAAGCTACCAGCTTCAGCCACTGCATGAAAAATTTTTAATTTATCCCAATCCATTATTTATTTAAATCCACTAACACTCTTCCAGAAATTTCACCTTTTAAAATCTTTGGATAAGTTTCTAACAATTCTTCTAAACCTACAGTTAATATTGATTTTTCTAACAGATCAAAATCAATTAAATTTGAAGCTTCGCCCCAAATAAATTCTCTTCTCTTGATACTGCAATTAGCAGAGTCCATTCCCCAAAGCTTAATACCTCTTAACATGAATGGTATAACACTTGTATTTAACTCATTGTTATTTGCATTTCCACAAACTGCTACAATGCCATTAGGTTTAGTTTGAACAATTGCATTTGCTAAAATTTTTCCTCCGACAGTATCTACTACTCCGTCCCATAATCCTTTGTCTATAAGTCGTGGATCTTTGTCAAATTCTGCTCGATTTACAATGTTTTTAGCACCTAAAGACTCTAAATAATCTGTCTTAGAATCTTTTCCTGTAACTGCAGTCACTTTGTAACCTAGTTTTGTTAATGCCATAATTGCAATGCTTCCAACTCCTCCGGTAGCACCAGTTACTAAAACGTCGTTAACTTTTTCACCTAATAAAATACTTTCTCTTGCTTGAATTGCAAAAGCACTCATCAAGGAAGTAAAGCCTGCTGTTCCTAAAATCATTGCTTGTTTAGTTGTTAAACTGTTAGGTTTTTTTACTAAAAAATCTGCATTTACTTTTGCTAATTGTGAGTAACCGCCATAGAAAATTTCACCTACTCTAAAGCCTGTTAATATTACTTCATCACCCTTTTTAAACTTAGAATTTTCACTTTCTATCACCTTTCCAGCAAAGTCTATACCTGGAATATGAGGAAATTCTTTTACTAATCTTCCACCATTTTTTAAAATCATTCCATCTTTAAAATTTAAATCAGAATAATCTACTTGGACAGTTACATCTCCATGTTTTAAGAAACTTTTATCGATTGATTTTACTTCTCTTATAAAATTCTCGCCCTCTTGATTTACGATTAATGCTTTGAATTTGTCAGACACTTTAATCTTTTGGTATACTTATAAATCTTAAATATCTGTTTTGATAACTAAGGTCTTCCTTAAATTGACCTAAATAATAATTTGTCACTGTTGTTGCTTGTTCTTTTTTTATCCCTCTCATAGTCATACATTGATGAGTCGAGTCTATAGTAACAGCTACACCTTTTGCATCTAAAGACTCCATTAAAGTATTGGCTATTTGCATTGTTAATCTTTCTTGCGTTTGCAGTCTTTTTGAAAATACTTCTACAACTCTTGCAAGTTTACTTAATCCTACAACTCTTTCTTTTGGAATATAAGCAACGTGAGCTTTTCCAATAATTGGAGCCATATGATGTTCGCAATGACTTTGAACTGAAATGTTCTTTTGAATAACCATATCGTCATATCCATCTACGTCTCCAAAAGTTTTATCTAAAACTTTATTTGGATCAACTTTGTACCCACCAAAATATTCTTTGTATGCCTTCATTACTCTTTTTGGAGTTTCTAAAAGCCCTTCTCTGTTCGGATCTTCACCTAACCAAGTTAGAATAGTTTTGAAAGCCTCTTCAGCTTCTTTGTCAGTAACTTCGTTTGTTTCAATAATCTTATTGTCTGTATCTTTTACTAATTTCATAGCGCCTTTTTATACAGTAATTACTTAATTTTAAAATATTTAATATAGTGAGATTTATGCTAAATAGTCACTACATATGTTCAAAAAAAGAGAAAATGTGCAGGAAATTGAAGAAGGAAATCTTTTATCACCAAAATTTGATAATGATGGCCTAATTCCTGTAATCACTATGTGTTCTAGAACAAAAGATATTTTAATGCATGGTTATATGAACGTTGAAGCATTAAAAAAAACTATAGAAACTAAAGAGGCTCACTATTTTAGTAGATCTAGAAAAGCTATTTGGCATAAAGGTAAGACTAGTGGTTTTACACAAAAGGTAACTGAAATTAGAATTGATGATGATCAAGATTCTATTTGGTTAACTGTTGATATTGGTGATGGAGCTAGTTGCCATGTTGGTTATCGATCGTGTTTTTATAGATCTATCCCAACAGGTCCAATTGAAAATGGTCGAAAAGTTGAAATGAAGTTTTTAGAAAAAGAAAAAAAATTTGATCCTGAGGAAGTTTACAAAGGTCAACCAAATCCAACTAAGATTTAAATGAAAGAAAAACAAAAAAATGTTCTAGGTGAAGATCTAGAAGAATGCTCTAATGATCCTTTAACTGGATGGTTAAGAGATGGATGTTGTAATACGGATGAAAATGATCACGGTGTACATACTGTTTGTGCAAAAGTAACCACTGAATGTTTAGAATGGTTAAAAGAAGCAGGTAATGATTTAATCACACCACATCCAGAATTCGGATTTCCAGGATTAAAAGATGGTGATGGATGGTGCTTATGTGCTAGTTGGTATGCAAAAGCAGTTGAGGCTGAAAAGGCTTGTCCTATTTTCTTGAAAAGAACTCATCAAAATACCTTAAAATATGTTCCAATTGAAACTTTAAAAAAGTTTGCAATAGATTTATCGTAATTTACATATTGCCATATTTAGGTCCACCTCCACCTTCAGGAGTTACCCAAATAATATTTTGTGATGGTTCTTTAATGTCACAAGTTTTACAGTGAATACAGTTTTGTGAATTTATGACAAATTTATTTACTTCATTTTCTTTTTGAACTTCATAAACTCCCGCAGGACAATATCTTTGAGCAGGTTCATCAAATTTTTCTAAAGTATAATTAATTGGTAAATTAGGGTCTTTAAGTTTTAAGTGAACTGGCTGATTATCTGCATGATTTGTACCTGTTAAATAAACTGAACTCGTTTTATCAAAAGTTAAAACATTGTCATATTTTGGATAATTTATTTTTGGCATATCTTTAGCTGATTTTAAGGTCTCATGATCAGCGTGCTTATGCTTAAGAGTAAAAGGCATTTTTCCTCTAAATAAAATTTGATCTATACCTGTAAATATTATTCCTAATATTAATCCCCAACTAAAACTAGGTTTGACATTTCTTGCCTCAAACAATTCTTTATAAAGCCAACTATTTTTAAATTTTTGCTCAAATATAGATAAATCTTTATTATCTTTTAAATGCTCATTTATAGTTTCAGCAGCTATTATCCCGCTTTTCATAGCTGTGTGAGAGCCTTTGATTTTTGGCATGTTTAAAGTTCCGGCATCACAGCCAACTAACAATGCTCCTGGCATAAACATCTGAGGTAAACTTTGAAAACCTCCCTCGATTAAAGCTCTTGCACCGTATGAAATTCTTTTTCCGCCTTCTATAATTTTCCTGATAGCTGGATGAGTTTTAAATCTTTGAAATTCATCGTATGGAGATAAATAAGGGTTTTTATAATCTAAACCTATAACATATCCTAAAAAAACCTGTTTATTTTCTGCATGATATATAAAACTTCCACCGTAAGTGCTGTTATCTAATGGCCATCCAGCTGTGTGCATTACTAGACCTTCTTCGTGAGTTTTCTCATCAATTTCCCAAATTTCTTTAAACCCAATCCCGTATTGTTGTGGATCTTTTCCTTTATTTAATTCAAATTTTTGAATTAATTCTTTTCCAAGATGGCCTCTGCAGCCTTCAGCAAAAACTGTAACTTTTCCCAATAACTCAATACCTGGTTCAAAACTATCTTTTTTGTTTCCTTCTTTGTCTATACCCATATCTTGAGTGGCAACTCCTTTTACAGATCCATCATCGTTGTATAAAATTTCACTTGCTGGAAATCCTGGAAAAATTTCTACACCCAAGTTTTCTGCTTGCTCCGCAAGCCATCTACATAAATTTGCTAAACTAATAATATAATTTTTATGATTTTGTTGAACTTTTGGAAGCAACCAAGTTGGCCAACTTAATGATTTTGTTTTTCCTAAAAATAGAAATTTTTCTTTTGTTACTTTAGTTTTTATTGGTGCGTTTAGTTCTCTCCAATTAGGTAATAATTCATCTAACGCACGTGTCTCAAAAACATTACCACTTAAAATATGTGCTCCTATTTCTGAAGCTTTCTCTAGTAGGCAAACATTTAGGTTTGGATCTAATTGTTTTAGTTTTATTGATGTTGATAAACCTGATGGCCCTCCACCAATGATTACAACATCATATTCCATCGATTCCCTAGACATAGACTAGTTTTTAACTGTAAGGATTATTTTTGTATAGTGTTTAATTTGCTCAGCTCTTCCATGAACTGTGGAAGTGCTTCAAATAGATCAGCTTCAAGGCCATAATCTGCAACACTAAATATTGGAGCCTCTCCATCTTTATTGATTGCGACAATTACTTTACTCTCTTTCATTCCTGCTAAATGCTGGATTGCCCCTGAAATTCCAATCGCAATATATAAATCTGGTACGACAACTTTTCCAGTTTGACCAACTTGATGATCGTTACTTATATAACCTGCATCTACAGCAGCTCTGGATGCACCAATGGCTGCTCCTAGTTTATCTGCAACTTCTGTTATTAATTTAAAATTATCTCCGCTCTGCATTCCTCTACCACCTGAAACTACAATTCTTGCAGTTCCTAGTTCAGGTCTGTCAGATTTTATTTCTTCTCTCTTAATAAACTTTGTATTTGAAAATTCTTTACCAGCATCACCTTTTTCAATTGTTGCATTTCCACCAGAACTTTCACAAGGTTCAAAAGATGTAGGTCTGATCGTTACACATTTTTTTGCATCATTTGTTTTTACTGTGGCAAAAGCGTTTCCTGCATAAATGGGTCTAAGGAAAGTATCTGGCGATATTACTTTTATAATATCACTGACCTGAGAAGTATCTAAATGAGCAGCAATTCTTGGCATTAAGTTTTTACCAAAAGTATTTGCAGAACAAACAATATGAGAATAATTTACTGCAAGTTTAACTATTACTGGTGCAAAGTTTTCTGCTGTGAAATTTTCATAATGTGGTGCTTCTATACTAATTACTTTTTTAACCACTGGTAATTCGGAGAGTTTTTTAGCAGCACTCTCGCTATTTTGACCAATAATAACTGCGTGAACTTCTGCATCAATTTGTGAGGCAGCAGTCGCAGCGTTTAAAGTAAAAGGCCTTAACTCTTTATTATTGTGTTCTGCTATAAGTAATACAGCCATTATATAACTTTTGCCTCGTTTTTTAATTTTTGAACTAGTTCAGCAACATTTGCTACCTTAATACCAGCTTTTCTTTTAGGTGGTTCCTCAACCTTGATTTGCTCAACTCTTGGAGTCGTATCTATCCCTAAATCGGAAACATTCATTTCTTCTATAGGCTTTTTCTTTGCCTTCATAATATTTGGTAATGATGCATATCTAGGTTCATTTAATCTAAGATCACAGGTTACAATTGCTGGAATATTGATTTCGATTGTTTCAAGACCTTCATCAATTTCTCTTGTAACTTCTAAAGTATTATCTTTTACTTCTATGTTTGATGCAAAAGTTGCTTGCGGCCAGTTTAATAAAGCACTTAGCATTTGTCCTGTTTGGTTACAGTCATCATCAATTGCTTGTTTACCCATAAAAACTAAATCTGGTTTTTCTTTTTCAACAATTTTTTGTATAATTTTTGAAACAGCTAAAGGTTCTAAAACACTCTCTGTCTTTACATGGATTCCTTTATCCGCTCCAACTGCTAAAGCTTTTCTGACAGTTTCTTGAGATTTTTCCCCTCCAACTGTTATTGCAACGATCTCCGTTGCTTTACCTGCTTCTTTTATTTTAACAGCTTCCTCAATAGCGTTATCATCAGGAGGATTTGTTGACATTTTAACATTATCTGTAACTATTCCTGAGCCGTCCTCTTTCACTCTAATTTGAACGTTATAATCAATTACTCTTTTTACTGCGACTAAAATTTTCATTATGCTCTCAATAAATTGTTCTCTTTATCGTATGGACTTTCATCTAATACAGTAGCCTCATACATTTCTCCCAAGATATCAACTTGTAATTTGTCGCCCACATTTGCAAAATCAGGTTTAACCATTGCTAATGCTATTGATTTATCTAATCTAAAACCAAACTCACCACCAGTTGCTCTTCCAACAACTTTATTGTTTTTGTATATAGGGTTGTTCCCTAAAACATCTGCATCTTTGGTATTATGTACTTCAAGGGTAACTAATTTGTTATCAAATCCCCTCTCTCTCCATTTATTTAAGGCTTCTAATCCAATAAAATTTCCTTTATTTGGATGAATAAATCTATCCAAACCAGACTCATAAGGTGAGTATTCAATTGATAATTCTGTACCTACAAGTTTGTATGATTTTTCTAATCTTAAACTATTCATAGCTCTTATACCAAAAGGTTTTATTCCTAAATCCTTACCTGCATCCATTAATTTATCAAAAATATGATTTTGATATTCAATCGGGTGATGCAATTCCCAGCCTAATTCACCTACAAAATTTACTCTCATAGCATTAACTGGAGCAAAACCAACATTGACCTTTTTAGCAGTTAACCATTTAAAATTTTCATTAGAAAAATCATCTGTAGAAACTTTTTGCATTAAATCCCTAGCCTTTGGTCCAGCAACAACAAGTACACCTGTACTATTAGTTAAATCTTCAAATATAACTGAGCCATCAGTTGGCATCCATTTTTGGATCCAATCATGATCCAATCTTAAATTAGCCCCTGCAGAAACAAGGTAATAAGAATTTTCCGCTTCCTTCATAATAGTAAATTCAGAATGAACTCCCCCTTTAGTATTTAAAGCGTGACATAAATTAATTCTGCCAATTTTTTTTGGTAGTTTATTTGCAACTAAAAAATCTAAAAATTCTTCAGCTTTAGGTCCTCTTATTCTGCATTTGGCAAATGCTGTCATATCTAACAAACCAACATTTTCCTTAACATTTTGACACTCTTTTTTGATTGCATCGAACCATTTTGATCGTCTAAACGACCAATCATCTTTTTGTTCCATGCCATCAGTTGCAAAAAAGTTTGGTCTTTCCCAACCAAATTTTTGTCCGAAAACTGCACCCAAATTTCTCATTCTTTCATAACAAGGTGCTGTTCTTAAAGGTCTTGCTGCAGGTCTTTCTTCATCAGGATAATGAGTGATAAAAACATGACTGTATGCTTCCTCATTTTTTGCTTTTAAGTATGATTTAGTTGCATAATTTCCATAACGTCTTGGTTCAACTCCCAACATATCAATAGTAGGTTCGCCATCTATAATCCACTCTGCTAATTGCCAGCCAGCTCCACCTGCTGCTGTTATCCCAAAACTGTGTCCTTCATTAATCCAAAAATTTTTTAATCCCCACGCTGGACCAACTATTGGATTTCCATCAGGTGTGTAACAGATTGCACCATTGTAAACTTTTTTTACACCAACTTCTCCAAAAGCAGGCACACGGTGAATTGCTCCCTCAATATGTGGCGCTAATCTATCGAGATCCTCTTGAAACAATTCGTATTCTGAGTTTTTTGAAGGACCTTCAACATAACAAGCTGGCGCACCATCTTCATAAGGTCCTAATATCAATCCACCTGCTTCTTCTCGCATATACCATCGACTATCACTGTCTCTAAGAACTCCCATTTCAGGAAAACCTTCTTTTTTTCTTTTTTGAATTTCAGGATGAGGTTCGGTTACAATGTATTGGTGCTCAACTGGAATGACTGGAATATCTAAACCTACCATTTCACCAGTTTGTCTTGCAAAATTTCCAGAACATGAAATTACATGCTCACATTCAATTGAACCTTTATCTGTTTCTACTATCCAGCCATCTTTAGTTTGTTTCATACTTGTTACAGCTGTATTTCTATAAATTTCAGCACCTCTATTTCTCGCACCAGTTGCTAAAGCTTGAGTTAAATCTGCTGGCTGAATATATCCATCTTCTGGGTGTTGTATTGCACCAACTAAATCATCTGTATGACACAATGGCCAAATTTCTTTTACTTGTTGAGGAGTTAAAAATTTTACATCCACCCCAATGGTTTGTGCAACACCAGCATATTGATGATACTCATCCATTCTATCTTTGGTGCTAGCCAATCGAATATTTGAAACAACACTAAAACCAACATTCTTTCCAGTTTCTTCCTCTAAAGTTTTGTAAAGATTAACTGCATACTTATGAAGCTGTCCTACGGAGTAACTCATATTAAACAAAGGTAATAAGCCAGCAGCATGCCAAGTAGAACCTGAAGTTAGCTCTTTTCTCTCAATTAGAACAACATCAGACCAGCCTTTTTTTGCCAAATGATAAAGAGCGCTTACTCCTACAACGCCACCTCCAACTACTACAACTTTAGTTTTTGTTTTCATTAAGCGATTTCTACTAAATTTTCATTTATTTCGATACAAAAATGTAATTGAGGTTTATCAGATTGAACTTCCTAGGGGAATTGGATTTGAAACCATAGTCGTAAGCCAACAGTCTTTTAAATCACCATCTAAATTATATTTTTCAACTTGCCAATTGAATTTGTGATAAATTTTATTTTTATCAAGAATAATTACCTCAAATTGCGCCATTTTATCGTTACTATTAACTTTAGTAATAGTATGGCTTAAATGATCAATCATCATTTGATAAGAAGGACTTTTAATCATTTTCTTAAAATTATTTAATGGGCCTGTAACTCTTTTGTTATTTGGATGGGCAAAATTCCAGGTCTGCTCGATACCACTATCTAGATATTTGTTATCATTCTTTTGCAGTCCCTCAAGCTGAATTTTTATGACTTCTTTTGGAGTTATAGCTCTACTAGGATTTAATAGTTCTGCATTTGATAAGGAAGTAAATATTAATAAATAAGTTAAAGCACTAAATATTGTTTGCAGTTTTTTTGACATCATTTAGAAATTCTTGTCTTTTTGAATCAGTTACAAATGGTACTGCAAAATATCTTCTATAGATAATGTTATATATGCCACACATATGAAAAACTCCTCTTTTCAATCTTCTAATTGGAAGGTTTAAAAAAAAAGTAGTAATAGCTAAACGTGGTGATCCATAAGTACAAAAAATTATTGCTTTTTTATCTTTCAGATTACCAATTGGATAACCATAATTTCCTACCAACTGTTTAAATCTAAATGCCCATGGAGGAGCTAATACTTTATCTATCCATCCTTCAACAATCGCTGGCATTCTAAAATTCCAAATAGGTGCGATTAATACAATTGTATCTGCATCCTCTATTCTTTTTCTATGATCAAGAACTTCTTGATCTGGTTCTTCACCAGCATAAACAGGATTAAATTTTTCTTTATATAGATCAATTATGTCTACTTGATTTCCTTTAATTTTTGAGTGTTTTATAAACTCATCTCTTATTGCAGCGTTAAAAGAATTGTCATCATAGTGCCCATAAACCAAAAAAATTTTCTTCATTTTAAAAGTATTTATTCAGAAGTTTTGTATTTACTATTGTTAATTATAAATACGAAAATAATTGGAAGTATCAAGGTTAAAAGTGTGACAACAATCAATAAGACTCCAAGTTCAGAGTAGTCTGCTGTAGTTTGAATTTCACCACTAACTTTATCTTTGACTTCTCTTGTTACAGTAAATATTTCATTTAAATATTTTGTTCCTAACGCACTTGCAGACAATGCAAGGTTGGTGAAGGAGGCAAAAACTGCAAAAAAAGTTGCTTTTAAATGAGATGGGGCATTTTTTGCTATCCAAGCAAGTAATGGAATCATTGATACTTGACCTAAAGGAGATTCGAGAGCTGTGTTAATTAAAGCAATAAACTTAGCATCAACAACTCCTCCAGTTAACGAGGATGTCCAATTATGAAAACCATAGTACATTCCAACACTTGGCAAAAATAAAATTGCACCTGCAATACTTAAAACAACAATTATTTTGGCAATAGAATTCTTTGCCATAAATGGTCTTAATAAAACAATTCCCGCTAAAGTTAAAATTGATGCAAGTAAAGATAAAATTGAAAAAAACTGTTCATTAAATCCGAGTTGATCAATTTCAAACCAAGTTAAACCTGGTCCAGGGCCTGGCATTGCTCTAAAAATAAAAATAATTACAGCTGTGCCAACTATTGTTAATCTTAATTCTTGAGGTAGTTCTTTAATAAGTTTAAACATTAAAAATAAAATTATTATTACTGAGCCTATGAAAACAATTTCTTGTGCAAATGGAACGTTAAAAGATCCAACCGAAAGTGTGAAAATAACAAAAACCAAGCTACCACCTAAAATCCACCAGTTTATCTCAGTTTTTTCATTTCCTCTTTCTTCTTTAAATTCTAATCCTTGAGATTTTAAAATATTAATTTTTTTTTGTCTTAAATAATTTGCTAAAATTACACCTAATAAAGAGACTAAAGGTATTACAAGAGCATATAAATAAATGGCTCCATATAAATTTATTTTTTCAGATTGCTCTAAACTTTCAACATCTCTAAATAAAATTACATTGACTAATGCTACTAGAACTGTTCCACCTATTATTGCAAAACGACCCAGTGTTTGCATGGTAGTATGCATTAATTTTACTTGGTCTTTACTGTAATCTACACCCTCTTCATCAGCTAACGGGACTGCTTCAACAGTCATTGCATCGGCAACTACATCCTGAACAACATACCCAATTGGAGCTAAAATGACACTAATTACAAACCAAGTTTCAACAGAAAATATTTCTGACATAGTTTCTGTATGAATAATCAATCCATACATTATTAATAGACTTAACGCTATTAATGATGCCCCAAAGTAGACCATGTAATTTTTTCTCTCCCATATGAGATCAACAAGATGGCCTAAAGGCATTTTTAATGCCCAAGGT
This sequence comes from uncultured Pelagibacteraceae bacterium, assembly GCA_902526595.1. Taxonomy (GTDB): domain Bacteria; phylum Pseudomonadota; class Alphaproteobacteria; order Pelagibacterales; family Pelagibacteraceae; genus Pelagibacter. The sequence continues at coordinate 19,851 of CABZLO010000003.1, read as the reverse complement.
ATCCCTGCCCAAAAACCAAGTCCTGCAAGAAATGCAGCTGATAAATTTAAATAATCTTTAACAAAGAAAGTCCCAACTATTCCTGTTAAACCTGAAATACCAGCTGCCATATAGACCATTAATGGTGGTAAATAGGTCCACTTAAATTCACGTCCTAAATCTAAAAAAGTGCTATCTAAAAATTTTAATACTTTGTTCATTAGTCACTGAGAACTGGAAAGGCTTGCCTTACTTTTAAGAAATATTTTTGATATTCCATTTTGGTACATTTATTTTCAACATACTCTATACGATTTTTTTCAACTAATTCTTTTGCATTTTCGTCACGTATTCCAAGTTGCAACCATAAAACTTTAGCATTAATTTTCACAGTGTCCTCTGCAATTGCTAATACTTCTTTAGATGGTCTAAATACATCTACAATATCTACATTTTCTTTTATATCTGTGATTTTAGCATATACCTCCTCACCCAAAATTTTTTGACCTATTGCAGATGGGTTAACTGGATATACTTTATATCCATATTTCTGCATGTACTTCATTACAATAGTTGAAGGTTTAGTTTGGTCATTACTTACTCCTACCATAGCAATAGTTTTATATTTTGAGAGAATATCTTTGATTTGACTCATAGTTATTTATTACTTTTGATTTGTTCCTCACAAAATTTCTTTGCCTCTTCTAAATCAGTAACCTTGGTATCAGATAATTTTTGGCTTGCAGCTAGACAGGCATCTACAGCTCTTTTAGTGTTATAATCATTAAAATTAAAAACTAAGAACATTCCAAAAATAATTAAAATAATGATAAAAAAATTTTTTTTATTCATCATTATTTATTTTTCCAGACAGGCCTTCTTTTTTCTAAAAAAGCTGAAATACCTTCTTTTGCATCCATCGCCATCATGTTAACGGTCATCATTTTACTAGTGTGTGCATAAGCTTTTCTTAAAGGCATTTCTAGTTGTTTGTAAAAAGTTTGTTTTCCTATTTTGATTGTCAAATTGGATTTAGATGCTATTTTTTTTGCTATTTTTAGAACTTCTTTTTTAAGTTTTTGTTTTGAGAAGTAGTCATTTATTAAACCTATTTCTTTTGCATAATTTGCTTTTATTGGTTCACCAGTTAACAACATTTTCATCATAGGCTTACGATTGATTTTTCTACTTACAGCGACCATAGGTGTACTGCAAAATAATCCGATATTTACCCCTGGAGTTGCGAAAAAAGCCTCTTTAGTGCTAAACGCTAGATCACAACTGGCTACTAATTGACAGCCTGCTGCAAATGCAGCACCATGAACTTTCGCAATTACAGGTTTTCTACCTTCTACAATTTGAAGCATAACTTTTGAGCAAAGATTAAAAAGTTTTTGATATTTATCTTTTTTTTTTAATCTTTTTACCTCTTTTAAATTATGACCTGCACTAAACCCTTTGCCAGCACCTTCTATTATTATAACTTTGACTTTAGTGTCAGCATCTAATTTTTTTAATGCTTTTAATAAGTCGTTAAGATTTTTAAATGATAGTGAGTTATATGTTTTTGGTTCATTAAGTATTATTGACGAAATTTCACTGTTAATTTTAATAATTTTAATATTACTATTCATTATCGCTATTTTAGTTTGCCTTCTTCTCTCATTTTAGCTCTAATTTTTGTCGCTGAAATTTTTTGCGTTTCCTCATCCAATACTATTTCCTCTATTTTATACCCAACTCCTCTTCCATAACAAATGTTCGTAATATTTGGTACTACCATAATTTTAAACCTACCTTCAAATTCTGGGTTTAATCTATCTTCTATATTTTTTTTTACTGTACCAAAATCAAATGGATTATCATCTACTCCCTGCACATCTCTTATTTGGATACAAACTTGACCTGTTTTTTTTATTATTTCTTTGAATAAAGTGTAATGACCATCATGGAATGGCTGCCATCTTCCAAGCATTTGTGCTGTTGGTTTTTTATTATCCCATTGATATGTCATTTTTTGATCTCCTTTACGATTTTTAAGGCCCAATTCTTAGCATCTTGAGTAGTGACATGGTAATCAAAAGTTTTTGGCTTTACAAACATTTGATTTGTATCTTCGAAACGTCCTTCTTTAATTGTGTCTACCCAAATAATGAAATCTGCTGGGAATAAGCTTCTGGCCTCTGGAGTTGGTGCTATAAAATCTGCAATAACATAATGACCTTCACCCTTTAATTTTAAAGCAAACTCAGCCATTCTTTTTGCTTGTCTAATCCTTCCTTCTTTTGAGAAATCCCAATCATCTGCTGCTTTTCTTACTTCATCAGCATTCAATCTTTTAGCATTTAAATATGGAGCTATTTCATTTGCTAAAGTTGTTTTACCAGCACCGGGTAATCCCATTACTAAAATTATTTTCATTTTACTTTATAAAGTCCTAACCAAGCATTTACATCTTTACTCGCTATATAATCAGATTTAAAAAATTCCATTTCTTCCCATTTGTTGTTTGCCTTCAAATTTAATATTTTTTTATCAAAACCATAATCTTTATAAATTCCCTCATTAATTGTAAAACAAATTAAACCTCCAGGTTTTGTTATTCTTACAAACTCATCTAATGCATCAGACTTAACGTGTGCAAAAGTAAAAGTTCCAACACACATAACAGCATCATAATGATTGTCACTTAATTCAATACGTTTATTTAAATCAATCTTAAATAATTTTTGATATAAATTTTTTGGAATTGTATCTAATAATTTCTGTGAAAGATCTGCACCATGAAAGTTTTCATAACCAAATTTTTTAAGTTGTAATCCTACCAATCCAGTTCCACATCCTGCATCAAAAAAAAGTGAGTGTTTATTAGCTAAATATTTTTTTATTACGTCAACAGTTTCTTCTGGGCCTGTATAGTTCCAGTCAACCATATCTCTATTATATTTATCTTTTTCCCCCCACTCATCGTAATACTTCATTACTTCTTCTGTAGTCTTAAGTTTATAAATTGGAACTTTATTTCCCACATCTTTCAGTGCCATAAAATTTTATCCTATTAAATTTTGAGCTACCCATTTGTGAAACTGATGGGTTGGTTGATCCATTATCGGTGAAAAATTTCCTCCATTATATACAGGTGAATTTCTACCATCTTGCATACCTTCAACAGCATTTATATCCTCTAACATTACATCTTTCCAAAATTTTAAATTTTGTTTTCTCATTTCTTTTAATTGCTCACCGTTTGCACTCTCTTCTCCAACATAATACATTTGCATATGTTCTTTTGTTTTATTCATTGCCAAAGGTTCTAACCAAAAAACATAAAAATGATCTACATGTAAACCAATCATAACATTAGGGAATAGAGCTATGTATTCTGAATTTTTTAACATTGTTTTTTCCCAATTAGGAAATGTATCAAAAATTTTGTTACCTTTAACAATTTGATCATATTTTTTACTCCCTTGACCAGCAAATCGATTTGGTAAACCTTGAATGTGATAATGGTCATTAATATTAGATATTTTATTTAGTTCAGGATGAATTGTAGGCAGATGATAACTTTCACAATAGTTTTCTATAGCAAATTTCCAATTAGTTTTTACTACTAAGTTGAAATATCCGTAATCATTTGATTTGACTATTAGTTTTTGATCATCCTTGTTTATGAATTTCGACCATCTTTTCTCAAGAGGTTTAATGTACTTGTCAAAATCCAACCCATTTGAATTAATATTTACAAATATTATATCCATCCAAAGTTTAGTTTTAACTTCTTTCAAATTATTTTTTATTTTATTGAAGTTTTTAGACTGATGATTATTTAAGCCACCAATGTGTGGGGTTGCAACTAATTGTCCATTAAAATCATAAGCCCAAGAATGATACGGACATCTAATAACATTTTTTAAAGTACAAGCTTCGTCCAAAAGTTTAAATCCCCTATGACTACAGACATTGTGAAACACTCTCACATCCATTTTTTTGTCTCTAATTAATATCAAAGGAGTCCCGAGCAGATTGTAAGGTTTAGCATCTCCAGTTCTTGGAATAGAGCTTCCAACCCCTATTGCTGTCCATTTATTATAAAAAATTTTTTCCTTTTCGTGTGCCAAATAGTCTTGATTTGTATAGCACTCATTAGGTAAGCCATTTGCCACTTCTATTGGCTTGTCTACATTCTTGATTTTTTCAATATCTAGTATCTCTGATAAAGATAAATTTTTACGATTCTGATGCACAAAAAAAAAATTATCATTCGCATAAATTTTGGCAACAAATTTAATTAAATTTGATAGGTGAATTTCTTTGACAGGTTTTTGAAAACAGATAATGATCTAAAAAATGAACTTTTCTCTAGAAATTGGACCAAATACAGACGTTGACACAGTCCCAGCTTTAAGTGATGTTTACATCACTATGTTACCTGGTGGAGACTATAGAGAAACTGCTGATAAGGCTTCAGAACTTGTTAGAAAAGGATTTAATCCAGTGCCTCACTTTCCAGCTAGATCAATGCAAAATGACAAGGAACTTAAAGATTATGTTTCAAGATGCAAAGATGGTGGAGTGAAACAAGTTTTAATTATTGGTGGTGGCAGAGAACCTGCAGGAAAATTTGACAGTTCATTTCAGCTTTTAGAAACAGGATATTTCGAAAAAATGAAAATAGGAATAGCTGGACATCCTGAAGGGAGTCCTGATATATCCGACACAGAATTAGAAAAAGCTATGATAGATAAAAAGCCTTATGCTGATTATATTGTAACTCAATGGTTACTTGATCCCCAGCCTATTATAGATTTTATTTCTAAACAAAGCGTACCAGTGCATGTTGGAATTACTGGGCCATTAAAAATATCTAGCTTGATCAAGTTTGCTAATATTGTTGGGGCAAAAAATTCTATTAACTTTCTTAAATCTAATTTTACTAAGGCGTTAGATTTATTGAAACCTAAAGACCCTAATGATTTAATTGGGAAAGTTAAATCGCATACTGATAACTTCCACATTTATACATTCGGCGGCTTGAAGGAAACTAACAAGTGGTTGAAGGAGAATAGTTATGTCTAATGAATTTGACTACACTAAATTAAAACATGTTACTTCTGTTGATCAATCAGACAGAGAAGTACCGTACAATTTACGACAAAGTGGGCCAACAAAAGTTGAAATGTTAATTTCAACAAGAGTGAGAAAATCACCGTATTGGCATTTATCAATGCAGGCAGGATGTTGGAGAGCAACTGTCTATAATCGTATTTATCATCCAAGAGGTTATGTAAAACCTGAAGATGGTGGTGCAATGGTTGAATATGATGCGATTGTTAATCATGTAACTATGTGGAATGTTGCTGTTGAAAGACAAATAAGAGTAAAGGGTCCAGATGCAGAAAAATTTACTGACTATGTAATCACAAGAGATGCGACTAAAATTTCTCCAATGAGAGCAAGGTATGTAATTTTATGTAACGCTTATGGAGGTGTCTTAAATGATCCAATTTTATTAAGAATTTCTGAAGATGAATTTTGGTTTTCTTTGTCAGACTCTGATATTGGAATGTATTTGCAAGGCGTAAATGCGGATGGAAGATTTAATTGCACAGTGGAAGAAATAGATGCATGTCCAGTGCAAATCCAAGGACCTAAATCAAAAGCTTTAATGAAAGACCTTTGTGTAGATCAAGTAGACTTTGATAACATGCCTTTTTATGGATTGGCGGAAGCAAATATAGGCGGAAGAAGTTGTGTTATTTCACAGTCTGGTTTTTCTGGGGAGGCTGGTTATGAAATATATTTAAGAAATGCAACTCTATATGCTGAAGATATGTGGAATTCTGTTCTTAAAGCAGGAAAAAAACATAACCTCATGGTTATTGCACCAGCACACCATAGAAGAATTCAAGCAGGTATTCTTTCTTGGGGACAAGATATGGACCAGCAACATAATCCTTTTCAGTGTAACCTGGGATATCAAGTTTCTTTATCTGGAAAAGGAGAGTGGAATAAAAAAGGAGATTATGTAGGAAAATCAGCTTTAGAAAAAATGAAAGCAGATCTTGTTGATGGAAAAAAACCTTATAAACTTCAATTAGTTGGTTTAGAGTTTGGTGGTAAACCAATTGAAGATTATGCACCTGATTTTTGGTTAGTTTCCCCTGAAAATGGTGGTGATCCTGTAGGATTTATTACTTCTCCTTGGTATCATCCTGAAAAAAAACAAAACATTGCAATGGGATATGTGCCATTTGATGGAACTCTAAATGCGAATGGTTTTCCAAAAGGTAAGGTTGGGACAAAATTTAAAGTGCACTTACCTGAACAATACTCTGAAAAAGCTGGAGTTCCAGTTGACGCAGTTATAGTTGATATTCCATTTAAAGAGTCTTTTAACGCTAACACAAGAGAAGTTGTAAAAGGCTAAAAATATTATGGGGAAGTTAAGTTTAGCTTCCCCACAAATTTATGACAAAAGGGTTTTTAATTGTAATTTGCATTACCATTGCGATTGCTTTAATAATATTTCCTTTGATAGTTTCTTATAAAGCACAAAAAAATAAAAAGAATAGAAATTAATGTTTGGAGAATTTTTAAATATAATTGTCAGATCAATAAAATTAGACAAAACACTTTATTCAGATAATAAAAATTTTGCTGAAGCCTCAATTTATTTTGCAGGTATTATAATGATTTTAGATGGTATAGCTGGAGCAGTTGCAGCAAATACAATCATTAAAACTGCAATTGCAATGTCTGGTCTTACTGCAATTATTACTTGGTTGGTTTGGGCAATTTTTATTTATGTTATTGGAGTAAAACTGTTTCCAGATAAACAAACAAAAGTTTCATTTAAAAAAGTTTTAACTGCGGTTGGTTATGCTCATGCTCCAGGATTACTAAGATTTTTTGCAGTAACACCAGACTTAATGATACCAATAATTTTTCTTACTCAATTTTGGATATTTGCTGGATTAATTATTTCAACGAAACAAATTCTAAATTTAAAATCTAATTTTAAGTCTTTTGGAATTATTCTTTTATCTTTCCTAATTATAGCATTTTTATCTATTTCATTTGTTATGAGTAGAATGAATATGCTGCCGGTAAATCAAATAAGCTAAAGTGGAAAAATAGTTTTAGAAACCCTGCAGGATTTACAAAGTTTAAACCCTGTCATTATAAGATTTTGGAATACACTTTCATCTTCTTTTTTACACTCATCACAGATATTATTAAAATCATTTCTGTTATTATCTTTAAAATCTTTTTCTAAATCTTTAGTCATTATCTGTTAAACCTGCACCTGCTGCACCTTTTTTTAAACTATCAGTTTCTTCCACAAAAGTGTTCTCAGATAGTTTGTATAAACTTTTCCATTCATTTTCATTAAAGTTATCTTTATTTTCAATAAAATTTATTTCTAAGTTTTTTGAATTTTTGGGAAATTCTACATTTAAAAAGTTAGAATAAATATTTACATTTAAATTTAATAAGATTTCTTTCTCATCAATCTTAACATTAATTTTTTTTCCAATAATTTCTGAAGATTTGCTCAAAAATGATATAAAAATAATTGGGTATGCAATATTGGATATATAAATTTTTTCATAATTTTCCACTGTTTTTAGTTGATCTAAAAAACTAATTCCTAAAATGATTGGGCAATAAGGATTTGAAGAAGAATTTAACTGATTTATTGAACTTAAGTTCTCATATGTATTTTTTTTCTTATCATTAAAATAATAATTTAAATGTTTGATACCAGGTAAACCAAACATCTCTAATTGTCTTATACATTTTCCAATTTCCTCAGCTTCACCCCATGAAAATCCAGCAGCTTTTGATGCTCTTTTAGCCGTAGTTTCAATCTCACTTAAAGATTTCATTTTTTAATTACTTGACCTATAGACCCACTGTTCGTCATAATTTTTTAATTCATCAGGTAGCGGTGCTCCTTGGAACATACAAATTCTTAACCATTTATCTGATCGTGGATCAAATTTTAAGGCTCCAAAAAAAGATAGCTTTAACCTTAGCATATCTATAGGCATTATATTTTTACCAATAGTATTATCTTGTATCTCAGAGTATGGAAATTTTTCAACAATAAATACTCTCCTAACAATGTGTCTAAGCTCAGAATTTTTAGACAAAAATTCTGCAACATTAGAATTATTTTTCGTATCTAATAATTTTTTATGAAGTTTTTTTACATCTCTAGCTATTGCAAGTGGTTGTTCTAATTCAGATCCACCTTCTTCAAATCTATCAGCTAATCTAGGCTCCTCTTTATTCTTGGAAATAAACCAAAAATTTTGTTTATTTTGTTTCTTTTCAAAATTTATTTTTAAAATATTTGAATATTTTTTTTCAATAATATTAATTAAATCTTTTACTGTTCTGTTGGTTGGAATAGTGAAATATTTATCCTCCTCAGAACTCATCTGACTTACTAAAGGATTAGTTATTTCATTAAATGGTTCCATCATAATTGAAACTACATACTCAATACACTCCTCACATGCTTTCTCTTCTAACCAAAGATATATTTGGTTAAAGGGATATTTATCTTCAAAATCAAAATCATTATCAACAAAGTGAATAAATTTTTTTATGTCTTTTAATAGGTTTTTAATTTTAATTTGCTGATACTCGCTATCAGTATTCCAACTTGTAATATTTGTTAAAGATTTTTTAAGACAATCAATAAACAAGTCACTGTCTTTTTTTTTAACTATTTTTATTTCTCTTATTTTTTTTAAGGCAATCTCTCTGCTCATTACCCAATTATTCAATAAGGTTGGATGATTTACTATAAATGGAGCCATACCTAATCCAGTAGAATTTCCAATGCCTAAATTTTTACAAATCTTTCTATCTAATACAACAGATTTACTGGGGTTTTTATGATGAGCCACATGGTTTACTTGATCAAATGTAAATTGTCTAACTAAATAAACTAGCATCATTTCCAATCTAAAAGGTCCATTGATTTCTTCTCTGTTCTTAATTCTAAAACGATCCGCTAAGCCAAATTTTCCAGACCCATATACTGCGGTTGTTCTGTACAAATATCCAACATTTGATAGTAATTCTAAATCTGGCTGTTTGCCTTGACTTAATCTATCAACTACATGATTGAATACTCGAACAGATTTATTTGCTCTAGACAATGTTAACTCTTTAAATGAAAGTCTACCAACTTCCTGTCTTGGTACTTCGTTTTTAAGTCTATCAATATCTTTTTGAGAAGGAACACCATCATGCAATGTAAATGCTGCATCCCATTTTGTTGCAATTACTCTATCTGATCTTTCGTCGTCTTTAATTTTATTTGCAAAACAAACTAGTGAATAAGTTCTTTTATTTTTCTTAAAAGAGTAGACTGCTTCTCCATGACCGAATTTATCTAAATCAAATAAATCTCTCTTATATTCCCAGTCTTTAAATTCATTAAGAAAGCTTCTTAAAAAAGATAGTTTAGACTGATGAAATGATCCCAATCTTGACAATTTCATTATTGTGTTTGGATCTCTAAGTTGAACTTTCATAACTAAATTAATTTATAGAAATTGTACCAGTTGTTTCCAAGTATTCCATTTGTCTCTTCATCAGAAAATCCAACTTTTTTAAGACCTTTTTCGATATTTGAAAAACCCCTAGCGTCCTCAAACCATTGAGGTTGTTTGGGAAAGCCAGGTTTATTTTTATTACCTTCACCAAAATTTGTACTTTTGGACCATGTTCCATTTCTCATCCATTCAACAACACTATCAGGTTGCTGAAGACAAAGATCAGATCCAATACCTATTTGTTTTGTGTTCATTATCTCAGCTGTTTTAGCAACCATCTCACAAAAACTTTCAAGGGTACAATTTGTGTTATCTTTCAAATGATGAGGATATAAAGATAATCCAAGAATACCTCCGCTATCACTTAAAATTTTTAACAAATCAGACGATTTGTTTCTTTTTGCAGGATGCCAAAAATTTGGATTTGCATGCGTTATTGCTATTGGTTTTTGACTTAACTCGATTGCGTCAATTGTACTTTTTTCAGCTGAATGTGACATGTCAATTACTACACCCACCCTATTCATTTCTTTTATGACTTCACGTCCAAAATTGGTAACTCCACTGTCTGTATTTTCATAACAACCAGTAGCTAATAATGATTGGTTATTGTAAGTAAGCTGCATAAATCGGCAACCTAATTTATGTATTTTTTCAACTAATTTTATATCATCCTCTATGGGAGAACAATTTTGAAAACCAAAAAAAATTGCTGTTTTTTTCTCTTTATTTGCCTTTTCTATATCTTTGTAGTCCCAGCCTTGAAATATTATATCTGAGTTTTCTTTAAAAAGTTTTTCCCATTTTTTAATCTCAGTTAATAACTCATTGTAATCTTCATGATAGACTATTGTGACATGAACAGCGTCAAGATCTGCAGATCTATTAAACTCGAAGGTTTCTCTTGACCAATTACAATATTGAAGGTTATCAATTTTAAAATTCATATTAGTTTAACTCTAATCAATATGTTTTTTAAATACTATTAATTTTATTGAAATTTTAAGTTAATTTTGAAATAAACTAATTACTAATTCTCATGAAAAAAAATAGAAATCTAAAAGTTTCAATCGTTATGGGTAGCCAGTCTGATTATAAGACTATGCAGCTGGCAGAAAAAACTCTAAAAAAAATTGGAGTTTCTTTTGAGACAAAAATTGTGTCAGCTCACAGAACCCCAAAAAGGATGTATGATTATGCTCTTAAAGCGGAACAAAATAATATAGGTGTAATTATAGCAGGAGCTGGAGGATCGGCACATTTACCCGGTATGATCTCAGCAATTACATCATTACCAGTTCTTGGTGTACCTATCGAAAGTAAAAAATTAAAAGGCTTAGACAGTCTTTTATCAATAGCTCAAATGCCAAAAGGAATACCTGTTGGAACACTTGCTATTGGTGAAGACGGTGCAATTAATGCTGCATTACTAGCAGCTTCGATAATAGCAAACCATAATAAATCTATTAAACAGAAATTAAGCAACTGGAGATCTAGTCAAACCAAATCAGTAAAAAAAAGTCCTAAATAAATGTCTGAAATTACTCTTGGTATTATAGGAGGTGGACAGCTAGGTAGTATGTTAGCAATTGCTGCAAAAAAATTAAACGTTAAAACTGTAATTTTTTCAGACGATGCAGATGCCCCAGCTCAGAACTTTTGTAATCAATTTATTTCAGGAAATTATAATGATAAGGAGAAGGTTGATGATTTTGTTAATCGAGTTAACGTTGTAACTTATGAATTTGAAAATATACCTTTTGAAACCCTTAATGAAATAAATAAGTTAAGACCAGTTTTACCTAAACCTTCTGTGAATCGACTTATTCAACATCGATTGGCTGAAAAAGATTTTATAAATAAGTTAAATATTAGAACTACAAGGTATGTATCAATTGAAAAAAAGTCAGACATAGATGCCTTAAAAGAATTTTTACCTGGAATATTGAAGACGACTACACTTGGATATGATGGAAAAGGACAATATCCAATAAATTCTACTGAAGAGTTAAATTCTATTAATATAGATTTTTCTGGTGGATATATTCTTGAGAAACTAGTTAAACTAAAAAAAGAAATCTCAATAATTATAACTAGATTTAGTAATAATAAATACGAAATTTATGAGCCAATTGAGAATATTCATGAAGATCAAATTTTAAAATATTCTAAAATACCTGCTGAAATAAATAAGAAAATTTTTAATCAATCTAAAGACTGGGCTATGCTGATTGCAGAAGAACTTAAATATGTGGGAACTTTGTGTGTAGAATTTTTTATCGATAGAAATGATAATTTATATGTAAACGAAGTTGCACCTAGGGTGCATAACTCTGGACATCTTACCATTAATTCATACAATGTAAGTCAATTTGAAAATCATGTTAGAGCAGTTTGTGGATTAGAACAAATAACATTAAAAAAAATTTCTAATGCAAAAATGATAAATTTACTAGGTGATCAGATATCTCAGTATAGAAATTCTCCTAACTTAAAAGAGAATGAATTTTTCTTTGATTATTTAAAAAAAGAGATTAAAGAAAAAAGAAAAATGGGTCATATCACAATATTAATTTAGATGTTTAAATCATTAGAGGGTAATTTTGATAATCCAAAAGTTCATGAACTTCTTAGTAAACACTTTGTTGAACTTAGAGCAGCATCTCCAGAAGGTAGTGCTCATGTTTTAGATATTCCTGGTCTTAAAGTATCATCAATTAAATTTTGGAGCTTATGGCAAGATGAAAATTTAATAGGTTGCGGTGCTCTAAAATTTTTAGATGTAGGTCATGGAGAATTCAAATCAATAAGAATTCATGATAATTTTAGAAATAAAGGGTATGGGATTAAAGTGATTAATCATTTAATAAATGAAGCTAAGAAACTAAAGATAAAAAAATTAAGTATTGAAACTGGCGCGGGGGATTTTTTTTTACCAGCAAGAAAACTTTTTATAAAATGTGAATTTGAGGAATGCCAACCTTTTGCACACTATAAAGAAGATGCAAATTCTGTATATTTGACCAAAATTATTGACAAAAATTAGAAAATATTTTTAATTTATAATATATTTTGTTGACAAAACCCTTCAAAATCTAAACAAAGTTAGGATTACTTAATTATAAGTAATAAATTAATATAACAAAAAGTAAGAAGATAAATATGAGTCTACAAGGAAAAGTAAAATGGTTCAATCCAACCAAAGGTTTTGGTTTTATTGAAAGAGAAGATAAAGAAAAAGATGTGTTTGTACATGTTTCGGCTGTAAGAGATGCTGGTATGAACGGTTTAGATGAGGGTCAAGCTTTGACTTTCGATGTTGAAGATGGTCCTAAAGGTCCTTCAGCAGTTAACTTAAAAACTGCATAATTTCACACTTCCTATTGGCTGAAAAGATTAACTTAGTTTTACTATTTTATGTATTTCAGCCAATACCGAATGATAAAGATCAACGTTTAAACACAATTATTAATTATTAAAAATTAAAATCGAAATTTATAAATTAATAAAAAATTATGATTGGAATTTTAGGTGGAATGGGAACTCAAGCAGGACTTGATTTTTGTAACAAGCTTGCAGTACTTAATAGGGGAAAAATTGATCAAGAATATCCCTTATTTTTACTCTACAATAAATCTAATATTCCTGGTAGACCTGAGTCAATTGGATCTCAAACAAAAAATCTTTCTAACAGATCTACAAACAAGAAAAGCAAAATAAAGTACGAAAGAGTTTTAAAAGGTTTGCTTAAAGGTTGTAAATTACTCGAGAAAAATAAATGTAAATTTATTGTAATCCCCTGTAATACTGCTCATTATTGGTATGATGATTTGCGAAAAAAAATAAATATTCCAATAATTAATATGCCTAAAGAAGTATTTAAATTCACAAAAAAAAATTGTAAAAAAAATTCTAAAGTGGGTCTCTTAGCCACTGAGGGTACTTTGAAAACTGGAGTTTATAATAATTTTTTTGATAAAAATTATAATCTTATTATACCTTCAGAAAACATTCAAAAAAACTCAGTAAATAAAGCAATTAAATTTGTAAAAATGGGAAATGTACGAGCAGCAGAAAAAGCCATCAAACCTGCAATAAACTATTTAATGAGTATAAAATGTAAAAAAATAATTTTAGGATGTACAGAACTTCCAATAGCAATATTTGCATTTAAATCATTTAAAAATATAAAGTCTTCAAAAATATTTTTAGATCCTAATCTTATTTTGGCAGAATCTGCCATGGAAAAACATAAAAATTAAGTTATGCAGTCAAAGATTGAAAAGCCGTATGTGCTTAGAGTTGCTGAGTTTATTTACTTTAAAATAATTGAGATTAAAAGTGATAATCCAGAAACTAATAACATTCAAGCATTTGAAATATTTATGACATCTAAAGAGTATGAATTAATTAGCTCAGGAGAATTTCACGATAAATGGTTTGAAAAATTGAAAAAAAATAAATTTGTTGATGAAATAACTGGAAAAAAAATAACTAGCGAAACTTTGAAATTATTGGAAGTGCAAAAAGATTCAATGATAAAACTTTTAATGAAAATTCCTAAACTTTATTATACTAAAAGTCATTTTCCATTAGAGATATCTCAAAGAGCCTTTGATCATCTTTGGCGTGTCTGTGAAAGTTATGAGATGTGGTGTAAAGAGACAAAGCAAGAAAAGCTAATCAAATTATATATACTGAATTAGTTAGATAATAATTTCTGTCTAGTGATTTCTATTCTATTCTCTAGTAACTTTTTTAATTTAACGTGAAGTTTTTTTTCTTTATGTTTATCATTAACTTTATCTTTGATATGGGTCAATACATCTTTGCCAGTCTCATTTTTTAGAGCTGTGTTTGCTCCATATTGAACTCCTGCTTGAATTACGTTTCCTGTAGTAGCAGCTGTTACACCTGGACCTATAAGCGATGTTGTTTGAAAGCATCCTGATAAAAATATTGAATAAGAGGTGATAAAAAATATTTTTAATATTTTCATAACAGAATATTTAATTAATACTGATTTAAGTATTCAACTCAAGATAGAAATAGATCAAACTGAGTATTATTATTGAGACTATGATGAATAATTAACTATAAAACAAAAATGATTAAAGTTTTTCCATTTATCTTTATTCTACTTTGGTCTTCTGCATTTATAACAACTAAGCCAATTATAGATAATAGCGACCCCTTTTCAGCTCTTGCTTTTAGATTTGCTTTAGTTTCAATAGGTTTTTTCTTATTTTCTATTTATTCAAAAAAAAAACTTTTTGTTGATAGGAAAAGTTTTTTTGAGTCTTTTTTTAGTGGTGTATTATTTCATGGTTTTTATCTTGGTGGTGTCTTTTACTCAATTTCAATTGGCATGCCCACAGCAATTGCGGCTTTAATTGTAACCCTTCAACCAGTTCTCACAAATGCGTTGAGTGGACCTATTTTAGATGAGAAAGTATCGTCAAAACAATGGGTGGGTGTTTTATTAGGATTTGCTGGTGCAGGACTTGTACTAGGTTTTGATTTAGGCTCTAAAATACCAACAGCAGGATTGATCGCAACTATAATCGCGTTATTAGCAATTACATTTTCTACTTTGTGGCAAAAAAAAATAAGTAATAACTTGCCTTTATCAGTCAGTAATATGAATCAAGCTTTGGGGGGGGTTGTTTTTCATATTGTGATAATTATTCTTTTTGCAAAACCTTACATAGATTTTTCAACCACTTTTTTAATTGCAATTAGTCATCAGATTTTTTTAGTTTCGTTTGGAGCTTTTACAATTTTAATGCTTTTAATTAAAAGAAATTCTGCAAGTAAAACAGTTTCTATTTTTTTTTTAATTCCTCCTACTTCTGCATTAATGGCTTGGATTTTTTTAAACGAAAGGCTAAGTAATTTAGATCTTCTAGGCTTTTTAATTGCAACAATTGGTGTTTATATAGCTACAAGAGATTAAATTATTTTCCTATATAGCCAAATTCTAAGGATGAGTCTGTTATTGAATGATATATTGACTCTCCAAAACTTCTTAGGGCAAAAATTCTAAATGTATCTGGTTCGTCATTTATCATGTCAACAATTATTGACATTCCGTTAAATGTAGAATTCAGACAATTATTTTTATTTAATTCATTAAAGTTAAAAGGGCATCCTTTTTTTAAAACTTCTTTAGCATTATCCCCTTCTAGCTCAATAATTGATTTTGAATGAGAAATATCTGTGACTGCAAAATCTACCTCTTCAAATTTTTTATCAATTTCAAAAAAAACT
Organism: uncultured Pelagibacteraceae bacterium; assembly: GCA_902526595.1. Classification (GTDB taxonomy): domain Bacteria; phylum Pseudomonadota; class Alphaproteobacteria; order Pelagibacterales; family Pelagibacteraceae; genus Pelagibacter. The sequence continues at coordinate 4,024 of CABZLO010000003.1, read as the reverse complement.
TCTTTTTGGGTTGTAATAACCAGCCAATTTCTTGGTCCATTCCAAAGAATTCGAGTATTTTCATTATTTTCTACTGATAATGGTTTTGAAATGAGATTTAAATTATCTATTTTAATTTCTTCACATGCAACATTCGAATTTTTATGTTGAACAATCTGTGTAATATATAAGTTTTTTATTTCTGAAATTTTAATTAAATTTTTTTCGTTTTTTCCTTCATAATCACCAAATTGTCCTTTTTGGTGGATATTTTCTAAAGCTGATATTGAACTCATGATCTAACTCTTTCTCCTTTTGGATCCACATAATGTGATGAAACTATTTCAACTGGAATTACTTTATTTTTCAATGGAGACATAACAAATAATTTTTCTCCAATCATATTTTTTCCATCCTTCAAAATTGCGAGAGAAAAAGGATTATCATGCTCTACACTCCAGCATGAAGCAGATATATGTCCTAATTTTTTGTTTGGTAAAGGAGCCTGAGCGTCTTTCACTAAATGAGAACCCTCTGGTATACTTGTTTTTTTATCTAAAGGGACAACTCCAACAATTTTTTGTCTGTCGCTTGAGTTAAAAGCTTCTCTATTTAATGACCTTTTACCAATAAAATCTTTCTTTTTACTAATTAATCCCTCCAATGAAGTGTCATAAGAAATTGTTCTTCCATCAAGTTCTGATCCTGCCACATGTCCCATTTCAATTCTCAAAGTTGATAACGCTTCTGTTCCATAAGGCTGAACTTGAAACTCTTGACCTAGTTCAATGATTTTTTCCCACATAAATTGTCCATTATCAGACTCTACATTCACCTCATAAGCTAATTCGCCTGAAAATGAGATTCTAAAAATTCTAGCTTTAACCCCAAACAATTCAGACTCCATGTACCCCATGAAAGGCAGTCCTTCGTTTGAAACGTCATTATTAGGAAATAATTTTTCTAATAATTTTCTAGATTTAGGTCCTGCAATTGCTGCACCAGCCCATTGTTCAGTTGTTGAAACTACATTAACATTCAATTCAGGCCAAACAAGTTGTAGATAATACTCTAAATGTGAAAGGACATTGGCAGCTTGAGCTGTAGTAGTTGTCATATGATAATGATTTTCAGAAATTCTAGTTGTTGTTCCATCATCCATAACTATCCCATCTTCTCTAAGCATCACTCCATATCTTGCTTTACCAACTGGCAACTTTAACCAAGCATTTGTGTAAACTCTATTTAGCAGTTCTGCAGCATCAGGACCTTTGATATCAATTTTTCCTAACGTAGTAACATCGCAAATACCAACATTCGTTCTAACATTTTTAGCTTCACGCTTAGATGCTTCAAAAAGAGTTTCGCTTCCTTGTTTATAATATCTTGGTCGTAACCAAACTCCAGCATCAACAAATACTGCATTATTTTTTTCATGCCATGAATGCATAGGAGATTTACGAGTAGGTTTAGAATGTTTTCCAACTTCTCTTCCTACAATTGCTCCAATAGATATTGGAGTGTATGGAGGTCTAAAAGTAGTATGACCTACTGCAGGTACAACTTTATTTTCAATATCTGAAACTAATTGTAGTCCATTCAAATTGCTTGTTTTACCTTGGTCGGTTGCCATTCCTAAAGTTGTGTATCTTTTAACATGCTCTATTGATCGATACCCTTCCTTTAAAGCTATTTCGATATCTGAAACAGCAACATCATTTTGAAAATCTAAAAATCTCTTATAACTTTTTCCTTTAGGCATGGGCACACACCAAAACTTATCATGTTGAGAAGATTTTTTTTCAACTACATTTGGAAAAGAAATTTTATTATCGTTGTTTGTAATCTTTTTCGATAAATCTTGGCCAGCTATAAACGAGTCTTTTAACGTTTCTTCTAATGTAAAAATCCCATTAGCAGCACCTAAGGTTGTTTCTTTCTGCTTAGATGTCCCAGGCACAAAGGCGTCAATTTCTTCCTTAAATTTAGTTTTATTTCCTGATTGTGAAGCTAGATGAATAGTTGGCGTCCAAAAACCTGAAACACAAATACAATCACAATTAATATTTTCTATTGCTCCAAGTTGCTTTTTATCATCTGAAATTTTTGCTATATCTGCTGAACTTACTTTTTTGTATCCCTGTGCAGCAACAACAACATGCGAAAATTTTATTTTAATACCAAGATTAATTGCTTCATCAATTATTTCTGATTGTGGATTAACTCTAGAGTCTAAAATAATTGGATTGACTCCATTTTTTTTAAATTCAATTGCTGTCTCATATCCACTGTCATTATTTGTAAAAACTAACGGATTTTTACCGACTAACACTCCGTAAACTTTTAAATATTCTTTTGCTGCTGAGGACAACATCACGCCAGGAGTATCATTATTCCCAAAAACTAGTGGTCTTTCAATTGATCCTGAAGAAATTAAAACCTCTTTTGCCCTAATATACCAAAGTCTTTGTTTTGGATGATGTTTTTTTGTTTTTGGTAGATGATCGCTAACTTTTTCTGACATCACTAACATATTATGATCATAGTAACCAAAAACTTGAGATCTGTTTTTAACAACCACATTTGGCATTTCTTTTAATTCAGAAATAATACTGTTTGCCCAATCCTCACCTGATTGATTTCCAATATTTACATCACTAGTTAACAGAGATCCTCCAAATCTTGGTTTATCTTCAGCTAAAATTACTGTTGCACCATTTTTCGCAGCGGCATAAGCACTTGCTAAACCGGATGGACCAGAACCAGCAATTAATAAGTCACAATACTCATATTTGTGTTCATATCTCTCTTTATCATGTTTTGTAGAAGCAACACCTAAGCCTGCAGCTTTTCTAATAAAAGGTTCATAAACTCGATACCAAAAACTTTTAGGCCACATGAATGTCTTATAATAAAATCCTGCAGGTAAAAAAATTTTTAAAAAGTTATTTATTGCACCAATATCAAAATTTACACTTGGCCAACAATTTACACTTTTGGCCACTAGTCCTTCAAAAAGCTCTTGCTCAGTAGCTTTAATATTTGGCTCTGTCTCATTATTTCTATAAAGTTGAACGATCGCATAAGGCTCATCTACCCCAGCTCCAAAAAACCCTCTTGGTCTATGATATTTAAAGCTTCTACCCACTAAATGTACTCCATTAGCAATTAAAGCAGATGCTAAAGTATCTCCCTCGTAACCATAGTATGTTTTTCCGTTAAATTTAAATGATAATTTTTTATCTCTATTAATTAGACCACCATTTTCTAATCTAAATTTTTGAGTCATTTAAGAAATTTCCTCATCAGCTTTATATGTATTAAATATTTCATGAGTAGCAGTGTCTCTTTCCACCTTAATCCATTGTCTACATCCAGATAAATGCTGCCACAACTCTAAGTGCTTACCTCTTAAACTTTTTCGATTATAAACAAAGTTATCCCATTCTTCATCAGAGATTTCTTTATTAAGGTCAGGTCTTTTTACACTAGCATCCCCACCATAAGAAAATTCATTTTGTGATCTCATCCCACAATGCGGGCATTTAATGTGAAGCATTTAAGATATCCAGGTCTTAGTACCAAGTCCCTTTTCATCAATTAAGTATCCAGTACTAAATCGATTTAGACTAAATCCAGCATTCAGTTCGTGAACTCTATCTTGAGCGATTGTATGAGCGAATGTCCAACCTGAAGCTGGAGTTGCTTTAAAACCACCATAACACCAACCACAGTTTAAATACAAACCATCAATATGTGTTTTATCTATAATAGGTGAACCATCCATTGACATATCCATTATACCACCCCAAGTTCTAAGCATTTTCAATTTGCTTAAAAAAGGCATCATGGCAATTCCTTCTGTTAAAACATGTTGAAGAGTTGGTAAATTTCCCCTTTGAGCGTAACTATTATATCCATCAAGGTCTCCGCCCATTACCATTTCTCCTTTATCAGATTGACTTATGTAAAAATGACCTGCACCAAAAGTTACTACTCTATCTAAAATTGGTTTTACAGGCTCTGATACACATGCTTGAAGAAG
>CABZLO010000002.1 GCA_902526595.1 uncultured Pelagibacteraceae bacterium | reverse complement strand
CAATATTACATACTCTTTATGGGCAAGCATTAAAACATAATACAGAATTTTTTATAGAATATTTTGCACTAGATTTATTAATGAAAGATGGAGAGTGTAAAGGATTAATAGCTTGGAATTTAAATGATGGAACAATTCACCGATTTAGAGCTCACACAGTAATTATAGCAACAGGTGGATATGGAAAAGTTTATTATTCAGCAACTTCTGCGCATACTTGTACAGGAGATGGAAATGCAATGGTATTGAGAGCAGGATTGCCGTTACAAGATATGGAGTTTGTTCAATTTCACCCAACAGGTATTTACGGACACGGAACATTAATCTCTGAAGGTGTTAGAGGAGAAGGAGGATATCTAGTAAACTCTAAAGGCGAAAGATTTATGGAAAGATATGCTCCGAACGCTAAAGATTTGGCATCAAGAGATGTTGTGAGTAGATCAATGTCGATAGAAATTAATGAGGGAAGAGGTGTTGGAAAAGATCAGGATCATGTTCATTTACATTTGAGTCATTTAGATAAAAGTGTGATTGAAAATAGACTTCCAGGTATCACTGAAGCAGCAAGATTATTTGCAAACGTTGATGTAACTAAGGAGCCAATCCCAGTTGTCCCTACCGTGCACTATAATATGGGTGGAATTCCAACTAATTATAAAGCAGAGGTTTTAACAGTTAATGGATCAGAAAAAACAGTGCCAGGCCTGATGGCAATTGGAGAAGCAGCATGTGTATCAGTTCATGGAGCAAATAGACTTGGATCAAATTCCTTAATTGATTTAGTTGTTTTTGGAAGAGCTGCAGCAAAAAGAGCAGCTGAACTAATCAAACCAGGTGCACCTCATGAAGAAATTCCAGAGACAGAAACCCAGAAGTGCCTAGATAGATTTGATAAATTGAGAAATGCACAAGGAGATAATAGTACTGCTGAATTAAGATTAGCGATGCAAAAAACAATGCAGTCGAAATGTGCAGTATTTAGAACAGAAAAAAATTTAGAAGAAGGTGTTAACGAAATTAGAAAAACTTATGATAATATGGATTCAATTTCAGTTAAGGATAGATCTTTAGTTTTTAATACAGATTTAGTAGAAACCTTAGAGTTTGACAATTTAATTAGACAGGCAGTAACCACAGTAGACTCTGCATATCATAGAAAAGAAAGCAGAGGGGCTCATGCAAGAGAGGATTACCCTAACAGAGATGATAAAAAATTCATGCAACACACACTTGCTTGGTGTAATGGAAAAGATACAAAAATAACATATAGACCTGTTCATAATTCAACATTAACCAATGAAGTCCAATATTTTCCACCTCAAGAAAGAGTTTATTAATGGTTCAAATAAGTTTACCTAAAAACTCTGAGGTAAATAAAGGAAAATATTTCAAAGATAAGACAGGTTCAAAAAATATTCGTAAAGTTAATGTTTATAGATGGGATCCGTCTACAGAAGAAAATCCAAGGATTGATACTTATGAAGTTGATATGGACAATTGTCCTTCAAAAGTTTTAGACATTTTAAACAAAATTAAAAATGAAATAGATCCAACTCTGGCATATAGAAGGTCTTGCGCTCATGGTGTTTGTGGGTCATGTGCAATGAATATGGGAGGTAAAAATGGTCTTGCTTGTACAAAACCTCATGCTGAAATAGATGGTGATATAGATATTTATCCTTTGCCTCATTTAAAAGTGAAGAGAGATTTAATAGGCGACTTAGATGGTCTTTATAAACAGTACCAGTCTATTGAGCCTTGGTTAAAAAATAATTCATTTAAAGATACAAATGAGATTTTTCAATCAAAAGAAGATAGAGCAAAATTAGATGGTGCATATGAATGCATTATGTGTGCATGTTGTTCTACTTCGTGCCCTAGTTATTGGTGGAATGGAGATAAATATTTAGGTCCCGCTGTGCTTTTGCAGGCTTATAGATGGATTGTTGATAGTCGAGATGATGAAAGAAAAGCAAGATTAAAAAAAGTTGCTGACGAACTAAAACTTTATAGATGTCATACTATTCTAAATTGTACCAGTGCTTGTCCTAAAGGGCTAAATCCAGCAAAAGCAATTGCTGAAATCAAGAAAATGTTAGCTACTGCTAATGTTTAAATAGACTAATAAGTATTTTTGTTTTAAAAGATCCTACTCATGAGGTTAATTGAACACTTTGTTGGCGGAAAATTATTTTCAGGTTCTTCTGATAGAAAAGGTAAAGTTTTTAATCCTGCTACTGGTGAACAAGAATCTGAGGTCAAGTTAGCGTCGAAATCAGATTTAGATCAAGCGGTTGAAATTGCCAAAAAAGCTTTTGAAACGTGGTCTTTAAAACCAGCTCTTCAAAGAGCAAGAGTAATGTTTAAATTTAAGGAACTAATTGAAAAAAATTCTGATGAATTAACAAAACTAATTGTTTCTGAACATGGAAAAGTTTTTGAGGATGCCAGAGGCTCTTTAACAAGAGGGTTAGAGGTTGTTGAATTTTCTTGTGGAATACCTCATTTATTAAAAGGTGAATTTTCAGAAAATGTTGGAACAAATGTTGATAGTTGGTCAATGAGACAACCTTTAGGGGTGGTTGCAGGAATCACCCCATTTAATTTTCCTGCTATGGTTCCGATGTGGATGTTTCCAATAGCAATCGCATGTGGAAACACATTTATTTTAAAACCATCAGAAAAGGACCCTTCATGTTCTATTATGTTAGCTCAATTGCTTACAGAAGCAGGTCTTCCAGAGGGTGTTTTTAATGTAGTAAATGGTGACAAAGAGTCTGTAGATGCAATATTAGAGAACTCAGATATTAAAGCAGTAAGTTTTGTAGGCTCAACATTAATTGCTAAATATATTTATGAAAACTCAGCAAAAAATGAAAAGAGAGTTCAAGCATTGGGTGGTGCTAAAAATCATTTGGTGGTAATGCCAGATTGTGATTTAGATGGAGCAGTTAACGGTTTAATGGGTGCAGCTTATGGTTCAGCAGGTGAAAGATGTATGGCCCAATCAGTTGCGGTTGCTATTGGAGATATTGGAGATGAGCTTGTTTCAAGATTATCTAAAAAAGCTGAAGCTTTAAAAGTTGGCCCAGGAATGGATAAAGCATCTGAAATGGGTCCTTTGGTAACAAAAGAACACCTAGAAAGAGTTAGAGGATATGTAGATTTAGGTGTTAAAGAGGGTGCTAAACTAGTTGTTGATGGAAGAGATCTTAAACTTCAAGGTTATGAGAATGGATTTTATATTGGTGGTTGTTTATTTGATCATGTCAATAAAGATATGAGAATATACAAAGAGGAAATATTTGGCCCAGTATTATCAGTTGTAAGAGTTAAAACTTTTGAAGAGGCTGCAAAATTAATTAATGACCATGAATATGGAAATGGAGTAAGTATTTATACTAGAGATGGAGATGCTGGAAGAACATTCGCTAGCAAAATTCAGGTAGGTATGGTTGGTATTAATGTTCCAATACCAGTGCCGATGGCCTTTCATAGTTTTGGAGGCTGGAAAAGATCTTTATTTGGAGATAGTGCAATGCACGGTATGGAAGGAATAAAATTTTATACAAAACTTAAAACAGTAACATCTAGGTGGCCTTCTGGTATCCGTTCAAATGCGGAATTTGTAATGCCAACAATGAAATAAAAGGAAAAAAATGACAAAAATATCTTTGATTGGCGCAGGCCAAATTGGTGGAACTCTTGCTCACTTAATTGGTACAAAAGAATTAGTAAACGAAGTAGTGTTATTTGATGTAGCGAGCGGTATTGCAAAAGGAAAAGCTTTAGATATAGCCCAATCTTCATCTGTAGATGGCTTTAATGTTAAATTTTTAGGTACTGATAATTACAAAGATATTAAGGACTCAGATGTAATAATTATTACTGCAGGTGTACCTAGAAAACCAGGAATGAGTAGAGATGATTTACTTGGAATAAATTTAAAAATTATTAAACAAGTTGCTGAAGGAGTTAAACAAAACGCCCCAAATGCGTTTGTTATATGTATTACTAATCCATTAGACGTGATGGTTATGGCATTTCAAAAATTTTCTAGTTTACCAGCTAATAAAGTTGTGGGCATGGCAGGTATATTGGATAGTTCTAGATTTAAATTATTTTTATCTCTAGAATTAAACGTACCAGTCAAAGAGATTGAGGCGATGGTGATGGGTGGACATGGTGATACAATGGTCCCTATGCCAAGATTTACAAAAGTCTCTGGCCAACCTTTACTTGATTTAGTTAAAGATGGAAAAATATCTAAAGAAAGACTTGAAGAAATAAATCAACGAACAAGAGATGGGGGAGCTGAGATAGTTAAGTTTTTAGAGAAAGGTTCAGCATTCTATGCTCCTGCAGCATCAGGTGTTCAAATGGCTGAAGCATATTTAAATGATCAAAAAAAATTATTACCATGTGCGGTCCAATTAAATGGAGAGTACAGTGTAAATAATGTTTATGCTGGAGTGCCTGTTATCATTGGAAAAAGTGGTGTTGAAAAAATTGAGGAAGTCAGTTTAGATGATAATGAGAAAAAAGAGTTTATGCATTCAATAGATGCAGTAAAAGCTCTTTGGGAAGCTGCATCAAAAATAGATTCTGATCTTTCCAAATAAAAATGAATATACACGAGCATCAAGCCAAACAAATCTTAAAAAAATACGGTGCAGTAGTCCCAGAAGGAGTATTTGCTTTAAATGTTGAGGAACTGCTTGAGAAAGTAAAATCACTGAAAACTAAAAAATATGTTCTCAAAGCACAAATACATGCTGGCGGAAGAGGAAAAGCTGGAGGTGTAAAAATTTTAAATACAATTGATGAGCTAGAATTAGCAGCTCAAGAGTTGCTTGGAAAAACACTTATTACTCATCAAACAGGCCCAGAGGGAAGAGAAGTTAAAAGATTATATGTTGAAGAGTCCTCAAATATAGAAAAAGAATTTTATTTATCTTGTCTTGTGGATAGAGCTAGTTCAAAAATTGCTTTCATATCAAGTGATCAAGGTGGCATGGATATTGAAGAAGTAGCGAGCAAATCACCAGAAAAAATTCTAACTACAAAAGTTGATATTAATGATGAAATTTCAAATGCTGATTGTGAAAAAATTATAAAAATTTTTAATTTAAATAATGGTGCAAAAAACCAAGCTATAGATTTAATTAAGTCAATTTATAAAATGTTTATAAGCACTGATGCTAATATGGTTGAGGTCAATCCTTTGATTTTGACCAAAGAAGAAAAAATAGTTTGTTTAGATGCAAAAGTAAATTTTGACTCAAATGCCTTGTTCAGACATCCTGAAATTGTTGAGCTTAGAGACCTTAATGAGGAAGACTCAACAGAAATTGAGGCAAGCAAACATGACCTAGCTTATATAAAATTAGATGGAAGCATAGGGTGTATGGTTAATGGAGCAGGATTAGCAATGGCTACAATGGATATAATAAAATTATATGGAAAGGAGCCTGCCAATTTTTTAGATGTGGGAGGAGGCGCATCAAAAGAAAAAGTTTCTGCAGCCTTAAAAATTATTCTTTCTGATAAGAATGTTAAAGGTATCTTAATTAATATTTTTGGGGGAATTATGAGGTGTGATGTGCTTGCACAAGGGGTGGTAGACGCTGCTAAGGAGATAAACATTAGTGTTCCTTTAGTGGTTAGACTTGCAGGTACAAACTTTAAGCAAGGTAAAGAAATACTGGATAATTCTGGTTTGAAGTTAATTTCAGCAAAAAATTTAGATGATGCTGCTAAAAAAATTGTTGAGGCTATAAAATAAATGTCAGTATTAGTAAATAAAAATACAAAAGTCATTTGTCAGGGCTTCACAGGATCTCATGGCACATTCCACTCTGAACAAGCAATAAAGTATGGGACAAATCTTGTAGGTGGAGTAACCCCTAAAAAAGGAGGCCAAAAACATTTAGAAAGACCAGTTTTCAATACAGTATTAGAGGCAAAAAATGAGGTAGGTGCAGACGCTACTATGATCTATGTTCCAGCAAAATTTGCAGCTGCAGCAATCATTGAAGCAATTGATGCATCAATAGATCTTATAGTTTGTATAACAGAAGGCATCCCAGTTCAGGATATGCTTAAAGTAAGACAAAGTTTGGCTAGCTCAAATAGTCGTCTTATCGGACCAAACTGCCCAGGAATAATTACACCTGATGAATGTAAAATTGGAATAATGCCTGGAAATATTCATAAGAGAGGATCGGTTGGTATCGTTTCTAGATCAGGAACATTAACTTATGAGGCAGTAGCACAAACTACTGAAAATGGACTGGGTCAATCAACTTGTATTGGTATTGGAGGAGATCCAATCAACGGCACAAATTTTATAGATTGTTTAGATTTATTTTTAAATGATGATGAGACAGAGTCGATTTTAATGATTGGTGAAATAGGGGGTACAGCAGAGGAAGAGGCTTCAGAATTTGTCAAAAATCATAAAATTAAAAAACCTATAGTTGGATTTATAGCAGGAATTACAGCTCCGCCAGGTCGAAGAATGGGTCATGCAGGGGCTATTATTTCTGGAGGCAAAGGTGGGGCAAAAGATAAAATAAAAAAGATGGAAGAATGTGGGATTACAGTTGCAGAATCACCGTCAATCATTGGAAAAACATTGTTTAATAAACTGTCTAATTGAAAAATACTATTAGAAGGATATATTAAGAAAAAAGATGTCTTCATCAAAAAATCTTGAATTTGAAAAAACTTCATTCTTAAATAAGTCTAATAGTGCATTTATTGAACAAATGTATCTTAAGTTTATCAATAAAGATCCTGAATTACCTGAGAGCTGGGCAAATTATTTTGAGGGTATAGGTGAAGAGATAAAAGTTATTGCTTCAGAACTAAATGGACCATCCTGGGGACCTTCAAAAGTAAAAATAGATATTGATGAATTACAAAAAAAAATAGAGATAGAGGATAACAATAAAGTAAATGATGAAAAAATATATTCATCAGAAAAATTTAATTTTCAATTACTTGCAGACTCTAACAAAGATTCCATAAGTGCTGTTGCCTTAATACGTGCTTATAGATTGAGAGGACATTTGTTAGCAAATTTAGATCCATTAGAAATGAGAGAATCTGAGTATCTAGATGAACTACATCCTGAATTTTATGGTTTTAAAAAACAGAATTATGGAAAGAAAATTTTCTTAAATGGAGTAATTAATAAAAAATATGCAAATATTAAAGAAATACTAAAATTTTTAAAAAAAACATATTGTGGAAATATTGGTTATGAGTTTATGCATGTTTCAAATCCGGTTGAGAGAAAATGGTTTAGAGACAGAATAGAGCAAGATCAAAATGCTTTAAACTTTACCAAGAATGGTAAAGAGGCAATACTAAATAAACTTGTACAAGCAGAAGGTTTTGAAAAATTTTTAGCTACTAAATATGTTGGTACAAAAAGATTTGGTCTTGATGGAGGTGAAAGTTTAATACCAGCTCTTGAGCAAATAATTAAAATTGGTGGGCAAAATCAGATTAAAGAAGTCAAAATTGGAATGTCTCATAGAGGTAGACTTAATGTTTTGGCAAATGTGTTACAAAAATCATATAAAAGAATATTTAATGAATTTGCTGGGGAAGTAAGCTCAGACTCTGAGGAAAGTGCAGGAGATGTAAAATACCATCTTGGTGCATCTTCAGATAGGCAGTTTGATGGAAATTCTGTTCACGTAAGTTTAACAGATAATCCCTCTCACCTAGAAGCTGTCAATCCAGTAGTTTTAGGACAAACAAGAGCAAAGCAATTTTTTCATAAAGATAAAGAAAGAAATAAAGTTATACCTATACTTATTCATGGAGATGCTGCTTTTGCTGGCCAAGGAGTGGTAGCAGAATGTTTTGCTATGTCAGGACTTCCTGGCCATAATACAGGTGGCACCATTCATATTATAGTGAATAATCAAATTGGTTTTACTACTAGTCCAAGATTTGCCAGGTCATCACCATACCCATCAGATGTTGCAAAAATGGTTGAAGCTCCAATTCTTCATGTGAACGGAGACGACCCAGAAGCAGTTGTTTATGCGACTAGAATTGCTACTGAGTTTAGACTGAAGTTTAATAGAGATGTTGTAGTTGACCTAATTTGTTATAGAAGATTTGGACATAACGAAGGGGACGAACCTTCATTTACTCAGCCCTTGATGTATAAAAAAATTAGATCACATCCAAGTGTTTATAAGATATATGGAAACAAGTTAGTTAATGAAAATTCAATTACCCAAAATCTTTTAGATCAAAATGTTAAAGGATTCAAAAATTTATTGGACGAACAATATAAAAGTGCAAAAGATTATAAACCTAAAATAGAATGGTTTGAGGGCTCATGGTCTAGATACAAACCTTCCAAAGGAAAAGATAAAAGAGGTGTGACTGGTTTTGATGAACAAAAACTTAAAGAAATATCAGATAGAATTAATACTATACCTGCTGAGATTAATATTCATAAAACTATTTCTAAAATTTTGAGTATTAGAAAAAATTCGTTAGATAAAGGTTTTGATATTGATTGGTCTACAGCAGAAGCGCTAGCTTTTGGCTCTTTACTTGAAGAGGGTTACCCAGTTAGGCTCGTTGGTCAAGACTCTGGTAGAGGAACATTTAGTCAAAGACATTCAGTTTTAAGAGATCAGATTAATAATTCTAGATATATTCCATTAAACAATATTTCAAGCAAACAAAAAAAATTTGAAGTCGTTGATAGTTTTTTATCTGAACTTGCTGTTTTGGGATTTGAATATGGATATAGTTTAGTTGAACCTAATACATTAACTTTGTGGGAAGCTCAATTCGGAGATTTTGCAAACGGTGCGCAAGTTGTAATTGATCAATTTATTGCATCAGGGGAAAGAAAATGGAATAGAGCTTCTGGATTAGTGATGTTATTACCTCATGCCTATGAAGGACAAGGACCAGAACATTCTTCTGCAAGATTAGAAAGATTTTTACAACTATGCTCAAATGACAACATGCAAGTATTAAATTGTACTACCCCTGCAAATTATTTTCATGCTTTAAGAAGACAGATGCATAGAGATTTTAGAAAGCCATTAATAATTATGACACCAAAATCTTTATTAAGAAATAAGTTCTGTGTTTCAAATTTAGAAGATTTTAATAAAGAAAATACTTTTCATAGAATATTATGGGATCATGCAATTGATCCAAAAGTAGATGGTTTTATTAAGTTAAAAGATAGTTCAAAGATTAAAAAAGTAATTTTATGTTCTGGAAAAATATATTTTGATCTTTTGGATGCGAGAGAAAAACTTAAAAAAGATGATGTTATAATTTTCAGAGTTGAACAATTATATCCTTTTCCTGGAAAAGCTCTTGTAAATGAGTTAAAACCCTACGCTAAAAATGCCAATTTTTTTTGGTGCCAAGAAGAGCCTAAAAATATGGGTGCCTGGTTTTCAGTTAGAGATTATATCCAATGGACATTAGATAGTTTAAAGGCTAATAATAACAAAATTTCTTATATAGGAAGAAGCCCAGACGCAAGTCCAGCAACCGGATATGCTAAAAGGCACAATTCTCAACAACAAGAAATAATTAATAAGGTTTTTGAATAATTTGTAATGAGTGAAAAAATTGTAGTTCCTGCACTTGGTGAGAGTATAACTGAAGCAACAGTGGCTAAATGGTTAAAAAATACTGGAGATTCTGTTGATGCGGACGAACCAATAGTTGAACTTGAAACTGATAAAGTAAATTTAGAAGTCCCTTCTCCAATTACAGGAGTATTAACTGAAGTAAATTCTAAAGACGGATCAGTAGTGGAAGTGGGAGCTTTACTGGGCTCTGTTTCTGAAAATGGTAGTGGTGTCAAACCCATTCCTACAAAGAACGAGAAAGTTAAAAAACAAGAGATCGAATCAAGTGAAAATAACGTTATTAAATTAGACCCAATTAAAAAAGAGCCTAAAGTTTTTGATGAAACTTTGAAAGTAGAGAAGCAAAGTGAAAAACCTTTAGTATTATCTGACGAAGTTGTTGATCAAGGACCAACAATTGACAATACACAGAGCCAAACTCTGTCACCAGCTGTTCGTAAAATTGTTACTGAAAACAACATAGACTTATCTACTGTTCAAGGTTCTGGAAAAGATGGGCGAGTTCTTAAAGGTGACTTGATAAGTATGATGGGAGCAAATCCAAAACCTTCAGAGAGAAAAATTCAATATGGTCAAGAAGAAAGAATCAAGATGACCAGACTTAGACAAACTATTGCTAAAAGATTAAAGCAAGCTCAAGAAAATGCAGCCTTACTAACAACATTCAACGAAGTCGACATGACAAATATTATGCAAATGAGAAAAGAAAATCAGGAAGATTTTCAATCTAGATATAATATTAAACTTGGCTTTATGTCATTTTTTGTAAAAGCATGTGTAGTTGCCTTAAAGAATTTTCCAGCAGTGAATGCAGAAATTGATGGGGATGAAATAGTTTACAAAAATTATTATAATATTAGCTTTGCAGTTGGAACTGATAAAGGTTTAGTTGTGCCAGTTTTAAGAAATGCAGATGAGTTATCTTTTGCTGATATCGAAAAAAATATTAAAGAAATTTCTGAAAAAGCAAAAGATGGAAAGTTAGTAATTGAGGATCTTCAAGGAGGAACATTTACAATAAGTAATGGTGGAGTTTATGGATCTATGCTTTCAACACCTATATTAAATCTTCCACAATCAGGGGTTCTAGGTATGCACAATATTGTCGAAAGGCCAGTAGTTGTTGATGGAGAAATTAAAATAAGACCGATAATGTATTTAGCATTGTCGTATGATCATAGAATTATTGATGGAAAAGAGTCAGTTTCATTTCTTAAGATGATAAAAGAAAATTTAGAAGAACCAAGAAGGTTATTTTTGGATATTTAGATGTCAGAAAAATTTCAAGCAGTAGTTATTGGTGGTGGACCTGGAGGATATGTTTGCGCGATTAGACTTTCTCAACTAGGATTAAAAACTGCATGCATAGAAGCTAGAGGCTCTTTAGGAGGGACTTGTTTAAATGTTGGATGTATACCCTCAAAGAGTTTGCTAAATTTATCTGAGGAATTTCATAAAGTTAAAGGTTTGGCTAATAAAGGAATAGAAGTAGGAGATGTTAAGCTAAACCTAGATAAAATGATGAAAAGTAAAGATAAAGCTGTAACTGTTCTTACAAAAGGTGTTGAATTTTTATTCAAGAAAAACAAAGTAACTTATTTCAAAGGTTACGGCAGTTTCAAATCTCAAAACGAAATTTCAATTAAAGATAATGAAAATAAAGAGACCATTATACAATCTGAAAAAACTATAATAGCAACAGGGTCTGTAGCTACTTCTTTACCAGGAATTGAAATCGATGAGCAAAAAATAGTTTCTTCGACTGGTGCATTAAAGCTTGAAAAAGTTCCTAATAAAATGGTTGTTGTAGGAGGTGGTTATATTGGATTAGAAATGGGATCGGTTTGGTCAAGACTAGGTTCTGAAGTGCAGGTAGTAGAGTTTTTAGATCACATCACTCCAGGTATGGACAAAGAAATATCCTCAGAATTTATGAAAATTCTAAAAAAACAAGACATAAAGTTTAATATGCAAAATAAAGTTGAAACAATTAAAAAAAATAAATCTGGAGTAACAGTATCCACTGTAGATAAAGAGGGAAATAAAAATAATTTAGATTGTGATGTAGTTTTGATTTCTGTTGGCAGGAAGGCAAATACTGAGGGTTTAAATTTAGAAACTCTTGGAGTTGAACTGGATGACAAAAAAAGAATTAAAACTGATAAATCATTTAAAACAAATTTAGAGAATATATATGCAATCGGTGATGTGATTTCAGGACCCATGCTTGCTCACAAAGCAGAAGATGAAGGTATCGCTGTTGCTGAAAACATTGCAGGACAATCAGGGCATGTCAATTATGATACCATTCCAGGTGTTATATATACCACTCCAGAAGTTGCTGCGATTGGAAAAACCGAGGAACAATTAAAAGATTCTAGAATGAAATATAAAGTTGGAAAATTTTCTTTTATGGCAAACTCAAGAGCTAAAGCTATTGATGACGCAGAAGGATTTGTGAAGATTTTAGCTGATGAAAAAACAGATAAAGTATTGGGTGCTCATATAATAGGGCCACATGCTGGTGAGTTAATTGCTGAAATTGGTGTTGCTATGGAATTTGGAGCTAGTTCAGAGGACATAGCACGTACATGTCATGCTCACCCAACTTTTTCAGAGGCAGTAAAAGAGGCAGCTTTATCAGTAGATAAAAGAGCGATACACTCTTAATTTTTTTTCATATTATAAAATATGAAATATCCGATTCTATTACCAAATATATTTAATTATCCATTCACATATGAAAGTGATTTAGATTTAAAAATTGGTGAATATGTATCAGTTCCCTTTGGTAAAAATAAACTTACTGGGGTGGTATGGGATAAATTAGAAGACAATGAACAAAAAAAATTCAAATTAAAAAAAGTTTTTAAGAAATTAAAAATTAAACCACTAAAAAAAACAACTATAAACTTTTTAAATTGGTTTTCAGAATATAACATTATCCCAAAGGGCATGGCTTTAAAATTGATGCTGTTAAGCAATAATGCAATTGAGGATAATATAAAAAATAATTTTAAATTTTTTGAAAGCAACATAAAAAACAATTCAATAAAACTTTCAGAAGATCAAAAAAAATCCCTTAAGGAGATGTTTTTAGTAAACAATAAATTTAGAGTACACGTATTACAAGGAACAACTGGCTCTGGAAAAACTTTTGTTTATTTTGAGGTGTTAAAATCTTTGATAAAGAAGGGTTTTCAAGTCTTAATATTACTTCCAGAAATAGGACTAACAGGTCAGTTCGAGCAAAAATTTGTTGAATATTTCGGTTTTAATCCAGCTGTATGGCATTCAGGAATATCTAAAAAGAAAAAAGAAATAATATGGAGTGGAATTTCTAATGGAAAAATTCAGGTTATAATTGGAGCAAGATCATCTTTATTTTTACCATTTAAAAAACTTGGAATAATTATTGTTGATGAGGAACACGATCAGTCATTTAAGCAAGATGAGGGGATAACTTATAATGCGAGAGATATGGCAATAGCCAGAGCATCATTTGAAAATATTCCAATAAATCTTATAACTGCAGTTCCGTCTGTTGAAACATATGAAAATGTAAAAAAAGGAAAGTATAATTTATCTAGATTAGAAAAGAGATATAAAAATGCTTCTCTTCCAAATTATGAAATTATAAATTTAAATAATTCTAAGCTGGAAAAACAATCGTGGTTATCAAATGAAATTATTAAAAAAGTAAATTCTCATTTAGAAAAAAAAGATCAAGTTTTATTTTTTTTAAACAGACGAGGATTTTCACCAAATGTATTATGCAATAAATGCTATACAAGTTTTTCATGTCCAAACTGTAGTATCAATTTAGTTTATCACAAAAATAAAGGTAATTTGCTCTGTCATTATTGTGGATATAAATCACATTTAAAAAGAGAATGTTCTAAAGAAGGAAATTGTGAATTTATTTTTAGTGGCCCTGGTGTTGAAAGGATATCAGACGAGGTAAAAAAAAAATTTCCAGGCAAGAAAATAGAAATCTTTTCGAGCGATACAATGAATAAAAAAGACTCAATGGATAAATTGGATAAAATTATTAAAAATGAAACTAATATTTTAGTTGGAACTCAACTAATTTCAAAGGGATTCCATTTTCCAAGCTTAAATTGTATTGTAGTTGTTGACATCGATCTTTCATCACAAGGACATGATTTAAGAGGAGCTGAAAAGAATTTACAACTTTATCATCAACTTTCAGGAAGAGCTGGAAGAACTGGAAAACCAGCAACAGTTTATTTTCAAACATATAACCATGATACAAAGATGATAGATGATATTACTAATAAAAATCCTAATATTTTTCTAGATAGAGAGTTAGACATTAGAAAAAAAAATGGGCTTCCACCCTTTCAAAGGTTTATCTCACTAATTCTTACAGGTGAAAATGAGCATAAATTAGAAACAGAGGCTTTAAGATTTAAAAATTTTATAGAAACTAAAATTGAAGGAAGAGTATTGGGCCCAGTAAATGCGCCCATATTTAGATTGAAGAGAAAATTTAGAGTTAGATTGTTAATAAGAGGAATTAAATCAATGAAACTACAAAACTCAATTGCAAAAATTATTCCAAATTATAAGTTTGCAGCTGGAATAAAACTTTCAGTTGATGTTGACCCTATAAATTTCAATTAATGGTCAAAAAACCACCTTTTTTACAAATCGGTTACTTGAAGACATAAAGGTCATATGCTAATTAAAGCCTGATTTTAATTTAATCTTCAACATTATAGAGGAACAAAGTTGAGCAAAGACACGGGATTTTCAATAACTTCGGCTGAAAGATATTCGCTTGCACTTTATGAACTATCCAACGAGAGTAATCTTTTGACTCAAATCGAGGAACAGTGTTCATCTGTCTTAGAATTGATAAAAACAAGTGATGACTTTAAAAATCTAATCAAAGATCCAACAACAAAACAGGATGATTTGTTAAAGATTACAAATTCAATTTCAGAAAATTATAAATTTGAAACTTTATTTAAAAATTTTTTAAACTTTTTAATTCAAAAAAGAAGGTTCTTTTTTTTAGAAAGAATTCTTAAAAGTTTTGTTGAGATATGTTCAAAAAAAAGAGGTGAACTTAAGGCAGAATTAAAATCAGCAAAAGAATTATCTAATGATGAAATAACCAAAATTACAGATGAGCTCACTAAAAATTTTAGCTCAAAAATAAAATTAAACTACAAATATGATAAAAGTTTAATAGGAGGTTTAGTATTTCAAGTCGGAAGCACTATGGTTGATACCTCAATTAAAAATAAATTACAACAAATTGAAAACAGAATGATAGAGGCATAAATGGAAATCAATCCTTCAGAAGTTACAAAAATATTAAAAGAACAAATTAAAAATTTTGGTGAAAAAACTGAGGTTACTGAAGTTGGCCAAGTATTATCCGTTGGAGATGGTATTGCAAGAATTTATGGCTTAGATAATGTTCAGGCAGGCGAGATGGTTGAGTTTGCTGATGGCTCAAAAGGTATGGCTCTTAACTTGGAAAGTGAAAATGTTGGTGTTGTAATTTTTGGTGATGATAGAAACATTAAAGAAGGTGATGTTGTTAAAAGAACAGGAAACATTGTCGATACACCAGTAGGAAAAGAACTTTTGGGTAGAGTGGTTGATGGTCTTGGAAATCCAATTGACGGAAAAGGAGCGCTCGATAAAAGTGTTAAAAAAACAAGGGTAGAAGTTAAAGCCCCTGGTATTATCCCTAGACAATCGGTTAGCGAACCAATGCAAACTGGATTAAAATCAATTGATAGTTTAGTACCAATTGGAAGAGGGCAAAGAGAATTAATTATTGGAGATAGACAGACAGGTAAAACTGCAGTTGCTGTTGATGCAATTATAAATCAAAAAAAAATTAATGAGTCGGGTGATGAGAAACAAAAACTATACTGTATCTATGTTGCAGTAGGTCAAAAAAGATCAACCGTAAGACAAATTCAAAAAACTTTAGAAGAGGCTGGAGCAATGGAATACACAACAATTGTTGCTGCTACAGCATCAGACTCAGCTCCATTACAATTTTTAGCTCCTTATACAGGTTGTGCGATGGGTGAATATTTTAGGGATAATGGAATGCACGCTTTAATTATTTATGATGATCTATCGAAACAAGCTGTTGCATATAGACAAATGTCTTTACTTTTAAGAAGACCTCCAGGAAGGGAAGCTTACCCAGGAGATGTATTTTATCTGCACAGTAGATTATTAGAAAGAGCTGCAAAACTTAGTGATGAACATGGTGGAGGATCATTAACTGCACTTCCAATAATTGAAACACAAGGAGGTGATGTTTCTGCATTTATTCCAACGAATGTGATTTCAATTACAGATGGCCAAATATTTTTAGAAACAGAGCTTTTTAACCAAGGTATTAGACCAGCAATTAACGTTGGATTATCGGTATCAAGGGTTGGATCTTCAGCCCAAACAAAAGCTATGAAAAAAGTATCAGGCTCAATGAAACTTGAGTTAGCTCAGTACAGAGAAATGGCCGCTTTTGCTCAATTTGGATCAGATTTAGATGCTTCCACGCAACAACTACTTAATAGAGGTTCAAAATTGACAGAACTTTTAAAACAAAAACAATATTCACCACTGACAGTCGCAGAACAAGTAGTATCTGTTTTTTGTGGAGTTAAAGGTTATTTGGATGATATAGATTTGAAAGATATTGCAGGGTTCGAAGCAAAAATAATTGAAAAATGTAAATCTGATAAGCCTGAAATAATTGACTCTATCCAAAGTTCTGGAAAACTTGAAGAAGACAAAGAAAAACTATTAATAGAAGTAATTACTCAACTCAAACAAAACTTTAAATCATAATAATAAATGGCAAGTTTAGACGATTTAAAAAAAAGAATAGCGAGTGTAAAGTCTACACAGAAAATTACAAAAGCTATGAAGATGGTTGCTGCAGCGAAACTTAGAAAAGCTCAAGAAAGTGCAGAAAAGGGAAGACCTTATTCAGAAAAAATGAATAATGTTATTTTAAATTTGTCTAGTGGAATTTCAGATAAAGAGAATGCTCCAAAACTTTTATCAGGAACAGGAAATGATAAAGTTCATTTATGCGTTGTAATGACATCAGATAGAGGATTATGTGGAGGTTTCAATTCTAATATAATTAAAAAAGCCAAAAGTTACTTCTCTAAAATTTTAAGCAACGGAAAAGAACTTAAAATCATAACTGTAGGCTCAAAAGGAAATGATCAGTTAAAGAGAATATATGGTGATAAAATTATTGAAAATATTTCTTTCAAGGAGTCAAAAAATGCTAATTATTTTGATGCTGACAAAGTTGGCAAGATAGTAATAGATAAATTTGAGAGTAGTGAATTTGATATATGCACTATTTTTTATAATCAATTTAAAAACGTAATTACTCAAATTCCTCAAGCCCAACAGATAGTCCCTTTAAATAGTGAAGATAGTGAAGATAATACCTCAGAGGAAAGTTATGAATTTGAACCAGATGAAGATGAGATTTTAAGTAATTTATTGCCAAAAAATATTTCAACACAAATATTTAAAGCAATGTTAGAGAATTCAGCTAGCGAACAAGGATCAAGGATGAGTGCAATGGACAATGCAACACGTAACGCAGGTGAAATGGTTGATAAACTTACTATTCAATATAATAGAAGTCGTCAGGCAGCAATTACAAAAGAACTAATAGAAATCATATCAGGAGCAGAAAGTTTATAATTATGAGCAAAGGAATAATCACACAAGTTATTGGAGCAGTAGTTGACGTAAAATTTGATGGAGAACTTCCAGAAATTCTAACAGCATTGGAATGTAAAAATGGAGATAACAGGTTAGTTTTAGAGGTTGCTCAACATTTAGGTGAAACAACAGTTAGAACAATTGCAATGGATGCTACTGAAGGATTAAAAAGAGGTGATGAAGTAATGAATACTAATGCTCCAATTCAAGTACCTGTTGGACCTGAAACTCTCGGAAGAATTATCAATGTAATTGGTGAGCCTATAGATGAAAGAGGCGAAGTTAAAACAAAAGAAAGTTGGCCAATTCACAGAGCAGCCCCTGAATTTAATGATCAGTCAACTGAAACAGAAATTCTTGTAACTGGTATAAAGGTTATTGACCTGTTAGCACCTTATGCAAAAGGTGGAAAAATTGGATTATTTGGTGGAGCTGGAGTAGGTAAAACAGTTTTAATTATGGAATTAATTAATAATGTTGCAAAAGCTCACGGAGGATTTTCAGTTTTTGCAGGAGTAGGTGAACGAACTAGAGAAGGAAATGACCTTTACCATGAGATGATGGACTCTGGAGTAATAAAAAAAGATGGTCCTGGATCTAAAGCTGCATTAGTTTACGGGCAGATGAACGAGCCTCCAGGGGCAAGAGCAAGAGTTGCGCTTACAGGTTTAACGGTAGCTGAGTATTTCAGAGATCAAGAAGGTCAAGACGTTCTTTTTTTTGTTGATAACATTTTTAGGTTTACTCAAGCAGGCTCAGAGGTTTCTGCTCTTTTAGGAAGAATTCCGTCTGCAGTTGGGTATCAACCAACATTAGCTACAGACATGGGAAATCTACAGGAAAGAATTACAACAACAAACAAGGGTTCAATTACATCAGTTCAAGCAATTTATGTACCAGCTGACGACTTAACTGATCCAGCTCCAGCAACTTCGTTTGCGCACTTGGATGCAACGACTGTACTTTCAAGACAGATCGCTGAAATTGGTATTTATCCAGCTGTTGATCCATTAGATTCTACATCCAGAATTTTGGACCCAAGAGTTGTAGGAGACGAACACTACAAGGTAGCAAGAGATGTCCAAAAAATATTACAATCTTATAAGTCACTTCAAGATATTATTGCAATTCTTGGTATGGATGAATTATCTGAAGAGGATAAATTAGTAGTTGCTAGAGCCAGAAAAATTCAAAGATTTTTATCTCAACCGTTTTTTGTAGCTGAAGTTTTTACTGGTTCACCTGGAAAATTAGTTGATTTAGAATCAACAATCAAAGGTTTCGATGCTATTTGTAAAGGTGAATATGATCATTTACCAGAAGCAGCATTTTATATGGTTGGTACTATTGAAGAAGCAATTGAAAAAGCTAAGAAAATGGAAAAAGAAGCGGCTGCTTAATGAGCGAAGAATTTAAAATTGAAATTGTAAATCCAGAAAAATCTTTTTTAGTAAAAGATGACGTTTCTGAAGTTGTTGTACCTGCCTATGAAGGAGAAATGGGAATATTAAAAGATCATATTTCAATTATTTCTTTTTTAAAGCCTGGAATTATTAAAATTTTATCAAAATCAGGTAATGAAAGTTATTATATTGAAGATGGCATTGTTGAATTTAAAAATAATAATCTTTCAATTCTAACTAGCTCCATATTTAATATTGCTGATATGGATAAATCCAAACAACAAGATTTATTGAAACAAGCTGAGGAAGAATCTGGTAAGGAAGAAATAAGTGATCAGTCTAGGTATATAATTGATCAGAAAATCGAAGTTTTAAAAACGATCAATTAGATTAATTTTTCCACTTTTTTTTGTACCTCTTTGTATACATGCAACTTAAAATCTACTACTACATTAGTTAATTGATCTAGCTCTATCCATTTCCAATCTAAAAACTCTGGATGATGTGTGTTAATATTAATTTCCTTATCCTCACCAGTAAATCTCATTAAAAACCATTTTTGTTTCTGCCCTCTATATTTACCCTTCCAAATAATACCTAACAGACGTTCTGGAAGTTCATAAGTTATCGTGCCATCTAACTCTCTGATAAGTTTGACACTTTTGATACTAGTTTCCTCTTCTAGCTCTCTATAAGCAGCCTTTAAAAAATCTTCACCAGAGTCAACTCCTCCCTGAGGCATCTGCCAAAAATCTTTTGGATTATCAATTCTCTTAGCTACGAATACTTTATTTTCTTCATTTAAAACTACAATTCCCACACCACTTCTTAGTGGTAAGCTACTATATTTCTTATCCATGTTATCCGTTGAGTAACTTAATGGCGTAACTTAGTTGATTGTCTGTGTCACTCTTTATCTTAAAATCATCCCCATCTTCATTGATTTCAATATCAGGTCTAACACCTACCTCAGAAATAGACTTTCCAGATGGCAGATAATATTTTGCAACAGTTAATCGTATAGCACCTTTATTTTTAAGTGGAATGATAGATTGTACAGATCCTTTTCCATAACTGTTTTCTCCAACAATTATTGCTCTTTTATGGTCCTTAAGTGCACCAGCCACTATTTCAGAGGCAGAGGCTGAACCGTAATTAATCAATACCAACAATGTTTTTCCATCTGTAATATCTCCTTTTTTAGCAAACCATTTTCTATTTTCTGATTTTTTTCTACTTTTTGTAGATACTATCTCCCCGTTATCTAAAAAAAAATCTGAGATTGTTATAGCTTGAGATAATAGTCCTCCTGGATTATTCCTTAGATCTAGAATAAACGCATTTACACTTTCATTTTTTTTTAATTTTTTAACCTGTTTTTCAATTTGATCGCTACTATTTTCATTAAATGATGTAAGTCTTATATATCCTATATTATTTTCTAAAATTTCAGATTTGACTGATTTAATTTCTATTATTTCTCTTACAATATTGAATGTTAGTGCTTTTTTTTCTCCTCTTCGCCTCACCGTTAGTTCTATTCCAGAACCAACCGGCCCCCTCATCAAATCTACAGCTTCCGCTAAAGACTTACCTTGTACTTGAATATTATTTATTTTTACAATGTAGTCACCAGCTTTTAGTCCTGCCTTTGAAGCGGGTGTATCGTCTATAGGTGATATTACCTTAACTACGCCAGCCTCCATACTTACTTCAATACCTAGACCTCCAAATTCACCACTTGTCTCTGTTTGCATCTGCTCAAGAATTTTTGGTGACATATATGCGGAGTAAGGATCAAGAGATTGAAGGAGACCATTGATAGCCGAGTCCATGCTTTCAGACTGATTTATCTCATCTACGTACTCTTTATTTATTTTTTCTAGGACTTCACCAAAAAGATCAATTTTTTTATAAATATCAGTCTCAGCTGTATTCACGCTGCTATTAAAAAAAAAAACCGATAAAAAAATTATTAAATATGTTTTAAATAATTTCATATCATAACTTTTTCTTTTGGAATAAATTCTGACCAAATTTTCTCAAGCTCATAAAATTTTCTTTTTTCAGGATGAAAAATATGAACAATTAAATCTATACCATCAACTAATTTCCATTCATTACTTTGTTTTCCTTCAATCTTAGAGTCTGGAACTCCATTTTTTTTTAGTTTTTCTAAAACTTGTTCTGATAATGACTGAATATGTCTTGAAGAGGTGCCGCTGGCAATAATCATATAATCGGCCATTGAACTCTTATCTTTTAAATCAATTGTTATTATGTCCTGTGCTTTATTAAGATCGAGAGTGTTGATGACAATCTTTTTAAGATCTGAAATTTTATCCATTAATTAGCTTTAGACTATCAAATTTTTCTTAATTGAGAAGATGAAATGTTGACCTTTTTAAATTCAATAAATTTAAGTACATCTTTATCAAGCTGCTTAAATGTCTTTGATTTTAATGAATTTTTTTTATATCCATGACGATCAAATACTAAAATGTTGCATTTTTGCGAAATTAATTTCGATTTATACCACTTGTGGAAGCTGATTAAATTATCTGCACCCATTAAAAAATAGATTTCAATATTTTTATTTTTTTTTAAGTGGTTGATGAGATCAATGGTTTTGTTTGATTTAATTAAGTTTTCATAAAATTTCACTTTTATAAATGAATTTGAGCCAATAATACGTCTACATCCTTTAATTCTTTTTAAAACCGTTGTTTCACTTTCAGCTTTAAAGGGATTTTTTTTTGTTATAGCCCAGATTATATTCTGAAGTTGAAATCTC
This sequence comes from uncultured Pelagibacteraceae bacterium, assembly GCA_902526595.1. Taxonomy (GTDB): domain Bacteria; phylum Pseudomonadota; class Alphaproteobacteria; order Pelagibacterales; family Pelagibacteraceae; genus Pelagibacter. The sequence continues at coordinate 81,301 of CABZLO010000002.1, read as the reverse complement.
TTTTTTGCTTCTTTAGATATTGCTAAGTGTCCTTTATGTGCAGGATCAAAAGAACCTCCCAGAACCCCGATTTTGATTTTTTTAGTATTCAATTTATTTTCTTGTTTTTCCTTTACTCGTAATTTCATATTTATAAGAAACTAATTGATTTAATCCTACAGGTCCTCTTGGAGGTAATATATTTGTAGAAATTCCTACTTCTCCACCAAATCCAAATTCTCCACCATCAGCAAATTGAGTTGATGTATTATGCATAGCAATTGAGCTTTTAATATTTCTTAAAAAGTTTTTGGCTGTTTTTTTATTATTTGTAATTATACAATCAGTATGCATTGTTCCATATTTGTTTATGTGATCAATACTTTCTTCAAGATTATTTACAATTTTTACTGATACTGCAGGTGCTAAATATTCTGTAGACCAATTTTTTTCTTTAGCTGGCAATATTTTCCCTCTGTAATACTTTTTTAAAAATCTATCTCCATATATTTTGCAATTTTTATTTTGTAGCTCGTTCAAAATTGGGTTACAGAAGCCATTTGCAACTTTTTTATGAATCAGAATAGTTTCTGTGGCACCGCAAATACTTGTATTTCTTAATTTTGCATTATAAACAACTTTTTTTGCCATAGTTAAACTTGCATCTTTATCAACATATGTGTGACAAAGTCCTTCAAGGTGCCCAATAATGGGTACACTAGATAAATCTTGAACTCTTTTTACTAAATTTTTTCCACCTCGCGGAATTATTACATCAATATATTTTTTCATACCTGATAGCATAATATCCACTACTCTTCTCTGTTTTGTATCAATGAATTGAATAAAGTTTTCGTCAACTTTATTAACTTTAAGTGCTTTTCGAAAAATCTTTGCTAAAATTCTATTAGTATTTATTGCTTCTGAACCACCTTTCAAAATTACTGGATTTCCAGATTTAAAGCATAGACTAGCTACATCCGAGGTAACGTTTGGCCTACTCTCATAAATAACTCCAATTACTCCTATAGGTATTGATATTTTACTAATATTCAAACCATTAGGCCTTTTCCATTTTTCTAAAGTATTACCAACTGGATCTTTTAATTTTGCAATTTTAATAATTGAATTTTGAATATTTTTTAATTTAGTTTCATTTATTAAAAGTCTACTAATTAAATTATTTTTAATACCTATTTTTCTGGCGTAATTTGCATCTTTTAAGTTTTGCTTAAGTATTAATTTTTTTTTATTACCTAATAATTCTGCGTATTTATTTAATACTTTATTTTTAATTTTTGTATCAATTTTCTGTTCAAAAGCTTTTCTTGCTTTTCTTCCAACTAAATTCATATATTTGATCATTTAAACTTCCACCATATCATCTTTATGAATTACTTCAGATTTAGAAACATAACCTAACAATTTTTCAATTTGATTTGAATGATGACCCATAATTTTAATTATCTCATCAGAAGTGAATGAACTTAATCCTCTTGCACATTCAACATTCTTCTTATCCAAAATTTTTATATGATCCCCTTTATTAAATTTTCCTGAAATTTTTTTTATTCCAGCAGCTAGTAAACTTTTGCCTGATCGTAGCGCTTTTTTTGCTCCATCATCAATAGTAATTTCTCCTTTTGGAGCTATCGAGCTTATTATCCATTTTTTTCTTGCGTCAAGTTTTGAGACCTTAGGACTAAACCAGGTGCACTCATTTTTCTCAATTATTTTTGTGATTGGGTTATTATGTAGCCCATTTGCAATGACCATACTGCTACCTGCTAGTTGACAAATTTTTGCAGCCTCAATCTTAGTTTGCATACCTCCACTACCAAATACATTCATACCTCTAATATTTACATTGCTTAAATCTTTTTTTAAATCTTTAACTATCTTAAGTAATTTTGCGTCTTTAAAAATTTTGGGGTTTTTTGTGTAAAGTCCATCAACATCAGAAAGAAGAATTAAGGTATCTGCGTTGGTAATTTGTGTAACTCGAGATGCCAACCTATCGTTATCTCCATACTTTATTTCTGTTGTAGCTATAGTGTCATTTTCATTTACTATTGGGATAAATCCTAAGTCAAACAAATTTTCAAAAGTCCTTTTGGCGTTTAAAGATCTTCTTCTTTCTTCTGTATCTTCAAGAGTAAGAAGTATTTGAGAAATGTTAAGTTTAAATTTAGCAAATGTTTGTGAAAATAAATTCATTAATTCAATTTGACCTATAGATGCAATAGCTTGACTTTGATCTAATTTAATATTTTTTTTATTATAATTCATTTTTTTACAACCAAGAGCTATTGCACCTGAACTCACAATTACAACTTTTTGATTTCTGTCCCTTAATTTTTTGATATCTTTTGCAAAACTTGATAGCCATTTTTTTCTAATTTTTTTATTTTCATCTACAAGAAGTGATGAACCAATTTTCACAACAATTATTTTAGAATTTTTAAGATACATAAGATAAAAGTTTAGCCTTAATTTTAGATATAGAGCTTTTTTTTAAAGTTGTCATAGTCAATATCTCACATTTTTTATTTTTGGAAAAATGATCAATCACTTCTTTTGCAGTATCTTCATCAACTAAATCAATTTTATTTAACACTATAAGCTCTTTTTTATCTAGTAATTTAGAGCTGTAGCTTTTTAACTCATTTTTGACCTGATCGTAAGACTCATTGATATCAATATTTGTAATGTCAATTAAATGTAAAAGTGATTTACATCTTTCAATGTGTTTTAAAAATTGAATCCCAAGACCTACACCCTCATGTGCACCTTCCACTAATCCAGGTATATCCGCAATTGTAATTTCTTTGTCATCATAAGTAGCAACACCAAGATTAGGATTTAATGTAGTAAATCTGTAATTAGCTATTTTTGGATTTGCATTTGTAAGTGCAGCTAGCAAGCTTGATTTACCTGCATTCGGTAAACCAATTATACCGATGTCTGCGATTGTTTTTAGTTGTAGCCATATTGTAAATTCTTCTCCAACAATTCCTTTAGTAAATTTTCTTGGAGCTCTATTCGTTGAACTTTTAAATCTGGTATTTCCAAGACCGCCTTTACCACCATTTGCTGCAATAAATTCCTCTCCTTTTTTACTAAAATCAAAAAGCAATGTCTTATTGTCTTCTTCAAAAACTTGCGTACCGAGAGGAACTTTTAGAACTAAATCATCACCATTTTTTCCAGTCCTATTTTGCCCTGCACCATTTTCACCTCTTTCTGCTTTATGATGCTGTTGATATCGATAATCAATTAAGGTATTTAAATTTTCTTCTGACTTTAAAACTATTGATCCGCCTTTACCACCGTCTCCACCATCTGGACCTCCAAATTCAACATATTTCTCTCTTCTGAAACTTGGGGATCCATCTCCACCATTACCAGCTTTAATATAAATTTTGACTTGATCTAGAAATTTCATAATACAACATCTATTTTGGTTGTACTATTAATTGGGTTTTACTGAAACGAAAGTTCTATCTGCTTTTGATTTTTTGAATACAACTTTGCCTTTAACTACTGAAAAAATAGAATGATCTTTACCCATACCTACATTCTCACCAGGAAAAATTTTAGTTCCTCTTTGTCTTACAATTATATTACCAGGTACGACTGTTTCACCACCATATTTTTTAACACCCAATCTTCGTCCGGCACTATCTCGTCCGTTTCTTGATGATCCACCTGCTTTTTTTGTTGCCATAATTTACCTTGTTTTATTTACTTACCGCTTCTTTAATTTCTTCTTTTTTTGGCTTTTTAGAAACTTTTTCAGCTTCAGATAAAACTTTACCATCTTTTGAAAAAATTTTATTTATTCTTATCATAGAATACTCTTGTCGATGACCATTTTTTCTTCTTGAATTGTGTCTTCTTCTTTTTTTAAAAATTAGTATTGTTCTATTTTTACTGTTTTTAATCAGATCAGCTTCGACTTTTGCACCACTTACATGAGGAGCTCCGACCTCAATAGATTTATCATCCCCATATGCAAGGATTTCATTAAATTCAATTTTTATTTCAGGTTTTGAATCAGGTAGCTTTTCTACCTTAAGAATTTCTCCAGACTTAACTTTGTATTGTTTTCCACCTGTTTTTATAACTGCATAAGACATAGTATGAATATTTATTTAAGTATCCGCAATATAGTTGTAGCTAAGTTTTAGTCAAGCCGAATTAACTAGAAATTATCCTTTAAATCTCGTAGTTTTGAAAAGGTTTTAACGTCTTTTGCTCTTAGAAAAATATTGCAATCCAATTCATCTTTAAGAGTAGATGGAATTGTGGGCAAGCTTTTTTTTAACTTTATGTGAATATTTTGTATTTTTTTTTTTAGATTCAAATTTTCAGAGTCATGCTTGATACAAAATTTCGAATTGTTAAGAGTATATTCGTGACCACAATAAATTTGAGTATCAAGAGGCATAGTTTTAATCTTATTTAAAGAACTAAACATTTGTTCGTAGGTACCTTCAAAAATTCTCCCACAGCCAAGGGAAAAAAGAGTATCTCCACTAAATAGTAATTTATCTTTATAAAAATGAAAACAAATATGGCCCTTAGTATGTCCTGGAACATGAATTATTTTAGCTACAAAATTATCACTTTTCCATATTTCATTGTCTTCAAGACAAATATCAATTTCTGGAATTCTTTCTGAATCATGTTTAAAGCCAACAACAATACTATTATATTTTTTTTTTAATTCCTTATTACCTCCAATATGATCAAAATGATGATGAGTATTTAAAATATATTTTAGATTAATATTTTTATTTTTTAGATAATCAATTACTGGACTGGCCTCGCTTGGGTCAACAATACATGCTAAATTGTTAGTTTCATCTATAATTAAATAACTATAATTATCTTGGAGACATGAAATTATTTCTACTTTCATTTTATTTCTCTAATAAAAATATTCCTAGATCTGCAAAGAAATTTTTAATTGTTAAATTGCTATCATTTATTATTGAAACATTCTGATTGTTTATAGCCAATGATTTAAAGATTTTGATGTTTCTTGATTTTGCAAAGTAAAAAAAATCCTTTATTGAACACATATGAATATTGGGAGTATTGTACCACTCATCTGGTAATGTCTTAGTAATTGGCATTGTCCCTTTTATGAGCAAATGAAGTCTGACTCTCCAATAACCAAAGTTTGGAATAGTTACAATTGCTTTTTTTCCAACTCTTAAAAGTTCGTTCATAACTAGCTCGGGATTTAAGAAAGCTTGAAGAGTTTGACTGAGAACAACATATTCGAAAGATTTGTCTGGAAATTGTTTTAGATCTTTTTCTGCATTTCCTTCAATGACAGTCAATCCTTTTGCAATACACTCTTGTACTTTACTTTTTGAAATCTCCAGTCCTCTAATATTAGTATTTTTATTATTTTTTAAAAACTGCATTAAAATTCCATCTCCACAACCTACATCTAACACTTTTTTATCTTTTTCAATTAATTCAGATATTACTTGAAACTCATTTTTCATAATTAATTTTCTGTATAAGATTTATCTAAAAAGTTTTTAAGCGCACTTAAAAAGTCTGGTACATCTAATAAAAAGGAGTCGTGACCTTTGTCAGACTCTATCTCAACAAAACCTACATCTGCACCAATAGAATTTAAGGCAATTACAATGTCTTTGTTTTCTTGAGTTGGATAAAGCCAGTCAGATGTAAATGATATTACAAAAAACTTTGCTCTTGTAGCTCTAAAAGCATCAGATAAATTACCCTTGTATTGTTTTGCTAAGTCAAAATAATCCATTGCTCTTGTAATATAAAGATAGCTATTCGCATCGAATCTGTCGACAAATACAGAACCTTGATATCTTAAATAACTTTCTATCTGAAAATCTGCATCAAAACCGAATTTCAAATCTTCTCGTTCTTGAAGTTTTCTTCCAAATTTTTCTTGGAGACCTTTTTTTGAAAGATAAGTTATATGTGCAGCCATTCTTGCAACAGCCAAACCTTTATTTGGGATTGTATCTTCATAAGAATAATCCCCACCTTTCCAATTACTATCAGCCGCTATAGCCTGTCTTCCTAATTCATTAAATGCAATATTTTGCGCTGAGTGACTAGACGTACAAGCAATCGGGATAACAGTTTTAGCTTTATCAGGAAAATTACTTATAAACTGTAGTACTTGCATACCGCCCATTGAGCCACCTGCGATTGAAAAAAGTTTGTCTATACCAAAATGGTCAAGCAAATTATATTGCGCATTTACCATATCGTTTATAGTTATAACTGGAAAATTTGTACCAAAAGCAGTCCCAGTACTAGGGTCTTCATGGCTTGGCCCAAATGAGCCCATACATCCACCCATTACATTTGCACAAATTACAAAATATTTTTTGGTATCAATTGCCTTATCAGGACCAACTGCATAAGACCACCAACCATCTTTCTTTGTTATTGGATTTTGGCCAGTGACAAATTGATCTCCTGTTAATGCATGAAAAACCAAAATAGCATTATCTTTATTTTTATTTAATGTACCATAAGTTTCATATGCAATTGGGAATTCATTAATAGTTTTTCCACAATCTAACTTTAATGGTTTTTTTACTATCAAGGTTTTAATATTATTCTCAGCATTCATAACAAAGCTAATATTTGAATTGTGAGAAAAAAAACTATTTTAGCGGTTTTTTTTAAGCGCTCGCAATTCAGTTAAATCAGCGCATAATTTTTGTACTAGAACTTATTTATTATGTCAATTTTTTTAAAAATTGTCTTATTCACTATAAAAATTTGTAATTTTATCTATAAAGAGCTCATAAAATTAAAAAAATGGTTACTCCAAAATTTAAAAAATTTAAGATTGAAGCTTATAAACCTGGCAAGTCAAAGGTTAAAAAGCTTAAAAAAGTAATAAAACTTTCAGCTAACGAATCTGCTCTTGGGATCAGCCCAATGGCAAAGAAATTGATATCAAATAAAAAAATGATTTTGGATAAATATCCTGATGGAAAGTCACAAGATCTGAAAAAAGCAATTTCTAAAAAATATAAGTGTGATTTAAATAAAATTATTTGTGGTGCAGGTTCTGATGAGGTAATTCAAATGTTGTGTCAATTATATTTGAATCCAAAAGATGAGGTAATAGTTCCAGAATATAGTTTTTTGATGTATAGGATTTATTCAAAAATTGTTGGTGCCAAAGTTTTATTTGCAAAAGAGGTAAATTTTAAAGTGTCAATAAGAGAGGTTTTAAAAAAAATCACGAGAAAAACTAAAATAGTATTTATTGCTAACCCGAATAATCCAACTGCAACTTATTTGACTAAAAAAGAAATATTAGAACTAAGGAATAAAATGAACAAAAATATTTTACTTGTGGTTGATGATGCGTACTCAGAATATATGAAAAATAATGATTATACTTCAGGTTTAGATTTATTTAGAAATAAAGATAATGTTTTTATATTAAGAACATTTTCAAAAATGTTTGGATTAGCTTCCTTAAGAGTAGGTTGGGGATATGGATCAAAAAAAATAATTGATGCTTTAAATGTGATTAAACCACCTTTCAATGTAAATGGTGTAGCACAACTTGCAGCTATTGCTTCGTTAAGAGATACAAAATTTATGAGTAGATCTGTTAAGCACAATTTACTTTATGCTAAAAAGTTAAAAAAATTTCTTGAGGTTTACAATATTTCTTCAAATAAAATTTCAGCAAATTTTCTATTTTTAAATTTTGATAATTGTAAAATTTCAGCAAAATATTTATATGAAAAATTGAAACAAAAAGGTGTCATCTTAAGATCAACAGAGGATGGCTATGGTATTAAAAATAAATTAAGATTAACCATAGGGTCTAAGGAAGAAAATTTAAAATTTATCAATACTGTAAAAAGAATATTAAATTAAATGAATAATATTTTAATTATTGGATGTGGTTTATTAGGATCCTCTTTATTGAGAAGAATTCACAAAAAAAAAATTGTTAAAAAAATATTCATTTATGAAAAATCAAAATCAAATGTTTCAAAAATTAAGAAATTAAGGCTTCCAGGTATTGTTATTGACAATCTAGACAAAGGAGCAATTAATTATGATATAATTATTTTTTGCACTCCAATGAGTGAATACAAAAATCTAATCCTAAAGATAAATAATTTTATTACTCCCAAAACATTAATTACAGACATCGGATCATCTAAAGTAGAGACCTCGAGGCTTATAAAAAAATTTTTGAAAAAAAATATATCTTGGACTCAAAGTCATCCTATTGCAGGCTCTGAAGTTAGTGGCCCAGAGCATGGTAAGGAAAATATGTTTAAAGATCGATGGTGTATTTTAATAAAAGAAAAAAATACAAAAAAAAAATATTTGAACATTTTAAATAATTTTTGGAAAAAAATGGGTTCAAAAGTTATCGTTATGACACCTGAAAAACATGATAGAATTTTTTCCATAACAAGTCATCTACCCCATTTAATTGCCTATAATTTGGTAAAATCAGCACAAGATTTTGAAAAAAAACAAAATTACGATTTGATCAAGTTTAGTGCTGGAGGACTTAGAGACTTTTCACGTATAGCAGCTTCAAATGAAATTATGTGGAGAGATATTTTTTTTAACAATAGTAATAATATTTCAAAAGCTATTGATTTATTTATCAAAAATCTAATATCCTTTAAAAAAGATATAAATTTAAAAAACAATAAATCAATATTAAAAAAATTAATTCAAACTAAAAGAGTTCGTTCTAAAATTATTAAGTTAAAACAAGATATAAACAAACCTGACTTTGGTAGAAGTTAAAATTTTATTTTAGAGATTTTTCTCACTTCAAGACTTGCTGTATCAAGTATTCTTTTAATTGTTTCCTTTATTGGCATGATAAGTACTTTTTTTTTTGGACCATAAGCGTGAATCAATTGTTTAGAGTTTACACAAATAGCAACATGACCTTTCCAAAATATAATATCTCCCCTTTTAAATTTTTTTGATATTTTTTTCACCGAATATTTTATTTGATCTTTAGTATCTCTTGGATAAAATAAGTTATTATAATAAAAAAAAATTTGTAATAAAGCTGAACAATCAATACCTTTATAAGTCTTACCACCCCATTTATAATTTACCTTAAGAAATTTTGTAAAAAATTTTACAAAATTTTTTTCTTTGTGATTAATTTCTTTAATATCTTTTTTTTTAATCCACTTATTCTTGTCAATTTTTATATAAAACTTATTTTCTCTTTCTACACTTAATTTAGATCCTAGGGGGAGGTAGCTGTTTGAGACAGAATTAGGTTTTATATAAATTTTTGCTTTCAATGTATTTACTTTATATTTTGGATTATAATTTTTGATATATTGTTTATTTTTAATATATCCAACATAATTGTCATATGTAGATTTAATCTTTATCCAATTTTTATTTTTAGAAAAAATTTTAAATTTTTCACCGTATATTATTTGAGAAGTTACCTCAGAGGACGTGCTAGGTTCTCTGTAAATATTTGAAAAATTCCCTTTAAAGTAAAAATTATTTTTCACCAATTTTGATTTTATTTTTTATAAGCCATAAACATAACAAAGAAGGGATGACCATAATTGTAGTTAAAACGAAGAATGTTCCCCAATCTCCATTTAGCCAATCTACTAGTGCACCTGAAGATGATGCTAAAGTAGTTCTTCCAGCAGTACCTATTGAAGCAAGTAATGCATATTGAGTTGCTGTGTAGGTTCTATCTACCAATAAAGAAATAAATGCAACAAAAGCCACTGTAGCAAATGCTGCAGTAATATCGTCAGCAATTACAGCGATTGCAAATAAAATTTCAGATTTTCCTGTCCAAGCCAAAACTGCAAATAAAAGATTTGTTATAGCCATTAGCCCTCCTGCAAAAAAACATTGTTTTTATCGTTCCAGCTCTCATAGCCATTAAACCACCTAATAGTGTAAATATTACAGTAGTAATCCAACCAAGTCCTTTTGAGTAAATTGCAATTTGTCCTTTTGAAAATCCGATTTCTTTATAAAAAACAATGGACATCCTTCCCATAAAAGCTTCACCAATTTTAAATAAAAAAAACAAATGCTAATAGTCCTGCTGCGATAGCAAAGCCATTTTTTTTAAAAAAACTAATAATGGGTCCTCCAATAGTTCCTGTGACATAGGCAATAAAGTTTGTTACAAAATTACTCGATCCAAGTTTTTTTTCAATTAGTTGGTCTGTTTCTTTCTGTTTAGCCTGTCTATCTGTTTGAATAGGTTCATGAACAAACATTAAACCTATGTTCATTAAAATAATTAAAATTCCCAAAATTAAAAAAGTAGTTTGCCAATAGTTAGATACGCCTAAGTTTTCAAAAAATTCAGCTGTAAACAATGCAACAACACCTCCCAATTTATAACCTGTCCACCAACCTACAACAGCCATTGCTGCACCTGCCGCCATTGATTTTCCTTCATTTTCACTTATTTGTTCAATTCTTAATGCATCTACAGTTATGTCTTGTGTAGCTGAGGCTATAGCTATAATTAATCCTACACTTATCAATAGAGCTAAATTATCTGATGGATTTATTGCGCTCCAAATTACTAGGCATAGTAAAATTATGATTTGCATTAAGACTATCCATCCCCGTCTATGACCTAACTTTTTTGTTAAGTAAGGTATTTGGACTCTATCGATAATTGGAGCCCACAAGTAGTTAAAGGCGTATACACCGAAGATTAATCCTGCCCAACCAATTGTAGATCTGCTTAGACCCTCTTCTTTTAACCAAAGACTTAAACTGCTTGCAATCAAGACCCAAGGAAAACCTGAGATGGCTCCTAACAAAAGAATTCTGAGCATTCTTTTGTCGTAATAAACAGAAAAAGTTTCAGATAGTGTTTGTTTTTTTACCTCAAGCATTTAGTTTTTCCAAAACGATGGTAGAAATAATACTAGTATTGCGAATAACTCAAGTCTACCTAAAATCATCCCAAGAGACAAAACCCATTTTGATATATCTGGCAATGATGAAAAATCTCCATTGGGTCCAATTATAGGCCCTAAACCTGGGCCAACATTTGAGATAGATGTCGCGGCTCCAGATATTGCAGTAATGAAATCAAGGCCAGTTAAGGATAATAAAGCAGCTAAAATAAAAAAAATTACAAAATAAAAGAATATGAAAGATATAATAGATGCAATAAATTTTTCATCTATCAAATTTTGATCATATTTTATTAAAAAAACTCCTTTTGGATAAATAATTTTTTTAAGTTGATTTAATATAAAAAGATAAAGAATTTGAATTCTAAAAATTTTAATTCCACATGTGGTTGATCCTGCACATCCTCCAATGAACATTAATGCAAGAAAAATAGTTATTGGAAAACTTCCCCAGTTATCAAACTCAGCATTTACATAACCAGTTCCAGTTAAAATAGAAATAGAATTAAAAAATACAGATCTAAACGAAAAGTTTTCATTACTAGTTAAAAACAAATAAAAACATAATATAATTACTGATAAAATTATAATTTTTAAAAATGATTTTATTTGAACATCATTTAAAAATATTTTTTTATTTCCACTTAAAAATTTAATGTAAGCAATAAAAGGAATACTTCCTAAAATTATAAACACCATTGAGGAAATCTCAATATAAACGCTATTAAAATAACCTATAGACTGGTTATAGTTTGAGAACCCACCTGTTGCAATTGTTGTCATTGAATGAGTTAAGCTGTCAAATTTTCCCATTCCAAAAATCCAATAACTAACAGCACAAACTGCAGTTAAAGCTGAGTAAATATATATTAATCTTAATGCTATTTCTTTAGACTTTGGAAGTATTTTTTCTGATGAGTCGTTGCTGGAAATTTTAAATAATTGCATTCCTCCAACATTCATTATCGGCATAAGAGTTATAGCCATTACAATTATACCTATACCTCCTAACCATTGTAAAATAGCTCTCCATAAAAGTATACCTTTAGGGGCATTTTCCAAATTAGAAATGATAGTTGAGCCTGTGGTAGTAATTCCTGACATACTCTCGAAAAAGGCATCTGTAATTGACATTTCCATAGAAGAAAAAATGAAAGGTAAAGATCCAAAAACTGCAACACTCAACCAAGATAAAGCTGTTAACAAAAAGGCTTGTTGTAGATTAACTTTTCTATCATGATCAATATTAGTTAAAAAAAAAAGTGCTCCAAAAACTATTGTTACAATTGACGCTCCAAAAAAAGATGAGTCGATTTCTGCATAAATAAATTGTACAATTATAGGGACAAACATAGACATCCCTAAGATTATTTGCAAAATTCCAAGTGTAAAAAATACCGTTTTATAATTAGACATTTTGAAAGAACATTATTTTATGGTAAATAAATTTCAACTCTATAAGAATTAATAAAATCACTAATTTGAGATTTTAGAAGAACAATTCATGATTAAAAAAGAAGTTTTAGACAAAACCAGTGCATGGCCTTTTGTAGAAGCCAAAAAAATGTTGAGAGAAAGAAAATTGTTCATTGAAAAAAAAGGAAAAATAACATTACAAACTGGATACGGTCCAAGCGGATTACCTCATATAGGTACTTTTGGAGAAGTTGTAAGAACCTCTATGATGGTAAATGCTTTAAAGCAATTAACTGATTTTCCTACTGAAATTATAACTTTTTCAGATGATATGGATGGTCTAAGAAAAGTTCCAGAAAATATCCCTAACCAAAATTTGTTAAACGAAAATCTTCACAAACCATTAACTGAGGTTCCAGACCCATTTGGGAAATTTAACAGTTTTGGTGAACATAATAATGAAATGTTAAAGGATTTTTTAAATAGTTTTAACTTTAAATATAGCTTTAAAAGTTCAACGGATTTGTACAAAACTGGATACTTTAACTCAACACTAAAAATAATTTTAGATAATTATGATGGTATAATGAATATTATACTCCCAACCTTAGGTAAAGAACGTCAAAAAACTTACTGTCCATTTTTACCTATATGTTCTGACACTGGTCATGTACTTGAAATACCAGTTGCAGAAATTAATAAAGAAAAATCTCAAATAATTTTCGACAACAAAGGTAAAAAACTTGAAAAAAGTATTCTTGATGGAAACTGTAAACTTCAATGGAAGGTTGACTGGGCAATGAGGTGGTATGCTCTTGATATTGACTTTGAAATGTATGGTAAAGATTTAATTGAAAGTGCAATATTATCTACAAAAATTATCAACTTACTTGGTAAAAAGAATCCCTCAAGCTTTGCATATGAGTTATTTTTAGATGAAAAAGGTGAAAAGATTTCTAAATCGAAGGGAAATGGAATTACTATTGATCAATGGTTGAAGTATGCATCTCCTGAAAGTTTATCTTTATATATGTATCAAAACCCGAAAAGGGCAAAAAAACTATATAAGGAAATTGTTCCAAAGGCTGTAGATGAATATTTAGATAATATTGAAAAATCTAAAAAACAAACAGATCAGCAACTGATAATGAATCCAGTCTGGCATGTTCATGAAGGCAAAATCCCAACTGAAGAAATGATTATGACTTTTTCCATGTTGCTTAACTTGGTTGAAACAAGTAATGCAGATAGCAAGGATTTACTTTGGAAATTTGTTAAAAAATATAAACCAAATATCCAAGAAAAAAAATCTCCAATCTTTGATGGATTAGTTGGATATGCAATTAAGTATTTTAATGACGTAATCAAGTCACAAAAAAAATATAAAAAACCAAGTGAAAGTGAAAAAAAAGCTCTTCTAGCTTTAATTAAAACTTTAGAAACATGTAATGATGGAATGTCACCTGAAGAAATCCAAACTTTAATTTATTCAACTGGTAAAGAAAATGGATATGCTGATAAACTAAGAGACTGGTTTAAGTTAATTTATGAGGTTGTTTTTGGTGATGAAAATGGTCCAAGAATGGGTTTTTTTATAAGTTTTTTTGGTGTAAACGAAACTAAAGAGCTTATAACGGATAAATTAAAATAATGTTTTCAAATTTAAGATCTTTAATATTTAAAATAGATCCTGAACGAGCTCACTTTTTAGCAATACAGTCACTCAAACTCAACCTAGTTTCCAATATCTTTGATGACCATAAAAATGATCCTATTTTTAAGACAAAGATTTTTAACAAAGAATTAAACAATCCCATCGGGATAGCGGCAGGTTTTGATAAGAATGCTGAAGTCTACAACCCTTTATTTAAGTTGGGATTTGGATTGGTAGAAGTTGGTACAATTACACCTTTAAAACAATATGGGAATAGTAAACCTAGAGTTTTTAGATTAGTAGAAGACCAAGCACTTATAAATAGATTGGGCTTTAACAATCATGGTTCAGATGTGGTATTAAATAGGATTAAATCAAATAATAAACTGGGAGTGTTAGGAATTAACGTTGGTCCCAATAAAGATTCTGATAATCGAATAAATGATTATTTAATAGGAATTGAAAAATTCCACGAAGTTGCAGATTATATTACTATTAATATCTCTTCACCAAATACTGAGAACTTAAGAAATTTTCATGATGAAAGAAAATTACAGGATTTACTTAAATCTGTTTCAGAAAAGAAAAAAAGTTTAGATTCGAATATTCCAATAGTAGTAAAAATTTCACCTGATATAGATGAAAATCAGATAAATCTAATTTCTGAAATTCTTTTAGAAAATGATATAAGTGGAATAATTATTTCAAACACATCAGATTCATCGAGAGATATTTTAAAAAATATTCAAAGATATCAAAAAGGAGGATTGTCTGGAAAGCCTATTGAGAAAAAATCAAATTTATTAATAAACAAGTTTTACAATCTATTAAAAGGTAAAATTAAGATTATTGGGGTAGGAGGAGTAGACTCTGGACAATCAGCTTACGAAAAGTTTTTATTAGGTGCAGACTATATTCAACTATATACAGGAATGGTGTTTCAAGGTCCAAATATAGCCAGTATTATTAAAAAAGACCTACAAGAATTATTGACTAGAGATGGCGTTAAGAATTTTAGCGAAATTATAGGAAATAAAACTCTTTCTTAATTCTATTAAACTTGACGCCACCAATATCTAACCTTATATAGGCTTTGTTATTATGTCAAAAAAATGTGAACTTACTGGAAAAATTCCTTTGAAAGGTCATAACGTTAGTCACGCTAACAACAAGACCAAGAGAAGATTTTTGCCCAATCTTAAGAAAGTAAAGTTTACTAGTGAACTAATGAAAAGAAGCTTAAAATTAACAGTTAGTAATGCTGGAGTTAGATCAGTGGATAAGAAAGGTAGTTTTGACGAATATTTAAAAACTGTGAAAAATAAAAACTTATCTCCAAGACTTAAAAAATTAAAAAAAGGTATTCTAATTAAATCCCCATTTAAGAAAAAACCTTTGGCTAAATCTGCATAATGAATAAATTATTCTTGTTTCTCTCATTTTTAATGGGAGTAGTTGTTTTATCATCAAATTATTTAGTCCAATTCCCAATTAAATACTATGGATTAGAGGAGATATTAACATATGGAGCATTTAGTTACCCAATAGCTTTTTTAATAACTGACTTAGCAAACAGATCTTATGGAAAATTAGTTGCAAGAAAAATTGTTTATATTGGTTTTGCAATAGGAATTAGTTTTACTCTTATATTCTCTACAAATTTTGCAGATTTAATTTCAGTAAGAATTGCAATTGGATCTGGAACAGCCTTTTTAGTCGCTCAATTATTAGATGTCAAAATATTTGATAAATTAAGAAAAAGGGAGTGGTTCATTGCTCCTTTAACATCATCCTTAATTGGATCTACAATCGATACATTTTTGTTTTTTTCAATATCTTTTTATGCAACAGGTATTCCTTGGGTTACCTTATCTTTAGGAGATTTAGCAGTTAAGATATTAGTTGCTCTTGTAATGTTAATCCCATTCAGAATTCTTCTTGGTACTTTAAAGCCAGTATAGTCTAGATTTTGGGCTCTGGTTGTGTCATACAATGAATAGCTCCAAAACCCCAAATGAGTTTAGTGCAATCAATTGGTACAATTTTTTTATTTTTAAAAAATTTTTTAAAAATTAAAATTACTTTTTTATCATTTTTGTCTTTAAAGATTGGTAATAGTACTATTTTATTAGCAATATAAAAATTCAGATAACTTGCAGGAACTCTTACTTTTTCAATATATATAGGCTTGGGCATTGGTACTTCAATTATTTTAAATTTTCTTTTATTTATATTTTTAGCGTTTTTTAAAATATTTAAATTTTCTTTTAAATTTTTATAATTTTTTTCATTTCTATTTTTTTCGACTGCAGTCATAATTGTATCTTCAGAGACAAACCTTGAAATATCATCGATGTGTCCGTGAGTATCGTCTCCTTTAATTCCCTTATTAAGCCAAATGAAATTTTTAACATTTAAATATTTACTTAATGTTTTTTCTAATGATTTTTTGGTAATCCCAGGATTTCTTTCTTGTACTTTGCTTAAAAGACATTCCTTCGTTAGAAGAACTGATCCTTTACCATTGACATCTATAGCACCTCCCTCCAATACTAATTGTTTTGACTTACTATTAATCTTAACAACGGGATCTATTTTTTTTACTTTAGTTAATTTTGATAATTTATTATTGATATTGTTGTCTTTCTTATAATCTTTGTATTTACTCCATGCATTAAATTTAAAATTTACAATCAACTTTTTTTTGGTCCTTTCATTTAATATATATATTGGACCAGAGTCTCTTAACCAAATTCGATTAGTGGTTATTTTGTAAAAAATAATATTTTGTAAGTTATTACGAAATTTACTTAATAAATTTATAATTTTTTTTTTATCGTTATAATTATTTATTAGTAAATTTATTTTTTGTGATCTTGATAATTCACTTATTATTTGTGTAACTATTTTTGGGATATTTTTAAAAAGACCAGGCCAGTCACTTTTGTTGTATGGCCAAGCTATCCATACACTTTCTTGCAACTCCCATTCTGCAGGCATTCTGTAGCCAATGAGAGATAAATTATTATTCATCTTTAGGATTTTTTAGAAGTCCTTTGTAATAATCTATTCTTCTATCTCTTAAAAATGGCCAATGATTTCTAGCTGTTTCAATTTTATTTAGATCAATGCTAGTAATTAAGATTTCCTCTTTATCTGATTTTGACTTCGCAATAATATTTCCACTGGGATCGATAATCATTGAGTTACCCCAAAAGTGTATTTTTCTTTTTCCAGTTTTCTCTAAACCAATTCTATTTATAGCAGCAACAAATACCCCATTTGCTATTGCATGAGATCTTTGGATAGTTATCCATGCTTCTAATTGGGATTTTCCAAACTGTTTTTTCTCTTTAGGGTGCCAACCAATCGCTGTTGGATAAAATAAAATTTCTGCTCCTTTTAGCGTTGTTAGTCTCGCAGCTTCTGGAAACCATTGATCCCAGCAAATTAAAGAACCAACTTTTCCGTATTTTGTTTTTGTAGATTTAAAACCTAAATCTCCTGGAGTGAAGTAGAATTTTTCATAATAACCTGGATCATCTGGAATATGCATTTTTCTATACTTTGATATTATCTTACCCTTGTCATCAATTACAATGCTTGTGTTATGATAAAAACCAGTAGTCTTTTTTTCAAATAAAGAAATCATTAAAACAACAGAAAGTTCTTTGGCTAATTTACAATATATATCTGATAATCTACCTGGAATTTTTTCTGCTAACTTAAACTTAGCATGATTTTCACTTTGACAAAAATATGGAGATAAAAATAGTTCAGGAAGACATATTATTTTTGCTTTTTTCTTTGCTGCTTCTTTAATCTTAATTACAGAATTTTCTATATTTTTATTTTGATTATCAAAAACTTTAGTTTGAATTAAACCAATTGTAGTTTTTTTTACCATGAATTATTTAAAAATATTTGAAAAATTTTTCCGATCTCTACCCTTCCATTCCCCTCTATGATAAGCATCACTAGCTATAAGAGGCAAAACACTTGTAGCTTCTGCAAAAACCATTTGTTCTTTTGTGATATCAACTTTACCCCAAGAACTTGCCTCTTTTAGAGTTGAGCTACTACATGCTCCATCTCTACTATCTGCAACTGTGATTTGAATAGCATACTTGTGCATATCAACATCTTTTCCTAAAAGTTCTGCACAAATAACTGTATCTTGAATGAAATTCTTTGGCACTCCGCCACCTATCATAAATAATCCTGAACCTTTGGATTTAATCTTTATTTCTGTAAGTTCCCTAAATTCCCTAACAGAGTCAATTGTCATATGTTTTTTTGGATTTTTTTCCTGGTGCATTACTAAACCAAATCCTGCACTCGAATCTGTAAAAGCAGGGCAGAAAATTGGAACATTATTATCAAATGCTGTTTCAATTAATGAATCCTTCTTTTTTGAGTTCTTTTTCAGATACTTTCCCATTTCATATATAAACTCTCTAGAAGTGTGACTCCTTGGTTCTAATGTATTAGCTATATCACATATGATTTTGTCACACATTTGAAGCTCTTCCTCATCAATATAAGTGTCGTAAATCCTATCGATATAATTATTTCTTAACTCGGTATCATCTTGAAACTGTGACCCCTGGTAATGTTTAAAACCTAGTGCTTCAAAAAAATCCATATCTACAATTGAGGCGCCAGTTGCAACAATTGCATCGACCATATTATATTTAACTAAATCCTTATATATATTCATACATCCTGCAGCTGATGTTGATCCAGCCAAAGTTAGGAAAATTGTACAATCTTTATCTTTCAACATTTCATTATAAATATTCGCTGCATTAGCAGTCTCTCTAGATACGAAAGACATTTTTTCCATTGATGAGATAATCTTTCTTGAATCAAAGGAGGTGATATCAATGTGTTCTACTGGGTTTTTTAAGAAATCTTTTTTACTATTGTGACCCAGATTTTTTTGGTCTGACATTAAGCGACCATATTTGCTTTATTGCTATCTTTATCGTACATGGTCATTATTGGTTTATCTTCAACTTCATAAATCTCATCCGAATAATAGCCATTGAATTGAGTTCTAAAAGTTAATCCATAAGCTCCAAGTTGACCAAGTTCTATATAATCATTTTCTTTAATATTGTTTGGAAGCAAAAAAGGACCCTTCATATAATCCATGCTATCACATGTTGGACCAAAGAAATCAAAAGCTGTTAATTTTTTTGAAATAATTTTATTTGAGTTTTCTTTAATCATCTTTGACGGGTAAACAATATTTGGAGTACCAGCATCAAAAAGTGTACCGTAAGTACCATCGTTTATATAAAGCTTTTGTTTTTTTCTTAGATTAACTTTAACAATTGTTGATCCACTTTCTGCAACTAAAGCTCTTCCAGGTTCACAAATTATATTTGGCAATGTTTCAAGTTTTAAATTTTCTAAACTTTTTTTTATTTCAGTAAAGTAACTATTCAATGATTGAGGAATTAAATCAGGATAGATAGTTGGAAATCCACCTCCTATATTTATATAGTCTGGAACTATTTTTGTTTTTTTTATTATATTTCCGATTTCGGTTATACCCTTCGAGTAAGAAATTGGATGCATACATTGGGATCCAACATGAAAACTTAAACCTATTTTTTTTGCATGTTGTTTTGCTAATCTAGTTAAACCTACAGCCTCAGAAGTTAAAGCTCCAAACTTTTTTGACAAGTCAATTTCTGCGTGCTCGTTTGAAACTGCCACTCTCACAAATAATTCTAAATCTTTTGCATTATTCGTACTTTCTATAATTTTGATTAATTCGTCTTTAGTATCTAATGAAAAAGTTTTAACATTGTAATTATAATAAGCTTCCTTAATACTTTCTCTACTTTTTACAGTATGCATATATGAGCATTTTGCATTATGACTAAAATTTCTTATGCTTTTTATTTCTTCGATTGATGCAACGTCAAATTGTTCTATTCCACTATCTATTATTGTTTTAATTATTTCTGGATGAGGATTTGTCTTTACAGCATATAAAACCAATCCTGAGAATTTTTTTAAAAAAAACTTTACTGCAGATTCAATTGAGCTTTTTCTGATACAATATACTGGTTTTTCAGGTTTCAGTTGATTTATAAGTTCTTCAACTGATTTAAATTTTTGCATTTTTAATGCCTCCAAAAAAAATTTAACAAAAAAAAGTCTTTTAAATAAAAAACTTTAATATTTGTGGCATCTAAAGTTAAAAATCACCAATGTAAAGTAAATAATTCAGGTCAATATTGTTAAATAATCATATATTGAAAAATGTTACTGAGTTACCATATAAGCTGTATGAAAGAAAAACCAACGCTTCAAAACCTGAGTGATTTCGAGAATAAATCACTGTTAATTTGTGATGATGACAATCCTTTTAGAGAAAGATTGGCAAGAGCAATGGAAAAGAAAGGTTTTGAGGTTTTTCAAGCAGAGAGTGTACAAAAAGGTGTCGAAGCTGTTAAAGCAAAAAAACCTGGATTTGCTGTAGTAGACTTAAGACTTGGA
Organism: uncultured Pelagibacteraceae bacterium; assembly: GCA_902526595.1. Lineage (GTDB taxonomy): Bacteria > Pseudomonadota > Alphaproteobacteria > Pelagibacterales > Pelagibacteraceae > Pelagibacter. The sequence continues at coordinate 60,790 of CABZLO010000002.1, read as the reverse complement.
GATGGAAATGGTCTTGAAGTAGTAAAAGAAATTCAAACCTCAAATAATGATAGCAGAATTATAATGTTAACTGGGTATGGAAACATTCCAACTGCAGTTGCGGCTATTAAAGAGGGTGCAATTGATTATCTTGCTAAGCCAGCAGATGCTGAAGATGTTGAAAAAGCTTTGTTAGCAGATCCATCTAAAAAAGCAGCACCTCCAGAAAATCCTATGTCAGCAGACAGAGTAAAATGGGAACATATCCATAGAGTGTTTGAGCTTTGCAATAGAAATGTATCTGAAACAGCACGAAGACTTAAAATGCACAGAAGAACTCTTCAAAGAATTCTCTCTAAAAGATCACCTAGATAAATTTTCTAATTTTTATAATCTTCTTAACCAATAATGCCAAAATGGCAATTTTAAATATTTCAGCTAACAAAAAAGGTTTAGCTCCTAACGCTAAAATAGGCTTGTCCCATCCAATTAATGTCCCTAACCACAACAACCCTAAAATATATATTGTTGAAGTTGCAAGTATTAGTTTACCCAAAACAACAAAAAAACCATCCTCAAATTTAATCATAGATGCGAAATAGCATGCTGTTAAGAATCCAATTAAATATCCCATAGTTGGACCAGTGAAATATAAAAGTCCGACACCTTTTTCTGGAGAATTTGAAAAAACTGGCAATCCTGCAATTCCTTCAATTAAATATAATCCGATAGTAGATAATCCAATTTTATAACCTAAGCTAATTCCTAAAAATAAGACTACAAAAGTTTGCATAGTCATAGGGACTGGGTAAAAAGGAATTTTTATTTTTGCAGAAATAGTTAAAGCTATTGAACCAAGTATTATAGCTAAAAAAGATTTAATTATTTTAGGTTGTGTGAGATTTTTCGTTAATTCCATAAGATTAATAATACTCTTAATTGTTAATATAATCTAGTGATTAGTAGATTAAATTAAAGTTTAGACTATATTAATCTTAAAACATTTAATAAATTTTAATGAGTAAAATACAAAAAACCGATCATTTTTATCTTATTGATGGTTCTGGATATATCTTTCGAGCTTATTACGCATTACCACCATTAAGTAGAAAAAGTGACGGATTACCAACAGGCGCAGTTAGTGGTTTTTGCAGCATGCTTTTTAAACTTTTAGAGGACTCAAAATCAAATCAAAATTTGCAGAAACCAACTCATTTTGCGGTTATTTTTGACTCTGCCAGAAAAACATTTAGAAATGAAATCTATAGTGAATATAAAGCAAACAGATCTGAGGCGCCTGATGACTTGGCACCTCAATTTGAATATATAAGAAAGTCTGTTTTAGCATTTAACCTACCATCCATAGATTTACCCAATTATGAAGCAGATGATTTGATCGCAACTTACGTTGATCAAATAATCAAAAAAGGAGCAAAGGTCACAATTGTTTCATCAGATAAAGATTTAATGCAATTATATCAAAAAAATGTCCGTATTTTTGATCCAATGAAAAATAAATTTGTAACTGAAGAAGACGTCATTAAAAAGTTTGGGGTAGATGCATCAAAAGTAATAGATGTCCAGTCCTTAGCAGGCGATAGTAGTGATAATGTACCAGGTGTACCTGGAATAGGAGTAAAAACTGCTGCTGAGCTTATTAATAAATATGGCACTCTAGAAAAATTATTGAAATCAGCTAATGAAATCAAACAAAACAAAAGACGAGAAACTCTATTAGCAAATAAAGATAAAGCATTAATTAGCAAAAAACTTGTGACATTAGATCATAAATCTCCAATAAATAGAGACCTACATGAGTTTCAGTTAAAAAGTATAGACAAAGGTAAATTATATAAATTTCTAAGAGAAATGGAATTTAATAGATTATTAAGTTCTGCTATTTCTGCATATGGAGAGCCAGACCTAACGAGCTCTGTTCCAGAAACTAAAAATATAGAAAAGCAAAGTCCAATTAATAATAAAAATTATTATTTGATTTCTAACCCAAATGAAATAGATGAGTGGGTTAAAGAGGCTGAAGAGTTAGGAGAGGTTGCTGTCGATACTGAAACAAATTCTCTAGATCCTCATCAAGCAGAACTGGTAGGTATCTCGCTTTCTTCAAAAATAGGTAAGGCTTGCTATATTCCAATTGGTCACAAATCATCAAAATGTATCAAAAAAGAAGTTGTAATTAAAAAGCTAAAAAAATTATTAGAGGATCCAAGTGTTAAAAAAATTGGTCAAAATATTAAATTTGATTTTATTGTTTTATTTAAACACGGCATAACATTATCTGCAATGGAAGACACAATGTTGATGTCTTATGTTTTAGATGCAGGAAAAAATAGACATAATATGGATACATTATCAGATTTACATCTTGGACATAAAACGATTTCTTTTAAAGAAGTGGTGGGAACTGGAAAAAAAGAAATCAATTTTAGCGAAGTGGAAGTTGATAAAGCAAAAGATTACGCAGCTGAGGATGCTGACGTAACTTTTAGACTTTATAAGAAATTTCTTAAAAATCTAAAATCTGAAAAATTGATTAATATTTATGAAATTTTTGAAAAGCCATTAATCAAAATTCTGGCATTTATGGAAATAGAAGGTGTAGAGATTGATAGTAAATTTTTAACTTCTCTTTCAAAAAAATTTGAAAAAAAAATTCTAACATTAGAAAAAGATATATTTAAAATTTCAAAAAAAGAGTTCAACATCGGTTCACCTAAACAACTAGGTGAAATCATTTATAATGATCTAAAAATAGCAGGCTTAAAAAAAACAAAAAAAGGTGGATTTGCGACAAGTGCTTCTGTTTTAGAGGATTTAGCATTTAAAGGTAATAAATTTCCTAGATTAATCTTGGACTGGAGACAGTTATCAAAATTAAAAAATACTTATTCAGATGCATTACCTGAACACGTTAATCCAACAACAAATAGAGTACATACTTCCTTTTTGTTAGCCGCTACAACAACGGGAAGGCTAGCTTCAAGTGACCCTAATCTACAAAATATTCCAATTAAATCAGATGACGGCAAAGATATAAGAAAAGCATTTAAGGCTAAAAAAGATCATTTATTAATTTCTGCAGATTACAATCAAATTGAAATGAGAATTCTTGCTGATCTAGCAGATGTGAAAGAATTAAAAAAGGCATTTAAAAATAAAGAGGATATTCATTCATTAACAGCTAGCCAAATATTTAATATTGATATTAAAAAAGTAAATCAAGACCATAGAAGGAAAGCTAAAGCTATCAATTTTGGAATAATTTATGGAATTTCTCAATATGGTTTAGCAAAGCAAATTAATGTATCCAACCACGAAGCTGAAGAATTTCTAAATTCATATTTTGGAAAATTTCCAGAAATTAAAGTCTATATGGAAAATACTATTAAATTTTGTAGAAAAAGCGGTTATGTAAATAATATTTTTGGAAGAAGATCACACTTTACTGGGATAAATGATAAAAATTTTAATGTGAGGAATTTTCAAGAACGTGCTGCAATTAACGCTCCAATACAAGGATCGGCTTCTGAGATTATGAGACTAGCAATGATAAGATTAAACAAAAAAATGTCTGATGATAAAATTACAAAACCAAAAATGCTTCTTCAAATTCATGACGAATTAATCTTTGAAGTTCCAAAAAAAGATGAAAAGTTGATGACCAAAATAATTAAAAATGAGATGACAAGTGTAGCTCAAAGCGACTTTCATTCATTCTCAACCCCTTTGACAGTCGATGTCAATGTAGGTGATAATTGGGGAATGCTTCATTAATTTAATAACATTGCCCAAATTAGGACAATTTAGTATTTTTAAGATGAATATATGCAGAAACAAACTATAGCTTTAATCGATGATGATAGAAATATACTCACAAGCTTGAGTATTGCTTTAGAGAAAGAGGGTTTCAAGGTGCAAACTTACATAGACGGAGAGAGTGCATTAATTGGATTAACAAGAATGCCACCTGATCTAGCAGTTATTGATATCAAAATGCCAAAGATGGATGGAGAAGAATTATTAAAAAAACTTAGAAAGAAAACATCTTTGCCAGTAATTTTTTTAACATCTAAAGATGAGGAAATTGATGAACTTTTAGGCTTGAAATTGGGTGCAGATGATTTTGTAAAAAAATCTGGGGGTTTTTCTATAAAAGTTTTAATTGAAAGAATTAGAGTTCAATTAAGAAAAAAAGACTCAAAAACTATCTTGGAGGAAAACAAAAGTTTAATTTCTCATGGAAAATTAAAATTAGATCCCTCTCAACTTGAATGTGAATGGAATGGAGAATCATTACCAGATAAGCTAACAACAACAGAATTTTTAATTGTAAAAGAATTAGCAAAAAGACCAGGTATAATAAAAGAAAGAGCTCAATTAATGGATATCGCTTACAGGGAAGATACAGATATAGAGGATAGAACTATTGACAGTCATGTTAAAAGAATTCGTAAAAAATTTAAAAAAGTAGACCCTAATTTTTCAGCTATTGAAACTAGGTATGGTAGTGGATATAGATGGAATGTTAGCTGATGTTTAGTAAATACTTAAAAACTCTTTCAATATTAAAAAAGTTCTTATTTATTAACTTTGTTATCTTTACAATTATTGGATTATTTACAATAGTTTATTTAAACAACATTCAACCAAACTTAGTAAAAAAAAAATCCGAAAATCATATAAAAATTATAAATAATACTACTGGCACTCTTTCAAGATTAAACATAAAATTTGATACTGATGATATAAGAAAATTTCTATTTTCAACAAGATTTATATTTCAAAATTTAGATAGAGTAATTTTTTTTGATAGTAACTTAAATCTTATTGGAGACACTGATACATTAGATCTTGATCCAAGATCATTCTCAACAAGAATAGAAGAGATTGAATTTGAAAGTTTAAGTGAAGATAAAAATGATCAAAATATTGAAGAAAAAAATATTAATATAGATCAAGAAAAGCCAGTCTCTTTGAAAGATATTTTGACTGATTACTCAAAATCTGAAAAATCTGGAAATCCATACACTTTCATTCAAGAAAATTACAATCAATTTAAATTAACAACTATAAAAGATGTTGAAAGAGAAGGGTCAAATGTAGGTTATTTAGCAATAACTGAGATTGCTAATGATATTAAAACCGCAACAGATGAGAGAAAAGCTTTTGTAATTAGAACTGCCATATCTGTTGGATTCGTAATTTTAATTTTTTCATTTGTATTAAGTAGATATTTTATTAAACCAATTCAAAATTTAGTTCATTATACCAAACTAATAAAAGAAAAAAATCAGACGAAGTCAAACATTGAAAATTTAAAAAATAGAAACGATGAATTAGGTCTTCTTTCAACTTCTCTTGAAGACATGACAAATGAGTTACAAAAAAGAGTAACACATGCAGAAAATTTTTCTACTGATCTTGTTCATGAAATTAGAAATCCTTTAGCATCTTTAAAAGGTGCGTCAGAAATTTTACAAGATACAAATGATAAAGATCAAAGACTGAAACTAATAAATATTCTTAGCCATGATGTTCAGCGTATTGAAAGGTTAATTACAGATTACTCTCAAATGTTAAAGGATGAAGTTGCTTTGAGTAAAGAAAAAATGAAAAGAATAAATATAGAACCAATTATCCAATCAGTTGTAGATGATTATAACAATATCCATAAAGTTAAAAAAGATATTAGTTTAAGATACGAAAATGACGGAAAAAAAGAATATTTTATTAAGGGTATAGAAAACAGAATTGAGCAAATAATTGCAAATTTATTAGATAATTCTATATCATTTAGCAAAAAAGGTTCCGGCATTTTAATTAATGTTTCTGATACTTCAGAAAATAAAGTTTCAGTCAAAATACTTGACGAAGGAGAAGGGTTTAAGGAAAAAGATACCTCAAGAATATTTAAGAGATTTTATAGTAATCGACCTAATAAGTTTGGAGAACATTCAGGACTAGGATTAAATATCGTTAAAAATCTAGTTGATTTACATGATGGAGAAATTGTAGCATCTAATCGAGTTGATACTGTTGGTGCTATGATAGAAATTAGATTTCCTACGATTTAATCTAATGTTGATAAATTAATACTTAACGTTATAAACCTTGCCATGGAAGATTATAAAGTAAAAGATATTTCACAAGCTGATTTTGGAAGAAAAGAAATTTCTATCGCAGAAAGTGAAATGCCAGGATTAATGGCTTTAAGAGAGGAATATTCTAAAGAGAAACCCCTTGCAGGTGCTAAAATTATTGGCTGTTTACATATGACAATACAAACAGCTGTACTAATTGAAACATTAGTTGATTTAGGAGCCGAAGTAAGATGGTCATCTTGTAATATTTTTTCAACTCAAGATCATGCTGCTGCTGCTATTGCTAAAGTAGGTATTCCTGTCTATGCCTGGAAAGGTGAAACTGAAGAGGAATACTTATGGTGCATTAAACAGACTATTGTAGGTAAATCTGATTGGAGACCAAATATGTTATTAGATGATGGTGGTGACCTAACAGCGATAATGCATAATGAATATAAAGAGTTGATGAAAAATGTTAAAGGTGTTTCAGAGGAAACAACAACTGGAATTAAAGCACTTAATAAAATGGAAAAAGATAAATCTCTCTTAGTTCCAGCTATAAATGTGAATGACTCAGTAACTAAATCAAAATTTGATAATTTATATGGCTGTAGAGAAAGTTTGGTTGATGGCATAAGACGAGCAACTGATGTAATGATGTCAGGTAAAATTGCAATTGTTGCTGGCTTTGGAGACGTTGGAAAAGGAAGCGCTGCATCTTTGAGACAAAGTGGAGCAAGAGTATTGGTTACAGAAGCAGATCCAATTTGTGCTCTTCAAGCAGCGATGGAAGGTTACGAGGTTGTTTTAATGGATGAAGCTATAAGTAGAGCAGATATAGTTGTAACTGCAACAGGAAATAAAGATATTGTTACAGCAGACCACATGCGAGAAATGAAAGATAGAGCAATATTATGTAATATTGGTCACTTTGATAATGAAATACAAGTTGAAGCTTTAAAAAACTATAAGTGGACTGAAGTTAAACCTCAAGTTCACGAAATAGAACTTCCTGGTGGTAAAAGAATTATTTTATTAGCAGAGGGAAGATTAGTAAATTTAGGTTGTGCAACTGGACATCCTAGTTTTGTTATGAGCGCATCTTTTACTAATCAGGTAATTGCGCAGATAGAACTTTGGCATAATCATAAAAATTATGAAAATAAAGTTTATGTATTACCAAAGCATTTGGATGAAAAAGTTGCCACATTACACCTTAAAAAAGTTGGTGCTAAACTAACTAAACTATCTAAAGATCAAGCAGATTATATAAGTGTGGGAACAGAAGGTCCTTTTAAACCAGATGCATACCGCTATTAAAGATAGCAAAATTGATATCACCTCAGAGAAGTCTACAAGAGAATTAGCGAAAAAATTAACCTCATATTTCAGAGGGGGTGAATATGTTTTTTTGTATGGTGAGATGGGTGTAGGAAAGACAACTTTTGTAAAATATTTTATTAATAAGTTTCAGACTGATGAAAAACTAAAACCTACAGAGGTTACTAGTCCCACATTCAATTTACTTAATGAGTACGAAACTAATAATTTTATCATTAAACATTACGATTTGTTTAGGATAAAAAACAGTTCAGAAATTAAAAATCTTGATATTTTTGAAAGAAATGAAAAAATTATTACCTTAATAGAGTGGCCTCAATTAATTAAAAATACTAATAAAGCAAAAAAAATAGATTTATTATTTACATACGAAAATGAACTAAAAAATAGAACAGTTCAGATAAAAGGTTTAAATTTATTTCAATAAAATGCTAAATTTTAAAGAATTAAAAGAAATTAAGGGCGACGCATCCTTTCGAAAATTCTATAGAAATAAGAATGATCATTCAATTGTGGTTTACGCCAAAAAAGAAAAAATTAAAAACCTTCTAATCTATGATTCTATTAATAAAATATTGATTAAAAACAAAATTTTAGCACCAAAGCTATTAAATCAAAATTATAGAAATAATTATATTGAGGTTGAAGATTTTGGAGATAATACTTTATTCAAAGTATTGAAACACAATAAAACTAACAAAGAGCAAATTTTCAGAAAAATATTAAAAACTTTGAGCAAATTACAATTAATTAAAGATAAACAGGTCATAAATTTTTATGGTCAGAAATATAAAGTTCTGAAGTACAATAATAAAACTTTATTGGATGAAGCAAAGTTGTTTTCTGAATGGTATGTACCTAAAAAAATAAACAAGTTTAAGATTAGAAATTTTAAAAAAAAATATGAAAATCAGGTGAAAAAGTTGCTATTAAAATTGAATTTAAAAAACGATACTTTTGTTCACAGAGACTTCCACGTATCAAATTTAATGTATGTAAAAAATAATATTGCAGTGATTGATAGCCAAGATGCGTTAATTGGAAATAAAGCCTACGATTTAGCTTCGCTTATTGATGATGTTAGATTTAAAACATCTAATAATTTTAAAAATAAAATTTTAAATAATCACTTTAAGAATCTAAAAAAAAATGAAATTAATAAATTTATAAACGACTTTGAAATTTTATCTGTTCTAAGGAATCTAAAGATCATAGGAATTTTTATGCGTTTAGCGACAAGAGATAATAAAAAAAAATACAAAAAAATGGTACCTTACGCTTGGGAAATGATTAATTATAGAATGAAAAAAAATAGGAAACTTTTTGGTTTAAAATTAATACTAAAAAGTAACTTCCCAAAATTTATTAAATAAAATTGTGAAAATAAATACTGCTTTAATTTTATGTGCTGGTCTTGGAAAACGTCTAAATCCAATTACTTTAACAAAACCTAAACCATTGCTTGAAATAAATGAAGTTACTATGCTTGAGAAAAGTATAAACTTGATTAAAGAAATAGGTATTAATAAAATTTTTATTAACACTTTTTACCTTAAAGAACATTTTTCAAATTTTATTAAAAATAAAAATTTTGATATAGATATTAGTATTGTTGAAGATGGAGAAAGTATTCTAGATACTGGAGGTGGTATATTGAATATGACCAGTAATTCTATCGAAGATGATTTTATGGTCTTTAATCCAGATACAATTTGGTCAAATGAATATCGGGACGAAATTATAAAAATGGAGGAAGTTTATTTTTCAAAAAAAATAGAAAATATTCTTCTATTAGTAAATAAAAACTTAAGTTTCGATCAAAATTTTAGAGGAGATTTTAATCTTTCAAATAATTTAATCTCAAAAAAAGATAACTTAGATTTTATTTATATTGGTTGCCAAATTTTAAATAAAAAAATTTTAATGAATCAAACATTAAGTAAATTTTCAATTTTAAATATTTGGGACAAATTAATAAATGATAAGAAATTATATGGGTTTGAAAGCAAAAAGAGATTTTATCATTTAACAGATTTAAAGATTTTTAATAAACTAAAAGATCTTTAGCTCTTTCAGAATCAAGATATTCACAATTTATTAATTTGTTATTTTTATCAAATTTCATAAGCAAAGGATTACCAGTTGGTATTTCTAATTTTGAAATTTCATTATTGTCTAAGTTAAAAAGATATTTACAGAGAGCCCTTATAGAATTTCCATGTGCAGAAATTAAAATATTTTTATTTTTGAAATTGGTCTCAATCTCTTCATTATAAAATTTAATAACTCTTTCATAAGTATCTTTTAAAGATTCAGTATCTGGAACTTTGTCAACTGGTATATCTTTATACGTATCTATATTTAATGGATGATAAGAGCTACTTTTGTCTAGTGGATCAGGTCTTAAATCCCAGGATCGTCTAAATTGATGAACTTTATCTTCCCCAAGCTTTTGTTTCATTTCATCTTTATTTAAACCTGTAAGAGATCCATAATGTCTTTCGTTGAGTTGCCAAGCTGTTTTAGAATTTTTATAATCATTTAATTTTTCTTGGATAATTTTCATAGTATTTTTAGCTCTTAATTGAAATGATGAGTAATATAGATCAATATTAATTTGTTTCTCTTTGATGAGTTCACCTGCTTTATTTGCTTGAGCTTTTCCATTTTCATTTAAGTCAACATCTACCCATCCAGTAAATCTATTTTCAAGATTCCATACACTTTGACCATGTCTTATAAGTATTAAATAACTCATTTGTTTATCTTTTAGAATAATTTGATAAATAAAACTACACTATTTATGTTTAATTTTTTTTCAAAATATAAAATTATTTTTTACTTAAGCAATTTTATATTAATTTTATTATATTTATTCCCAGGTAGTTTAATTGGATGTTATTTATATGATGATTGTAAATTGCAACCCCAAATTACCCGTGATTATATAATTTCATCAAATCATCTGTATGCTTTTGGAGTTTTATCTATGATTGGTTTTTTAACTTTTAAAAATTCTAAAAAACTTAAATATTTAAGTGTGTATTTGATAGTAATCTCTATTTTTCTTGAATTATTTCATAATTTTATACCTGAAAGAAGTTTTGAGCTTTCGGATTTATTTGGAAATCTAGCTGGTGTAATGGTTGTGATAATAGTTTTTAATTTATTAAAAAAATATGAAAATCTTAAAAATTAAGTTCCTATTAATTTTTCTTTTTTTAATTAATAGTTGCTCTTCAATACCTTCAAACACATCTGATAGTTGTTCAATATTTGACGAAAGGTATTTATGGTATAAACATGCAAAAAAATCAGAGCAAAAGTGGGGAACGCCTATATACCTTCAGCTTGCGATTATAAAAATGGAGTCCAGTTTTGATTGGCTTGCAAAGCCACCACGACAAAAGCTTTTTAAAATAGTTCCTTATAAAAGACCTTCAAGTTCATTTGGCTATTCTCAGGCGGTCAAAGGAACATGGAAGCAATATAAAACTGAAACAGGAAATAAGTTTGCAACCAGAACAAGATTTAAAGATAGTGTTGATTTCATTGGTTGGTACACGACAAAAACTGAAAAAATTTTAAAAGTTTCAAAACAAGACGCTTTCAAGCAGTATATTGCTTATCACGAGGGGTGGGGAAATTATAAAAATTACAAAAGTAATAAGAAAGTTATTAATTTAGCAAAGAAAGTAGAAAAACAGTCAAATATTTACAAGAAGCAATTAACTGATTGTAAGAATACTTTATCTACAAATAAATATATTATTTTTTAATTTAATTGTTTTTTAAGTTCTATATCTACCACATCAATACGTTTTGTATTTTTTGCTAATGCTAAGTACATAGTAGGTGTAACATATAATGTAAAGAAAGTTGAAATAATCATTCCTCCAAGAATAGTTCCTCCAACAGCCAATCTAGATCCTTCTCCCGCACCTGGCCCAATATTTCCAATTACTAATGGTAACATAGCAATCATTGTACTTAATGAGGTCATGATAATTGGTCTAATTCTCAGTTGACATGCTTTAAGGATTGCATCTTGCAGTTTAACACCTGTTGTTCTTATCTGATTTATATAGTCGACTATTAAAATACTATTCTTTGTTGAGATACCGATCAGTATTATTAATGCAATCTGAGAAAAAATATTTATTGAACTATTTAAAAATAAAATAAAAACTAGTCCACCAAAGACTGCGAGTGGAACTGTTAAAATAATTATAAAGGGATGAACGAAAGAATTAAAAGTTGCTGCCATAACTAAATATGCTGTGATTAATGCTAAAGCAAAGATTAAATATATTTCATTAGTTGTCTCTTTTAATTCTTCAGACTTTCCTTTCCAAGTAATTTGATTTTCAGGTGCAACTTTTATCATGACTTTCTCTAAATAATTTATGGCCTCTGATAATGTATACTCTTCTGAAAGTGCTGCAGAAATTGTAACTGCTCTTTGACGATTATATCTGGGAAGCACTTCAGCTGTACCTTTTTCTTTGAATTCTACCAAACTTGCAACTGATACAAGTTTTCCAGTAGTCTCTGATCTAACAAAGATTTTTGACAAACCATCTTTATCACGTCTATCTGCAAGGTATTGTTGCAAAATAATTGGATATTCTCTTCCTTCCTTACTAAAAGTAGTAACCCTTTTGCCTCCATAAAGTGTTTCCAAAGTTCTTCCTATATTTTCTGTAGATACCCCTAAATCGTTAGCTCTATTTTTGTTAGTTATTAATTTAACTTCAGGTTTATTTTTTGTGTAATCACTCTCAATTCGAGACATATTTCTATTTTTTCTTAACTCACGCAAAACATTTTTTTGTATTTCTTCAAGCTCTTCATAGCTTGATCCATATATTACCATTTGAACTGGCTTGTTATAGCTCGAAACTCTGATTGCCTGAGGAGATATTGGGAAAGCAAAAGTTTCGGGAACAGAAACAACTTGTCCAATAGCTTCTCTCAATACTGTCTGACTACTTTTATCTCTATATTTCCATTCATCTAATAACGCAATAATTATAAATGTATTGTAAGTTGTTGCAGACTTACCAAATCCTGGAACTCTCATAATAACTCTCTCGTATGGACTATCTTTAGCTTGTAATAATTTAATTATTCTGTTCTCAATAATTTGAGCTTTTTCTTGGGTATACTCAAATGAGCTGCCTTCATCAGTAGACCCAATTATTAAATAAACACCCCTGTCCTCAGTTGGAATTAATTCTTTTTTAGAAAAATCAAATAAAAATATTGAAGCTACAATTATTAAAATTATAAATGCAGAAATAGTTTTCTGTCTATTTATCCAATATTTTAAAGTATCAATATAAAAACCAGTAAAAGATTTAAATCCATTATTAAATTTTTTAACAAAAAAATTTATTTTTTCTTTTTTATTTAAAAATTTACTACCAAGCATTGGGGATAACGTTAATGCAACAAAAGAAGAAACCACTATAGAAAAAGACAGAGCGATTGCAGTTTCTTTGAATAAAGTTCCAGAAATACCTTTTATAAAAATTAGAGGTAAAAAAACCGCAACTAAAATTAAAGTTGTTGCAATTATCGCAAAAGTAATTTGTTTCGATCCCTTATATGCAGCAACAAGTGGAGTTTCGCCATTTTCAATTCTAGTATAAATGGCATCAGTCATTATAACAGAGTCATCCGTTATTATACCTATGGCTAAAATAAAACTTAATAATACAAAAATATTAATTGAAAGGTCAAATAAGTATAAACCTAAAAACGATCCTATTAAACTAACTGGTAATGCAATCGCTGGAACTATTACAGCTTTGAGGTTGCCAAGAAATAAATAGATAATTAAAACAACTAAAATAAATGCAATAATCAAACTCTTATAAACTTCTTCAATCGCTGCACCAACATATGTAGCTCTATTAAAAGCAACCTCCAATTTTAGTCCATCTGGTAAAGATTTATTTAATTCGTTTATTTTTGCTTTAATCTGATTTGAAAGTTCAACAGTAGAAGCGCCACTCTTAGCATAAATTCCAATCCCTACAGTTTTTAAATTAACTGCATTTTTTCTCTGAGCTTTAAATAATGTTTTTTCTGATACTGGACCTAATTCAACATTTGCAACATCTGATAAAATAATAACTTTATTTTTATCTTTTTTTAACGGTAATTGTTTGATGCTATCAATATTAGAGTAAGATTTATCAATGTTAAGAGTAAGATCTTTATTGCTTGCTTCCAAGGTACCCGCTGGAAGATTAATGTTTTCATTCCTAAATGCTCTTTCAACCTCTTGAATAGTAAGGTTATTTGCAGCTAATTTAATTGGATCTATCCAAACTCTAACACTTAACTCTCTTAATCCACCAACTCTTATTCTCCCAACGTTAGGTACACTCGAAAAAGCGTCGATAAGATATCTTTCTGCATAATCTCCAAGTTCTAGGTCACTCCAGGTTGGAGAGGATAGGCCTACCCACATTGTAGTTGTAAATCCAGCTGCCTGTTTTAATATTTGAGGAGGACTAGATTCACTTGGCAGATTATCGACTACTCTCGATACTCTCTCTCGAATATCATTTGCTGCATCATCTAAATCTATGTCTGTATTAAATTGAATATTTATTCTACTTCTTCCACTTAGAGAACTTGAATCTATATTTTTAATTCCTTCAGCTCCGCCAATGACATCCTCAATTTTTTGAGTTATTTCTTCATCAACTATTTCTGCTGAGGCTGACTTATATTCTGTTTGTACTTGAACAATTGGTGGTTGTATACCATCTGGTAATTCCCTTACTGGCAATTCTGCAAAAACAAAGATACCAAAAATAATTAATATCAATGACATTACCCAAGCAACAACAGGTCTTTTTATACTTACTTCAGTTATAAACATTTAATTTTTAGTTTTATCTTTTTTACTCCAATCAGAATTTTCTTTTTTTTCTTTGGAACCTTTTTCAATTGGCCTGATGGTTAGATTTGGTCTTACTTTCTTTGTACCTTCAGCAACAATTTTATCACCGCTACTTAGACCATTTAAAACTTCTACAAAGCCTATGTACCGATCACCGGTAGTAATTTTTGTTTTCAATGCTTTATTTTTATCATTGACTTTATAAATGAAGACATTTTCGCCTTCAACAATTGTACTTGTATCTGGAATACTTAAACTTTCTCTAACATCATATTTAATTGATATTTCTAAAAATGAACCTGGAAGTATTTCACCTGAAACATTATCCATTTTAATTCTAGTCGCCAAAGATCTTGTCTCTTCGCTTATTCTACTTGCAAATGAATCAACACTGCCTTTGTATGTCTTACCTTTGTATCCAGAAAATTTTATGTCTACAGGTAAACCAACTTTTATAAAAGGGACAAATATTTCTGGTATATCTACATCACAATAAATCGAACTAGTATCCTCTAGATTTATAAGTATGGACGATTTCGAAACTTCTAAATCTTCAGAAAATTCTCTCTTTCCAATTATTCCATCAAATTGTGCTAAAATTTTTCTATTTTTAAGATCAGCGATAACATCACCTCTTCTAACTTTTTGATTATACTTGATAGGTTTAAGAATTTCATACTTTTCAACTTTAAATGATTGAGTCCGCACTGGAGCTGCTGTTCCATAAGTGCTTATAATGTTCTCAAAAATCCTCTCTTTTGCAGCTGTTACAATTATCCCTGGTGGAGGCCTTTTACTAAATTTTTTTTTAAAATGATTTCCAATCATAGTTCTTCCAACAATCACTGTTGCGATGATTAGAAAAAATATAATTACTATACTTGTTATTTTTGTTGATCTTTTCATAGCTTAGATTTTGCCATACTCAGCCCACGAACCATCATATATGACAGGCAGATAATTAGCGTTAACCAAAGAATATGCAAGGGCTAAAACACAAGCAGTAACACCAGACCCACATGAAAAGACTGGATTATCTATTGTATTTTTAAGTGTATTATTAAATAAACTTTTTAACTCTTCTTCATTTTTAAATGAAAAATCTTTGTTTATAACTTCTACAAAAGGCAAACAAATAGAATTAGGAATAGATCCACTTCTAACATTTTTTCTTGGATCTGGCACTTTTCCCTCAAATCTTTCCTTACTTCTTGCATCAACAACAACAAAATCTTTTTCTGAAATATTTAAATCAATATTATTTTTATCTTTTACTAATGAAATTAATTCTTTGCCTTCATAATTTGTTTTAGTAAATTTAATTACTTTCTTGGATATCTTTTTGTTTTCTTGCTTCCATTTTCTTAACCCACCATCTAGCACACTAACAAGCTTAGGATCATGTCCAAAATAAATAAAGTTATACCAACATCTACAAGAACTTATTACATTAGAGTTATCATAAACAATTATTTGATCATCTTTCGAAATTCCTAAGTTTGAAACTATTTTATTCCAATCGTCTAAGCTTGGAAGCATGTGTGGAAGATCTGTATTGTTTTTTGAATTTTTGTCTAAGTCAAAAAAAATTGCGTTTGGAATATGTTCATTATTGAATTCTTCCTCCGCATTTCTATTTTCTGCTGGCATATGCCAAGAACAATCAATAACTTTTACTTGGTTAACATTTTTTTCTAACCAATCTGTATCCACTAAAGACATCCTATCTTTTTTCTAAATATCTTTGGTGGTATTCTTCAGCTGTACAATAGTTTTTAACTTGTGATAATTTAGTTACAACTTTTCCAGATAGTCTTTCGTTTACTTTATTTATAATATTTTCTGCAGTTATTTTTTGATTATCGTTTAAATAAAAAATTTCACTTCTATATTGTGTCCCAAAATCTGGTCCTTGAGAATTAAGTGTCGTTGGGTCATGAATTTCAAAAAAAAATTCAAGAATTTTTTGATAAGATATTATTTTTGGATCGAAATCTAATTTAACCACCTCCGCATGATTTGTTGAACCCGTACATACTTCTTTGTAATTTGTTTCCGCATTATGACCACCACAATATCCAACTTCAGTTTTAATAACTCCATCAAGTTTACTAAACTTAATTTCTGGTCCCCAAAAACATCCTAATCCTAAAATTGCTATTTCCATTGATAATTAATCCAATTGATTTAAAGTTAACCTATGTTGTCAAAAAATCAATTAGGCTTTTTCTACATGTTCATCTCTGTATGTGCCTTTTCACTAATGGACGTATTAGTAAAGTGGTCAGATGCATATCCTGTCGGACAGGTTTTATTTTTCAGGGGTTTTTGTGGAATAATTCCAATTTTGTTTCTTATTCCTAGAGACAGGTTTTTAGATTTTTATAAAACAACAAGGCCTCTCCTTCATTTTAAGAGATGTTTATCAGGCTTAATTGCTTTAGTTGCAATTTTTATTGCCTTAAGAAATTTACCATTAGCAACAGTAGTAAGCATTACATTTGCAGCACCAATATTTACAACAATTTTCTCGATATTTTTATTGAAAGAAAAAGTTGGTTTATATAGATGGTTAGCTGTATTTGTAGGTTTTGTAGGAATAATTGTGATTACTGAGCCAGGCTTTAGTTCTTTAAATTTCTACTACATATATCCAATAATTTTTTGTCTTGGCCTATCATATGTTGCTATAGCAATCAGAAAATTATCCACAACAGAGCCAGTATGGCTGATAAGTTTTTTCTTTTCTTTTTCAATAGCAATTTTGGGTCTTTTGTCTTTGTTTCAGGGCTGGGTTATGCCTAATTTTTTTGATTTATTTTTATTGTCTATGGTAGGAATTTTAGGTGGTCTTGCAAATTTATGGTTGTCTCAATCTTATAAATATTCTGAAGTAAGTTTAGTCACCCCTCTAAAATATTTAGCTTTGGTATTCGCTATAATATTTGGATATTTTATTTGGAGTGAAGTTCCAACAATGAAAACATTAATGGGAGCTTTATTAGTAATATTATCTTCATTTATTATTTTTAGAAGAGAAATGATTCTAAAGAATCGACTGTCAGTTACACGACATGAGTAATTCTCCAAGATACTGGAACACAGCAAAAAAATATTTATCCAGGAAGGATAAAACAATGTTTGCTTTGATAAAAAAGTACAAGTCCCCTTCAGAGACGATCTTAACCTCCAGAAAGGATGTCTTTTTCTCATTATGTAAAAGCATTATTGGCCAACAAATTAGCGTTGCTGCTGCTAATGCAGTTTTTTTAAAATTTAAAAAAAAATGTAAAAATAAAATTACGGCCAAGACAGTAAATAAGTTAACAACCTCTCAACTTAAAAGCTGTGGTCTAAGTAGGCAAAAGGTAAAAGGTATAAAAAGTTTAGCTAAACAAGTGATTAATAAAAAATTTAATCCAAAACTTATTCCTAAAATGTCTGATGAGGAGGCGATAATTTATTTATCTGAATTGAGACAAATTGGAAGATGGTCCGCAGAGATGATCTTATTATTTACATATAATCGACCTAATATTTGGCCAATTCAAGATATTGGTCTATTGAGAGCAATTTCAAAAAACTATAATAAAAAATATTTACCACCAGAAAATTTTGTTAAATTATTGAATAAAAAATTCTCACCTTATTGCTCAGTTGCAACTTGGTATTTATGGAGAAGTATAGATCCGGAGCCTATTCAATACTAAATCCTTCCACTATTTGCATATGTCTATAGGTTGTACTTTTTGCAATATTCCAACCATCTAAATATTCTTTTGAATTATGACATTCTACAGCCTTATCATAACTTGGAAATTCCCAAATAACGGTTCTAAAAAAATCATCCCCATCATATGTTATGTGTTTTCCACCTCTTACTAAGGGAATTCCGCCAAAGCTTTTTATTATTGGAGTTACTACCTCAGCATATTTTTTTAAATTTTCTTGGTTTTCAACTTTTTTATAAACACTTATCCAGTAGGCTTTCATCATTTCTCCTTTTAAATAATTTTAGTTATGATAATAAATTTCATGGCTGATAAATTAATTATTTCTTTTGAAGAGTATACAAGTACTGTTGAAAAATTAGCACTACAAATACATCAAAACTATACGCCATCTGTGCTTGTAGGTATTATGAGGGGTGCTGCACCAATAATTGATATTTTATCTCGAATTTTTAAAGTTCCCACAGCCTATGTTGTAATACAGAGCTATTCTGGAGAAACCGTTGAAGATCAACAAGGAGAATTAATTTTTGCAAGAGACATGAGTGCAATTGCAAAAAATGAAGATTTCAAAAATATATTATTAGTTGATGATTTATCTGATACAGGCTTAACATTAAATAAAAGTATTGATTGGCTTAAACAATATGAGCCTATTAAAAGTCATATAGAAGAAATTAGGACAGCATGTTTGTGGAAGAAAAAATCATCAATTTTCAAACCAGATTATTGTCCAGTATTATTAGATGGCGATCCATGGATTGTTCAACCTTATGAGTATTATGATGAAGTTGATATTGATGGATTAAATAAAAAACATCTAAAATAAAAGGCCAGTTAGAACTGACCTTTTATTTTTTATAAAAATTATTATTTTGGGATATCTCCTTCAACTCCTTTGACATATACGCTCATGCCTGCCAACATTCCATCATCTGCAACTTTACCTTCTGCAACAAGTAAGTTGCCTTTTTGATCATATATCGGACCTGTAAATGAATGAGCTTTACCGGACGCTAGATCTTTTTGTAATTTTTCCACTTCCTTAACTAACCCACTTCCCATTGCAGAATTATAAGGAGCCATTGCCACCATCCCTTCTTTTAATCCATGCCAAGTATCTTGTTGACTCCATGTACCATCTCTTGCTGCAATAGATCTTTCAACATAATATGGTGCCCAATCATCAATTATAGATGTTAAAATTGATTTTGGTGCAAACCTTTGCATATCACTAGCTTGTCCAAAAGACCAAACACCGGCTTTTTCCGCTACTTGAACTGGTGCAGTACTGTCAGTGTGTTGCATTATAATGTCTGCTCCTTGATCAATTAAAGCTTGTGCTGCCTCAGATTCTTTTCCTGGATCATACCAAGTAAAAACCCAAACAATTTTCGTTTTAATATTGGGATTAACTTTTTGAGCCGCTAAAGTCATTGCATTAATCCCTCTTATAACTTCAGGAATTGGGAAAGATGCAATATATCCTATGACGTTTGTTTTCGTCATTTTTCCAGCCATATGTCCTAAAAGAGTTCTGCCTTCATAAAATCTCGCAGAGTATGTAGAGACATTTGAGTGCTCTCTTTTATAACCTGTAGCGTGCTCAAATTTTACATTTGGAAAATCTTTAGCCACTTTATTGGTTGGATCCATATATCCAAAACTTGTTGTGAAAATAAGATCATGACCAGATTGAGCTAATTGTCTAATCACTCTCTCAGCATCAGCACCCTCTGGAACACTTTCCACATAAGTAGTTTTTATTCCAGCAGCTTCAACTGCTTTTCTTCCCTCATCATGTTGGTATGTCCAACCATGGTCTCCTGTTGGACCAACATAAACAAAACCAACTTTAAATTCAGCATTTGCGCTCATGCTAAATCCAAGTAAAAGTAACACTGATGCTAATAATCTTAAAAAATATTTATACATTTTATTTCCCCTTTAAATTTTAAATTAATGATTCTCTAGCCTAAAACAAATTTTTTTAAAAAAAAATATTTATTTTGGAATAGCTAACATCACTTTTCCTTATAGAAGATTTGCCCCAACGAAGTAGGTGTATTAAGTTTTATTTTTCTACTATCACGAGAAATTATTACCAAAACAACAATTGTCATTATGTATGGTAATGCACTTAAAAATTGAACTGGAATTCTTATCCCTATAGCTTGCATATGTAGTTGAAGAATAGTTATACCTCCAAATATTATTGCCCCAACTAAAACTTTAAGAGGGCTCCATGTTGCAAAAACTACCAATGCTAGTGCTATCCAACCTCTACCAGCAGTCATGTTTTCAATCCACTGAGGAGTGTAAATAAGTGATAAGTAAGCCCCTCCCAAACCACACATTGCTCCTCCATAAAGAATGCAACAATACCTTACTAGTAAGACGTTAATACCTTGATTAGCTGCAGATACAGGGGAATCCCCCACCGCTCTTACAATCAAGCCAATTTTAGTTTTCTTTAAAAAATAGTTAGTTCCAAAAGGAAGTAAGAACGCAAAATAAAAAACGATTGAATGTCCAAAAAAAATAGGTCCAAACAAAGGGATTACTTCTTTTAGATTTACAAACAATAAAGGAAATTCCTTTCCGGGTATTCCCACGAAATCTTTACCAATCATTGCAGACAAACCAATACCAAAAATAGTAAGAGCAAGTCCTGTCGCTACATGATTTGTTAAAAGTGATTGAGTGAGAAATCCAAATATAAAAGATAATAATAAACCAGAAAGCATAGATCCAATTATTGCTAAAAATAAATTGTCAGTAATTACCATTATTGCAAAACCCGAAATTGCACCTATGATCATCATTCCTTCAACACCTAAATTTAATACACCAGATCTCTCGGTTATAAGCTCTCCTGAGGCTGCAAGTATCAGAGGAACAGAGGAAGCCATAATAGCCCCAATTAGAATCCCAAGAAAATTAATATCAATATTCATATTTTTTAAATCTTAAAAATTTTATTCTAAAAAAAAGTAAGAAATCAGATGCAAGGAGAAAAAATAGAATCATTCCTTGAAATACTTGTCCTGTATACTTCGGTACTTGTAAAAATATTTGTGCAGTTTCAGCACCTAAGTAAGTCAGTGCTACAATTAAAGATGCAAATACAATACCGATTGGATTAAGACGACCTAAAAAAGCAACAATTATCGCTGTAAATCCATATTCAGGTGAAATCATTCTATGTAGCTGTCCAATAGGACCGGTGATTTCGCCAACTCCTGCAAGACCAGCACACGCACCGCTAACCATAAATACTAGTAGTATCATTGTTTTACCCTTAAAACCTGCATACTTGGCAGTCTTTAAACTTAATCCTGAAACTTTAATTTGAAAACCCAAATAGGTTTTAAATAAAACAACCCAAGCTAAAAAAACACTGACGAGAGCAATAAAAATTCCAGCATGAATTCGAAGACCATCAAATAAAATAGGCAATCTAGCAGAGTCACTAAATTGTCTTGTCTCAGGAAAGTTAAAACCCTCTGGGTTACTCCATGGACCAACGACAAGATAATCTAATAATAGTTTAGATACATAAACAAGCATTAAGCTAACCAATATTTCATTAGTATTAAAATAAATTTTTAAAATTGCAGGTATCATCGCAAATATCATTCCACCAATTGCACCAGCCAATATTATTAAAGGCAAAACATAAAAACCCTCATGATTATAAAATAACAATGCAACACCCCCACCAACTATTCCCCCAAATGTTAATTGTCCTTCTGCTCCAATATTCCAATTATTACTTTTGAAACAAAAAGATAGACCGATAGCTATCAGACAAAGTGGGGTTGCTTTTACAAGAAGCTCGCTTAGACCATATAAATCTGAAATAGGTGTAATAAAAAAAAATTTCAGGGCTTCTGAAGGTTTGAAACCAAGTAAATAAAATATAATTGCCCCTGCTACTAAGGTCAAAAAAATTGCGAGTACAGGGGTTAAAAAATAAATTAAATTTGAAGTTTCATCACGTCTTTCAATTTTAATCAACTAACCCTCCACCCATTAAAAGTCCTAACTTTTCAGGATTAACCTCTTCAGCACTCATTATTTTTGAGAGCTTTCCTTTATTAATTACAGAAATTCTATCACTAAGTTGTAGAAGCTCATCATTATCTGTTGAAATAAGGATTATAGATTTTCCTTGCTCATTTATTTTTACAAGTGTTTGATGAATATAATTTATTGCTCCAACATCTAGACCCCAGGTTGGATTGAAACATATTAATAACTCTGGTGATGTAATTAATTCTCTACCTAAAATTAATTTTTGAAGGTTTCCACCAGACAAAAATTGACTTTTAAGGTTAACATTATCTGTATTTACTGAAAAATTTGATAGAATTTTTTTTGAGTGATCTTTAATTTTTTTCTCATTAAAAAGCCCTTTTTCAAAAAAATTAGAGGTTTTAAAATTATTGAGTGCTACGTTTTCGTAAATTTTTAATGAAGGAACAGCTGCTTGAGATATACGATCCTCAGGTGAAAAGGCCATTAAATATTCCCTTCTTTCCCTAGGGTTTAATTTGCTAATTTCTTTACTTCTAAACTTAATAGAACCATTATTTGATAGAGTCTCACCACTTAAAATTTGAAATAATTCATTTTGGCCGTTTCCCGATATGCCTGCTATCCCAAGGCATTCACCTTTATTAAGAGTAAAATTTATATCGACTAAATTAACTTCGTAAGGATCCTCACTATTAAAATTTAGCCTAGAAACGCTCAAAATTTGTTCTCCACTTAAATTATTTGAAGTCATTTTTTTTATCTTGTTTAAACTTTCTCCAATCATTTTATTTGCTAGACTTGATAGTTCTTCATCAACTGTTCTACTGATAGATACAACTTTACCTTTTCTCATTACAGCAACCTCATCACATAATGACAAAACCTCTTTTAACTTGTGAGTAATATAAATAATTAAAATTCCCTCTTTAGAAAATTTTTTTAAAGACAAAAATAGATCTTCTGTTTCTTGCTCTGTTAAAACAGAGGTAGGCTCATCCATTATTAAAACTTTTGGATTTCTTATCAGACATCTTACAATTTCAACCTTCTGTTTTTGACCTGCAGAAAGATTTAAAATTGGAACATCTAAGTCAATTTTGAAATTATATTTTTTTAAAATATTATTTATTAAAATTCTTAATTGATAATTATTTTTTTCACTATCGATGCTTAAATTTTCAAAAACTGAAAGTGTTTCAAAAAGATTAAAATGTTGAAAAACCATTCCTATATTATTATTTTTGGCATCTTTGGGTGATGTAAGTTTAAGGAGTTTATCGTTTAGAAAGATTTGACCTTTATCAGGATTAATTACGCCAGATAATATTTTTACCAAAGTAGACTTTCCTGCACCATTCTCTCCTAACAAAGCGTAAATTTTTCCACTTTCAAAATTTAAAGATACATTATTGTTTGCTATACAACCGGGGTAAATTTTTGAGATTTTAGATATCTTGAGCTTTGTATTCATTTGATAAATTAAAATTAATTAGAATTAATAATTAGTACAATTAAATACATTAAAAAAAGTAATTTTTTCATATAAAATGAACAGTTTTCAACTTGAAGGCTAATCTTTTGACACAATTGAGTGTTAATTCAATCTTATGAGAATTAAAATAATTTTAGTAATTTTATCAACTTTTTTTCTTTTATCTGGATGTCAAACAGTGAAGCAAAAAACTGATGCTATTGTAGAAAAAGAGAATGAAAAATTGAGTGAGTTTATCGGAAAATCTGCAAGTAAACTTCAAATGGAGTTGGGAAAACCTGACGAGGATTTTACAAATGCAAAAGGTAATTTTGAGTTTGTATATAATACAAAAAAATATTTAATACCTTGTGAACGAAGATTCGAAATTAATTCAGATAATATTGTTATTGGTTTTGTATCTAATGGATGCTTTTAAATCAAACTTGCGAGGATAAAAATCCCCGCAAGCAAGGTTAAACTTATTTAATTTCTATAAGTTTTTTCTTTTTATGTTCTGGAACAATTCTTTCACAAGAAATTATTAAAAGACCATCCTTAAGTTCTGCACCATTTACTTTTACGTCATCAGCAATAGTGAATGATCTTGCAAATTGTCTTTGAGAAATACCTTTATGAATAATTTCTCCAGTAACTTCACTGTTCTCAGATTTATTAACTTGTTTAGTTCTAACTGTTAATAAATTATCCTCAAACTCTACCTCTACGTCTTTTTTATTAAAGCCAGCCAACGCAACCTCAATCGCATAGTTGTCTTTACCTGTTTTTCGAATGTTGTAGGGTGGATAATTTGACTGCATTGTCAAATTCCCATTTCCTAACATATTTTCAAATTGATCAAACATATCGTCAAAACCAATCGAAAACGGTCTTAGTGAGTTAAATATAGATAGATCCTTACTTGTCATTATATCCTCCTTTGTTAAGCAAGTTTATATTTAGTAAGTCCCATTAGGCGACTTACAGATTTTATTTAGTAACTACTTTTGATATTTCAAGACTAAAAAATTAAATTTTTTTCGCTATTTTTAATGCAAACGCATAGTCTATTGCTATTTCTTCAATTGCACCATCTCGACCAGATTTACCACCATGACCTGCATTCATTTCTGTTTTTAATAAAAGCAAATTATTATCAGTTTTATATTCTCTTAATTTTGCCGTAAATTTCGCAGGCTCATCAAACAAAACTCGATTATCGCTTAGACTAGTTGTTATTAACATGTGAGGATAATCTGCTTTTTTTATATTGTTGTAGGGAGCATATGAAAAAATATAATCGAAATGTTCTTTATTATCTTTAGCGTTTCCAAATTCATCAAACTCTCCAACTGTTAAAGGTAAAGTGTGATCTAGATTAGTTGTTAAAGAGTCAACAAAAGGTACAGCCATTATAATTCCTAAAAACAATTCTGGTGACTGATTTACAACGGCTCCCATAAGCAATCCTCCTGCCGATCCACCCATGCCGATAATTTTACCTTTAGATGTGTAGTTATTTTCTATTAAATATCTACTACCGTGGATATAATCCTCGAAAGTGTTTTTTTTATTTGTTAGTTTTCCTTCCTTCCACCACTTCATTCCTTTTTCCAAGCCACCTCTTATATGTGCAGTTGCCCAAATGATATTTCTATCTATTAAACTTAATCTTGTTGATGAAAAACTTGGGCTCATTGAGCTACCATAAGAACCATATCCATAAAGTAGTAAGTTGGCAGACCCGTCTATCTTCGTTTTTTTATGACGTGTAATTGTTAATGGCACTAATCTTCCATCGTGTGATTGGAACTCTACTCTTTCAACAATATAATTTTCCGGATTGTGTCCTGAAGGAATTTCTTGTTCTTTAACAAGCTTTTTAGATTTATTTGATAAATTAAATCTATAAACCCTCGAAGGTGTTTTGGGAGAAGAATACCCAAGATAAACTTCATCTGTATCTCTATTTCTTTGAGTGAGAGAAACTCCAGGAACATAAATTGTTTCATCTGAAAATATTAATTCTTGCTCTATATTGGTAGAAATATTTCTAACAAATAATTTATCTAGAGCATTAGAGGTTTCAGATCGAATGATCCAATTTTTTAGAAAAGTTAGGCCCCCTATTAAAACTTCTTTTTTAGGTAAAATAAAAGGTTTCCAGTCTTGTTTTTCTAAACTATCTGTAATGTCAATTTTAAAATCTTCTGCATTTTTATTTGTATGATTATAAAATTTACCATCCCATGAGTTTGTTGAGTATAGAACACCCCTATCTCTTTTCATTATGAGTTTTGGAAGAGGGTTTGTTTCATCTACATTAAAATAGTATTGTTCTGAGGTGTTATGATCAGATGTATTTATAAAATAATACTTTTCGTCTGAACTTAACCCAATACTAACTGTAAAAGCCTCACTTTTTTCTTCAAAAATTAACTTATCTTTATCTTTAAAATTTCCTATCTCGTGTCTATAAATTTTTCTTGCTCTGTGATTTTTATCTAGTTTTGAGTAAAAGATATATTTATCATCTAAACTAAAAGTAATTCCCCCAGATGTTTCTGTAATTTCCTTAGATATAATTTTATTTGTTTTTATATCCCTAATACGAATAGTGTAATATTCAGAACCTTTGAGATCTAATGAATAACCAAGATATTTATCGTTGTTACTTACCTCTAAGTCACCAACACCAAAGTAGTCAGTTTTAAGTTGTTCTTTTTCCTTATCGCCATTCCAAATTTCCTCAACTTTACTTGTTCCAATTTTTTTTCTGAGCTTAATTGAATAATTTCCTTTAGCTGTTGTTTTTGTCCAGTATACATAAGTATGATCTTTGTAAGGCAAAGACTCATCATCTAATTTTATTCTTCCCTTAATTTCATCAAATAATTTCTTTTGTAATTTTTTAGTGTCTTTTAAATGATACTCCGCATAAGAATTTTCTTGATCTAAATATTTTTTTACTTCAGGGTCTAACTTAGATTTATCTTTTAAAACTTCTAAGATATTTTTCTGATGTATCCAGCTATAATTATCTTCCCACTCGACATTGTGACAAGATTTTATCTCTGGTTTTTTTTTTAGATATGGTACTTTCATTTGCTATAGGAAATATATGAATATTATAATTTATACACTGTTAATTTTAATTATTTTATATTTTTTGTTAAGATGGTTCTCTAATGCTGCTCTTAATAAGATGTCAAAAGGACTAAGATTACTATCAATTCTACTATTAGTGATTTTCGCAGTATTATTTGCTATTGGAGGAAAATTTTTACTAACATTACCGTTAACATTAGCAAGTCTAGCTCTTGTAAAACTTAAAGGCTTGTCCTTAATTCAAATGCTTTCTCTTTATAGGCTTATTAAAACTTTAAGAAATTCTGGAAGATTTTCTTTTAACCAATCTATGAGCAATAATTCATCGACATTATCTGTTTCAGAAGCATATAAAATATTAAATTTAGATATAACAAAGAAACCTACTAAAGAAATTGTTAATAAAGCTTATTTAAAAATTCAAAAAAAAATTCATCCTGATGTCTCTCCAGAGACTGCAAGATTATCAACTATAGTAAATGAAGCTAAAGAAATTGTTCTTCAAGATATTTCTTAAGATAATATTGATATAAATTTACTGACTATTTTTTCTGAATTTATTTTATCTTTACCCAATGTATTATGAGAGACTATTTGCTCACCGTCAGGTATAATTGGATACATATTTGTTGAATAAGATCCATAAATTAAAGGAGTGTCAGCCATTAATGTAATAGTTTTAATACCAAGGGCTGCCGATAAATGTGCAAAGCTAGTATCATTACAAATTGCGATATTGCAGTTTTTTATCAATGGTAAAGTTTCATTAATTGAATAGTTGTCTAATGCAACACATTGGTCTTTGAATTCAGTATTTAAGATTTCATTTAATATTTTCTGTTCACCTTCATCCCTACCAGTAGCTAGAAAAAATCTACATTTTTTCATATTTTTAATTTTTTTCATAAATTCTAAAAAGATTTTTGCAGGAATTCTTTTTGTTGGTCCAGAGCCACCAATAGCAAGCAGAATATTAATTTCATCCGGTTTAATATTTAACTTTTCAGATGCTTCTCTAATTAAGTTTTTGTTAATTTGAATTTCAGGATTTTCATTAACTTCAATATCCAAATTATCTTTGATTAATTTTTTTGCAGCACCAATGATATGCTGATTTTTTTTCTCAAATAGGGGATATTGATAAATTTTTTTAATACCTGCTAATCGTGAGATCAAATTAAATCTTAACGAGGAATTAAAAATAAAAACTTTTTCAAAATTATATTTATTTAGTTCTCCTGCTAATTTGATGGAGCCTAATATTCCATCATTTTGTTTTTGGTAAATTATTTGATCGATATAGTTTGTTTGATTTAAAAATTCCTCTGCTTTTGTGCTTGTTTTTGTGAGCAAACTAACTGGAGATAGAAACTTTCTGGATATTTCTTTGATAAATGGAAGATAAATTACCATATCACCAATGCCCATTTTATTTTGAATTGCTAATATTTTCACAAGTAATTTATAAACTTTACTATTCAGTTTTTTTATATAAATTTTCAATATGAGCAAAATTAGTGGAATATATGCTGCTTCTATGTCAATTTTAAATGATGATTTGACATTAAATATTGAAAAAACCATCAACCATGCGGAAATGGTTATAGATAATGGTTGTCATGGAGCTGCAATTTTTGGAAGCACCGGCCAGGCTCAGTTAATTCCTGTTTCAGAAAAAATAGGTCTTTTAAATCAATTAGCACAAAGCAAATATAAAGAGAAATATATTATTGGAACTGGATTAAATTCATTAGGAGAAACTATAAATTTAATGAGTGTTTCAAAATCTTTAAATTTCAAAAAATTTTTAATAATGCCACCAGCTTATTACAAGTATGATGATAAAGAGGTAATAGAATTTTATAGTAAAATAGCTGAAGCAATTCCTGAGAGTAAAATAATTCTTTATAATTTCGAAAAATTATGTGGTTATAAATTTAGTATTGAGTGTGTTGAAAAGCTTGTATCAAAATATCCAAATAATATTGTTGGAGTGAAAGACAGTTCATATAATTTGTTTGAAAATTTAAAAATAGACAATTTTTCGGTTTTACCAGGATCAGAATCCAAATTATTAAAAGGGCTTCAACTAGGCTGCTCAGGTATTATTACAGCAACTTGCAATGCAACATCAGGATTAGCAAGAAAAGTTTACGATGATTTTCAAAATGGAAATGAGCAAAAAGCCAATCAAAAATTATGTGATGTTAGAAGCGCTTTTGAAAAATATAATCTAATATCAGGACTTCACACATATTTTGGAAAAAATAATTCATCTTACAAAAATTTATTACCTCCTTTAAGTATTTTAAATTCTGGTGAGGCAGAAGAATTAAATACTAATTTGGAAAGATTAAATTTTTCAACCGAATCATCTCTGGCAGCTTAACATGCAACTTGCTAGATTTTTAAATAGTGTTTTTAAGAAAGATGGCTTTATATTAGTTGATGCTAATTCAAAAAGTTACATTATTGGAAACCCAAAAAAAGAAAATCCTATTAAACTTAAAATCCTTAATAAAAAACTTCATTATAAATTATTATTTCATCCAGATCTTTATTTTGGTGAAGCATATACAGATGGTGAAATTAAAATAGAAAACGGGAGTCTGACTGATTTTTTAGATCTTGCACTTATGAATTTTGGAAGAGGAGATCTTAATTTTTTTAGTTACTTATTAAATAGATTAAGGGGATCTTATAGATATTTAACAAATTTTAATTTTATAAAAAAATCAAAAATGAACGTTTCCCATCATTATGACATTTCAGATGATTTATATGATTTATTTTTAGATCCAAAAAGACAATACTCATGTGCTTATTTTAAAAATGAAGATGATACATTAGAGGATGCTCAAAATAACAAAATAAAACACATCATCAAAAAATTAAACATTATGCCAAATCAAAAAGTTTTAGATATTGGTTGTGGTTGGGGATCATTAGCAATTGACATAGCTAAAAGTGCTAATTGTGAAGTGACTGGAATAACTTTATCTGAGAATCAATTTAATTATTGTAAAAAAAAAGCAAGAGAGCTTAATCTTGAAAATCAACTCAACTTTAAGCTAATGGATTACAGAGAGCTTAATGAAAAGTTTGATAGAATAGTTAGCGTTGGAATGTTTGAACATGTGGGAAGAAAATTTTATCGTAAATTTTTCACACAGGTTGAAAAAATGCTTAAAGATGATGGAATTTCGCTAATACACACTATTGGATCAGTAAATCCACCACGCGATCCTCATCCATGGATTACAAAATATATTTTTCCAGGTGGATATACGCCAAGTTTAAGTGAAGTTACTACACCAATTGAAAAAGCTGGATTGATTGTTGCGGATATTGAAGTTTTAAGACTTCATTACTCTCATACTCTTAGACATTGGAAAGAAAACTGTCTTAGAAATAAAGATAAAATAATTCAAATGTTTGATGAAAGATTTTTTAGGATGTGGGAATTCTATCTTGCAGGTTGTGAGATGGCATTTAAATGGGGTGATCAAGTCGTTTATCAATTTCAATTGACAAAAAATTACAGATCTACTCCAGTTACAAGAGACTATATTTATCAATAAATTATTGATAGATATAAATCTTCTTGAAATGAAAAAAAAATCAAAAAAACCAAAAAAATCGAAAAAAATTAAAAAAAAGGTTAAACTTAAAAATATCAGAAATACTAAAACATTAAGAAAAAAAGTAAAAAAAAATAGTTCTAAAATAAAAAATAAAACTAAAGTAAAAAATAAATCAAAAAAAAATAAAGTTAAGAGTTATAAAAAAATTAAAAAATCTATTACTATCAAAGTAAAAAAAGAAGATAGTTTTATTTTAAAACTAATTAATTTTCAAAATTCACTTAAGCCCGAATTTAAAATAAAATTAAATTTAAATTTTGAAAAATATATTCAAGGTTTTTTTGATAAAATTGCTAATACAATTGATCAGTACCGAGTAATTAAAAAAGATGAAGCTAGAAGAATAAAATTAGAAAAACAAGAAAACGAAAGACTAGAAAAAATTAAGAAAGAAGAGGAAAAACAAAAACAAGAAGATTTAAAATTTAAATTAAAAGAAGAGACATTAAAAGAAGAAATAAAAATTGAAAAACAAAGAACAAAAGACATAAAATTATTTTTACGAAAAGAGCAAGCATTATTAAGAATTGAACAGGCTGAGAAACAAAAACAATTTTTACAAAAATTAAGATTAGATAAACAAATTGAAAAATTTAGAGTTAGAGAAGTAAAAGAATTAGAAAAACTTGAAAAAATTTCTTTAAAAGAGAAAAGAGAGGATTACGCAGAACTTCAACAAAGAATAGAAAAATTAAAAGAGAAATATCGAATAATAAGAGATCAAAAAATTAAGGAAAGGGTGGAGGCTCTAGGAGTAAAAATTCAAGGAGATGAAGATAGAGAAACGCTTCTTAAAAAAGAAAAAGAATACACAATAGCCAGACAAAAAATAGAATTTTCTTTGGAAAGTTTTTACAGAAGTGCAAGTAGTTTAGTTTTCCAATTAAACAAAAGACATGTAACAAGACATATGTCGATTTTCAGATGTATCGATAGAAGATTTGAGACAGGTGAGATTTTTGTCAAATGGGATGAAGCAGCTGACGATGAATGGTTATTATTGATATACATTAAAAATAATTCACCAGACGAAGGTATAGTTATTGAAGATAAAACAAATCCTGAAAAAAATATTTCACATGAATTTAAAAATAATCAAATTTTTAAGGCTTCAGACACCATGGTAGACTCTTTAACTCATCTAATAGCCAGAAAAAGAGCCAAAAATGCCAATTAATAGAATTAAAAACATTTGGTAGTATTAATAATGCTTCTTGGAATTATATTAATGGTTACTCTGTTCATAATTTTAACTTATGTTCTTTCATGGATAAGGTATTTTAACAGTCTGGATCCTAGACTAGGTCAATCAACTTGGCGGTGGAGTTACGACTACCCTGTAATTGGAGTAAGAGACTTTTCAGATTTAGATGATAGAGAGTTTGTTAAGTTAAGAAGAAAAAGAAATAGAATAATAACCTTGATGTACTCAATTGTATTAATAATGTTTATGCTTTCAATGTCATTACTAAGTGAAATAATGATATTTTTTTTAGCTTAATTTTTCAATTGTTTTTTATTTTTGAGATATAGAAAATAAGCAACAAATTCATATGCATAATTAAAAATTGTAAAAATTATTGGAAGTTTAAAAAATTTATATAAAAATCTATATTTAGGTATTTTCTTCCAAACATATAAAAAAGCTTCAGCTCCCTCTAAAACTTTATCATTATCTTTTACATGTAATCGTCTTAAGAGCTGCTTGTCATCTCTATTAGTCTCTTTTTCTGCTAGTTCATTATTGGTTATGTCTATCCAATCTATCTCTTCTATTTTTTCTTTTTTATATAAGTTGATTTCAGATCTACAAATTTTACAGGAATTGTTGAAATAAACTTTCATATTACAATAGTTATCCTCCAATAGACTTTTGTACATGTGTAAAAAGAGCAGTTGAAAAGAAAATATAAACCTTTATGTAACTGCTATGAGTAATTTCTTTAATAAATCAGATTTGGCAAGAAAAGATGCTGAAAATATAGTATCCAATACTTTAAAAAATTGTGATGATGGAGAATTATATCTGGAAGACTCAAAGTCAGAGTCAATTGTCTTAGATGATAATAAGATTAAGAGTTCAAACTATAGTTCTGATTTAGGCTTTGGATTTAGAGCAGTATCTGACCAAGTAGTCGCTTATTCTTATTCAAACGAAATATCAAAAGACTCCTTAAAAAGTTCATCAGAAAATCTTCAGTCAACTCTTAAATCAGTCAAAGGCACTTATAATAATGAGATACCAAAAACGAACAAAAAATTTTATAGTGATATAAATCCTATAGAACAAAAATCTTTAAATTCTAAGATAGAAGTCCTAAATAAAGTGAATGATTACTTAAGAAAAAAAGATGGATCTGTAAAACAGGTTACAGCAAATTTTTTAGGTGAACACAAGTCAGTAGAAATAATCAGATCAGGTGGTGAGGCAATAACAGATGTCAGGCCATTAATTAGATTCAATGTTTCTGTGATGCTTGAAAAAAATGGAAGAAAAGAAACAGGTGTGTATGGCATTGGAGGCAGACAGTCTTACGATAATTATTTACAGAATGACAACTGGAAAAGTGTATGTGAAGAAGCTTTTAGAATTGCATCAGTTAACTTGGATAGTAAACCCGCACCAGCCGGCGAAATGAAAGTTGTTTTGGGACCAGGTTGGCCAGCAATATTAATTCATGAAGCAATTGGACATGGTCTAGAGGGTGATTTTAACAGAAAAAAAACATCAGCATTTCATAACTTAATGGGACAGAAAGTTGCAAGCGAAGGTGTCACAATTGTTGATGATGGTACCATTGATAATAGAAGAGGCAGTCTTACAATAGACGATGAGGGTACACCAACTGAAAGAACTGTTTTAATTGAAAATGGAATTTTAAAAAACTTTATGCAAGACAGATTAAATGCACGTTTAATGAATACAAGGTCAACTGGTTCAGGAAGAAGAGAAAACTATCGACACGTAGTTTTACCTAGAATGAGAAATACTATGATGTTAAGTGGCAATCAAACTCAAGATGAGATGATCAAATCTGTTGATAAAGGTATTTTTGCTGTGAGCTTTGGGGGTGGACAAGTAGATATTACCTCAGGAAAATTTGTCTTTAATTGCACAGAAGCATACGAAATTATTAATGGCAAAATAGGTTCTCCAATAAAGGGAGCGACATTAATAGGAGATGGTCCATCAATTTTAAAGGAAGTTTCAATGGTCGGTAACGATATGATGTTAGACCCCGGTATTGGCACATGTGGGAAAGCCGGGCAAGGAGTTCCTGTTGGTGTAGCACAGCCATCAATATTAATTGACAAAATGACAGTGGGTGGAACAAAACTGTAATTAATGATTAAAGATCAAGATTTCTTAAAAGCTAAAGCTGTATATTGCCTAGATGTTGCAAAAAAAATTGGAGCTTCAGATGCAAGTGTTACAATAGGTCATTCTATTTCTGAAACAGTCAATTTTAGAAATAAAAATTTAGATGAGTCTAATCGATCTGATGGATTAGCGTTTAGCATAGATACTTATATTGGTAAAAAAAAATCTTCAATTTCCTCATCAAATTTATTAAATGAAAATTTAGATATACTTATAGAGAAATGCTACGAAACAACTAAAATTACACCAGATGATGAGTTCAATTCATTACCAGATAAAAATTTACTTGCAGATAAACTTAAAGATTTAAATATTTATGATAACACCCATATTGATAATGATAAAAAAATTCACTATTTGAAAGAATTAGAAAATATAGCATCAGAGGATAAAAAAATAATAAACACAGAGTCCAGTTTTACTGAAAAAAAAACTAATTTTATTTTAGCAAACAGTGATGGTTTTTGTAGTGGTTACAAAACATCCTCATTTACGACGTCATGTGTAGCTGTTGCTAAAGACGAAAATAGCATGGAAAGAGATTATGAATATTCAAGTAAAAGATATTTAGATGATATCAAAGACCCCCAAGCCTTGGGTAAACTGGCAAGTGATCAGACAATTAGAAAATTAAGTCCAAAAAAAATAGGAAGCGAAAAATTAAGTGTCATATTTGATAAGAGAATTGCAAAAGGTATGCTCAGTGCTTTTGCAAGTGCGATTTCATCCTCTGCAATCGCTAGAGGAACTTCATTTCTTAAGGACAAGATTAATGAACAGATATTTTCTAATTCTATAAATATAATTGATAAACCAGATATAATTAAGGGTTTAGGCTCAAAAAATTTTGACTCTGAAGGTGTTAAATCTGAAACCCTCAATCTAGTTCAAGAGGGTGTGCTTAAAAATTATTTTGTAGACTCTTACAACGGCAAAAAATTAAACCTTCAATCAAATGGAAGAAGCGGAGGGAGTACAAATTTGTATTTTGAGAACGGAAAACAAAGTTATGATGAGTTACTAAAAACTAATTCAAAATGCATTTATATTACAGAAACAATAGGTCATGGCAGCAATCTTGTAACCGGAGATTACTCTGTTGGAGCAACTGGTTTTTTGGTAGAAGATGGTGAATTTAAATATCCAATAAATGAAATAACAATTGCGGGAAATTTTAAGGATATGTTTAAAAACATATTTTTAGCAAATGACTTAGATTTTGAATATTCAACAAATTCTCCAACTATGATGATCGAAGGCATGACAGTTGCTGGTAAATGAGTAATTTTTGTGTAATTGGCTCAGGAATTTCCGGAGCAACTATTGCAAATCTTCTAAATAAAAAACACACAGTAGATTTGTATGATAAGGCAAGAGGCTTAGGAGGAAGATCATCTTTTAAAAGATTAGATAAAAAAAAGGGGTTTGATCATGGGACTCAATACTTTTCTCCAAAAACAAAAGAATTTAAAAGATTTACTAAAAAGCTAATAGAAAAAAAAATACTAAAAATTTGGTATGGAAATCATAAATTTTTAAGTGATAAAAAAAAAGAAAATAAAAAACATGTTAAGGTTATTGGAAGAAAAGGAAACAACGACATTAGTAAATATCTTTTAAAAAATGTAAGATGTTATTTTCAAAGTGAATTAAAAAAAATAAATTTCCAAAATAGAAAATGGAACTTAATATTTAATGATGGTGAAATTAGAAATTATGAAAATTTAATTTTGACTTGTCCATTTCCTCAATTAAAAAAATTATCAAAAAAATATATTAAAAATTCTTTTATAAAAGAAAAGGTTAAGATGGATGCAAATATAACAATTTTAATGGAAATAAAAAAAACCAATCTAGGTTATAGTAGTTTTTTATTTAATGATAGAATTCTAGGATGGGCTGGTTACGAAAATAGTAAAAAAAGATTTAAGAGTAAAACTGATCTTTGGACATTACAAAGTACCTTTAATTGGGCAAATAAAAAAATAAATCAAAATAAAGTACTTCAAAAAACTAATGCCAAAATTTTGATTGATAAATTTTTTAAATTAACAGGAATTAAGAGGACAAAAGTACTTTTTTCACTTAACCATGGTTGGAAATACTCCTCAAATTCAAAACCTTTGAAATTAAAAAGTTATTGGAATTCTAGATTAAATCTAGGTGTATGTGCAGACTGGTTTAATGGACCAAGACTTGAGTCAGGATGGATTAGTGCAAATGATCTATATAAGAAAATAAATAGGTAAATTACTCGTAATTTTTTAATCTATATTCCCAATTTCCCATTCTTTGATAAGTAACTTTTACTATTAAAGAAGTTTTTTTATCCAACCAAATATCAAAATTTAATCTTTTATCATCTGGAAGTGCCATATCTTTGGAGGTTAATTTGAAATGATCAGTCTCATATTCTTCACCATTAATTATAATTTTTTCTTTTCCAACAAAATTAACTATCTGTTCTTTTATACTACCTGATATCGGGCTTATTTGGCTACTAGCTTGCAATATTTTATGACTCCACCAGTTACCAATAGCATTTTCAAGGTGAGCTTCACCAGAGAAAGAAGAGCCCATAATATCAAATTTTTTTGTTTCTTTGTTTAAAGTTAAGTTTACAAACTTTTCTTTTTTATTCTGTAGAGTTTTTGAGTTAAAAGAAATCAATTGATCTTTCAAATATTTTTCTTCTCCAATACCCTCTACTTCAAAAACTGTTGCTCCCAAAAGTTTAACCTCAAATTTGAATTGGTTGGTCACTAGAGTAATATCGTTTTTTTTTGAAAAAAAATAATAATTATATCCAATCAATTCATTATTTCTCAAAATTTCCATCTCAATTTTTTTATAGTTACTGTAATGACCAATATGAGCATATGAGCCAAAAGAAATAAAAATAAATATGATGCTGAGTGCAATCTTTTTCATTATAAGCAAGTATTAATAATTCTATAATTAACAGTATAATATGTTTTTATCTATTAAAAATATCCCCAAAGTATATTGGAGTTCAGATAAAAGCTTTAACTTAAGACCAAAATTTTCAACCTCATTTTTTTTAATTTTTGGTTTAATTATATTTGGTTTCGGAGAGGGATTATTAATATTGTCAACTACAGGAAATTCTCCCTGGTCTGTACTAGCAGAGGGAATATCAAAAAATTCTAAATTGTCTATCGGTGCAGCAACATTTCTAGTTAGCGTAAGTGTGCTTTTTTTCTGGATATTTCTCAGACAGAAACCAGGCCTAGGAACAATTTTTAATATAGTTATTATTTCTGGAATGATTGATGTTACTTTATATTTTTTTGATCCACCCTCATCTGATATGTCAAAATATTTATTAGCAATATTTTCTGTAATGCTGGTTGGTATAGGAAGTGGTATTTATTTAGTTGCAAATCTTGGACCAGGTCCAAGAGATGGATTAATGACTGGTTTAACAAAAATTACAAACTTACCTATTGCTTTAGTCAGAGCATGTTTAGAAATTACAGTTGTAATAGTTGGATGGTATCTAGGTGGAACGGTAGGTGTTGGAACTTTGATTTTTGCTTTTGGAATCGGTCCCTGTGTTGCTTTTGGATTGTTTGTTGTTAATAAAATTTTTAGTTAGGCTGCTGCTCCAGATTTTTCACTTCTCTTTCTCTCATGAGGATCAAGAATAGATTTTCTCAGTCTACAAGACTCAGGAGTAATTTCTAATGCTTCATCCGTATTAAGTATACTCAGTTGTTCCGCAATAGACATTTTTCTTACTGGAGTGAGAACAACGTTTTCATCGGTACCTTGTGTTCTCATATTTGTTAATTTTTTACCCTTCATTACATTGATTATCAAGTCGCCTGGTTTTGGCGACAATCCAACTATCATTCCCGGATAAACAGAATCGTTATGTGTTACGAACATTTCTCCTCTAGCCTGCAAGTTAAATATAGCAAAAGCCACTGCTTTCCCTTGTTCCATTGCAATTAAAGCCCCATTTCTTCTTCCTTCCATTTCACCTTCAAAAGGCCCATAGCTATGAAAAATCCTATTAATAACACCATTGCCTTTTGTAAGAGTTAAAAATCTACTTGTGTAACCCATTAATCCACGTGTTGGGGCATGAAAAATAAGTCTTTTTTTATCTTTACCAGTATCTTTTAAATCAATTAATTTACCTTTACGTCTATTCATCGAATCTATTACTTTTGATGAGAATTCTTCATCTAAATCCATTGTAATCTCTTCGATGGGTTCTAGTTTTTTTCCATTTTCATCAATTTCATATAAAACCTTAGGTGGACTGACTGTCATTTCAAATCCTTCTCTTCTCATTTGAGTAAGTAAAATTTCTAACATAAGCTCACCTCTACCACTTACAATAAATGAGTCATTTCCATCGTTTTCAGAAAAATTAATTCCTACATTATTCTGAGCTTCTTGAAGTAGTCGATCTCTAATTTGAGTGCTTGTAAGTTTTTTACCTTCTTTTCCTGCAAGAGGAGATGTGTTAACAGTTATTGTAATAGACATTGTGGGTGGATCTATTGGTGTTGCTGAAATAGGTTCATTTACATCTAAATCACAAATAGTATCTGCAACATTAGCTTTTTCTAATCCTGCGATTACCACAATATCTCCAGCCTCACCAACCTCAATAGGCACTTTTTTGGTTCCCTCATATCTGAAAATTTTAGTAAGTTTACCTTCATCAACTTTATCACCTTTTAAATTAATCGCCTTTATTGATTGATTAGCTTTAGCTGTTCCTTGAGTAATTCTTCCTACCAAGCTTCTTCCTAAAAAACTATCAGCATAAAGAAGTGTGGATAACATAGCAAAAGGTTTTTCTTTTTCAAATTTTGCAGGTTTTACGTGGTTGAGAATTAAATCTAAAAGTGGGTTTAAATTTTCCCTAGGGCCTTCCACTTCCTTGTCTGCCCAACCTGATCTGCCACTTGCGTATAAAACAGGGAAATCTAATTGTTCCTCATTTGCATCAAGGCTTACAAATAAATCAAATGTTTCATCTAGAACTTCATTAGCTCTCTGATCAGCTTTATCAAGTTTGTTAATCACAACAATTGGTTTAAGACCTTGTTTTAAAGCTTTGGATAATACGAACTTTGTTTGGGGCATTACTCCCTCAGCAGAATCTATAAGCAATAGAGCGCCATCAGCCATGCTTAAAACTCTTTCAACCTCTGCTGCAAAGTCTCTGTGACCCGGAGTATCAATTATATTTATTCTTGTATCTTTCCAATTAATCGAGGCAGGTTTCGCTAAAATTGTAATTCCTCTTTCTTTTTCTAATTCACCAGAGTCCATTAACCTTTCATCAACTACTTCATTTTCTCTAAATGATCCACTTTGTTTCATTAAATTATCAATCAAAGTAGTTTTTCCATGGTCTACATGAGCAATAATCGTGATGTTTCTAATATCATTTGTCATAAATTTGGTTCTTATACATATTTAATTAATTTTTAAAACTTAAAAAAAACTAATATTTATTGAAGATTTTATTAAATTAGATGTTTAATTTGCTTTTTTCTGCTTCTCTTTTTTAAGTTTTCTCTTTTCTTTAAAACTTAATTTTGCTTTTTTTTTTATACTAGAGTCTTTGAATGATTTTCCACTATATCTCTTTGACATATTTTCTTTTACATAAAAAAAAAGGCCATCTTATGATGGCCTTTTTAAATCCATATTTAAATAGGGTTACATTCCCATTCCGCCCATGCCACCCATGCCGCCCATTCCTCCAGGCATTCCACCAGGCATTCCACCTCCAGCAGCGTCTTTCTCCTCGGGCTTATCAGCAATCATTGCTTCTGTAGTTACTAATAATCCAGATATTGATGCAGCATCTTGTAAAGCTGTTCTAACAACTTTAACTGGGTCAATAATACCTTTAGCAAACATATCGCAATATTCCTCGCTCTGTGCGTCATATCCATGAGTTTTTTTCTTTTGCTCTAATAATTTACCAACAACTACTGAACCATCTACACCAGCATTTTTAGTTATTTGTCTAATGGGAGCTTCTAGTGCTTTTCTCACAAGTTCAACGCCAGCTTTTTGATCATCACCTTTAGCTTTAACTTTTTCAAGATCTTGAGCTGCATAAAGAAGAGCACATCCACCACCTGTTACAATACCCTCTTCAACAGCAGCCCTAGTTGCATTTAAAGCATCCTCAACTCTATCTTTTCTCTCTTTAACTTCAACTTCAGTTGCACCACCGACTTTAATAACTGCAACTCCACCTGCTAATTTTGCAAGTCTTTCTTGAAGCTTTTCTCTATCGTAGTCAGAGGTTGTTTCATCAACCTGTTGTTTTATTGATCCACATCTTGCTTCGATATCAGATTTTTTACCACTACCACTTACGATAGTGCTATTATCTTTGTCTACTTTAATTTTTTTACATGACCCAAGATCTTCAAGTTTGACATTTTCAAGTTTAATTCCTAGATCTTGTGAAATTACTTGGCCACCTGTCAGAATAGCAATATCTTCAAGCATTGCTTTTCTTCTATCACCAAATCCTGGAGCTTTTACAGCTACAACTTTCAATCCACCTCTTAACTTGTTTACTACTAAAGTTGCCAAAGCTTCACCTTCAACATCTTCAGAAATAATCATTAATGGTCTTCCAGATTGTACAACAGCTTCTAAAAGAGGAACCATCGGTTGTAAGTTTGTTAGCTTACTTTCATGAAGTAAAATATAAGGATTATCTAACTCTGTAGTCATCTTATCGCTATTAGTTATAAAGTATGGTGATAAGTAACCCCTATCAAATTGCATACCTTCAACAACATCTAATTCAGTGTCAATCCCTTTAGCTTCTTCAACAGTGATAACACCTTCGTTTCCAACTTTCTGCATTGCTTTTGCAATCATTGATCCAATTTCTTTATCACCGTTTGATGATATTGTACCAACTTGTGCAATTTCATCACTATCTTTAACTTTTTTAGCTGATGAAATTAGATTTTCTTTTACAGCTTCTACAGCAGAATCAATTCCTCTTTTGACATCCATTGGATTCATTCCAGCAGTAACATATTTAACACCCTCTGTTACAATTGCTTGAGCCAAAATAGTTGCTGTGGTTGTTCCGTCTCCAGCCTCTTCATTAGTTTTGCTAGCAACTTCTTTAACCATTTGAGCACCCATGTTCTCAAACTTGTCATCAAGATCAATCTCTTTTGCAACTGATACACCATCTTTTGTAATTCTTGGAGCACCGTAAGATTTATCCATTACAACGTTTCTTCCTTTTGGACCTAAAGTGACTTTAACAGTATCAGCTAAAATATTCACTCCCCTCATCATTGCCGCTCTTGCTTCAGCATCAAATTTAATTAGTTTTGCCATTTTACTTTCTCCTTTAAATTAAATTACTTACCTGAAATACCCATAATGTCTGACTCTTTCATTATGCTGTATTCTTTACCATCAATTTTAACTTCAGTTCCTGACCATTTGCCAAATAAAACTTTGTCACCAACTTTAACATCCATTGGAATTAATTTTCCATCTTCTGTTTTTGCACCACCACCAATAGCAACCACTTTTCCCTCTTGAGGTTTTTCTTGAGCTGTATCTGGGATGATAATTCCGCCAGCAGTTTTTTCACTGCTGTCTAATACTTCGATTAACACTCTATCATGTAACGGTTTAAACTTCATAAATCTCCTTTATAATTCTATATAAATATGGACTTCATATAGATATTACGCTGCCTATTTCAAGATTAGATATTCGATTAGGGACTAATAATGCTAGGAAATTGAGGATTTTATGGTTTATACCTTAAATAATGACTAAAAATTTAGATTCAGTTGGTCTTAGTTCAATTGCCCACAATTATGATCTATTTTATATAGATTTATGGGGCGTTGTTCATAATGGCATAAAACTGTATGAGGGTGCGATTAACACTCTTAAGGAGCTAAAAAAAAATAACAAAGATTTTGTTCTATTAACTAATGCACCAAGACCAAATGAAACTGTAAAAAAATTTTTAGAAAAAATGGGAATGGAAGAACAGTTTAGAAATCATGTTTTTACATCGGGAGAAGCTGCATTAAATTATCTAAAAAAATCATATTTATCTAAAAAATTTTTTCATATTGGGCCACCAAGAGATTTTGATTTATTTAATCCTTTTAAAAAAAACAAATCAAGTGATCTAGCTGATAGTGAATATTTATTGTGCACTGGACTATTTGATAATAATAACCAAGATTTAAATTATTATAAAAATATACTTGAGTCGCATACTCACAAAGAGATGATATGCACTAACCCTGATTTGATTGTTGACCGAGGAAATGCCAGAGAATTATGTGCAGGTTCTGTTGCTATGGTTTTTGAAAAAATGGGCGGAAAAGTAGTATATTTTGGAAAACCATATGCTGAAGTTTACAATCAATCAATTGATAACTTTAAAAAAAAAACTCTAGCTATAGGAGATAATTTAAATACTGACATTAAAGGTGCTAATTTATTGAATTATGATTCTTTGTTAATTTCTAATGGCATTCATAAAATAGAAATTTTTAATAAAGGTGTTTTAAAGGTTTCAAAAGAATATGAAACAATTGTAAATTTTACACAGTCGGATCTTAAATGGTAAAATTATATAAAAATTTTAATATAAAAAATAACCATAAAAACTCATTAATTTTAATCGGAAATTTTGATGGTGTACATTCAGGACATCAAAAATTATTTAAATTAGCTAAATTATATAAGAAAAAATATAAGATTAAAATTGGAGTAGTTAATTTTGATCCCATGCCTAAAATGTTTTTTAATAAATTACTTAAAAATTTTAGGATAACTAGTATTAATCAAAAAATTGAATTGCTAAGTAAACTAAAAGTAGATTTTATTATAACCAAGAAATTTGATAAAAAATTTTCTAAAACTAAGTCACTTAATTTTATTAAAGAAATTTTAAATAAAAAATTAAAATCAAAATTTATATTTGTTAGTAATAATTTTAGATTTGGTAACAAAAGAGAAGGAAATGTAAATTTATTAATTGAAAATGAAAAAAAATTTCATTTTAAAGTGGTAAAGCCAGAACCTTTAATCAAACAACAAAAAATAATCTCATCTACATTGATTAGAAGTCTTTTAGAAAAAGGATATTTAGAAAAAGCAAATAAGCTTTTAGATAGAAATTGGACTATTGATGGAAAAGTTCAGAAAGGAAGACAGGTGGGTAAAAAAATTGGTTTCCCAACATGCAACATAGATATTAAAGACTATGTTCTAGCTAAACCAGGTGTTTATGCGGTAAGAGTATCAAGACCTTACAATTCTAAATATATAAGAGGAATAGCAAATCTTGGATATAGACCAACATTTAATCAGAAAAAAATCTTATTAGAGGTTCATTTATTTAATTATTCTGGAAATCTTTATAATAA
Source organism: uncultured Pelagibacteraceae bacterium (assembly GCA_902526595.1). Classification (GTDB taxonomy): domain Bacteria; phylum Pseudomonadota; class Alphaproteobacteria; order Pelagibacterales; family Pelagibacteraceae; genus Pelagibacter. The sequence continues at coordinate 17,633 of CABZLO010000002.1, read as the reverse complement.
ACATTTATCAGTGGAGTTTTTAAAGTTTATTAGAAAAGAAAAAAAATTTAAAAATGTTAATCAACTAAAGTCTCAAATTAAAAAAGATTTAAATATTGCTAAAAAAACTAAATGAGTAATTCCCAAATAAACCTTCCTAAAACAGCTTTTTCAATGAAAGCTAATTTACCCTTAAGAGAGCCGGAAATTTTAGAATATTGGCAGAAGATTAATCTTTACAAAGAATTAAGAAATTCGAGCAAAGGAAAAGAAAAATTTGTTCTCCACGATGGTCCTCCATATGCAAATGGTAATATTCACATGGGAACTGCTCTAAATAAGATTTTAAAAGACATTATTGTAAAATTCCATCAAATGGACGGTAAAGACTCTATTTATGTTCCTGGTTGGGATTGCCATGGTTTACCAATTGAGTGGAAAATAGAGGAGCAATATAAAAAAAATAAAAAAAATAAGAATGATGTTCCAATAGTAGAGTTTCGAAAAGAATGCAGATCGTTTGCTGAGAAATGGATAGAGGTGCATAAAGGTCAATTTAAACGTTTAGGTGTTGTGGGTGATTGGGAAAATTATTACTCTACTATGAGTTTTGATGCTGAGGCTCAAATAGTAAGAGAGCTTGGTAAGTTTTTAAAAGAAGGAAGTTTATATAGGGGCTTTAAACCAGTATTATGGTCTACCGTTGAAAAGACTGCTCTAGCAGATGCTGAAGTCGAATATCAAGATCATAAGTCAGATACTATTTATACATCTTTCCCCATCAAAAAATCTAACTTAAAAGATCTTGTGGGTAGTGAGATAATTATTTGGACTACAACCCCTTGGACAATTCCAGCAAATAAGGCATTGGCTTACAATGAAGCTCTTGATTACATTCAGTTGGAATTAGATGATGATAGTGATTTTAAAAATAGAAAAATTATAGTTGCCGAAGCTTTAATGCAGTCAGTAATTAACGACTGTGAAATTAAAAATTACAAAAAAGTAAAAACTTTTAAAGGTAAGGAATTAAAAGAAACTATCTGTAATCACCCTTTTTTAGATCTGGGTTATGACTATGATATTCCAATGTTAGAGGCAAGGTTTGTAACAACCGAACAAGGAACGGGTATTGTTCATTGTGCTCCAAGTCATGGACCTGATGATTTTAATTTATGTTTAAACAATGGAATTAAAGCAATTGAAACAGTTGATGGAGATGGCAAATATACAAAACATGTAAGTTTATTTGAAGGTATTCATATTTTTAAAGCAAACCCCATAGTAATAAAAAAACTTAAAGAGCAAAAAAAATTATTATCAAGTGGGGAACTGATGCATTCCTATCCACATTCTTGGAGATCAAAAGCGCCACTAGTTCACAGAGCTACTCCACAATGGTTTATATCGATGGAAAGCCATAAGTTGAGAGATAAAGCTTTGAAGGCAATTAATGATACAAATTTCTATCCTAGCAAAGGAAAAGAAAGGTTAAAATCAATGATAGAGACCAGACCAGATTGGTGTGTATCAAGACAAAGAGTGTGGGGCGTTCCCCTTCCAATTTTCGTTAATAAAAAAACCAAAGAAATCTTAGTAGATGATAAAGTTATTGAGAATATTGCTTCTATTTATGAAAAAGAAGGTTCAGATTGTTGGTTTTCAGATGACCCACAAAGATTTTTAGGAAACAAATACAAAGCTGAAGATTATGAAAAGTTGAGCGATATTGTTGAGGTTTGGTTTGATAGTGGGTCAACGCACTCATTTGTTCTTGAAAAAAGAGATGATTTAAAGTGGCCGGCATCAATGTATTTAGAAGGATCAGATCAACATAGAGGCTGGTTTCATTCATCATTATTAGAATCATGTGGTACCAGAGGGAGAGCGCCATTTGAAAATATTTTGTCCCATGGATTTGTTGTAGACGGCAAAGGTTTAAAAATGTCAAAATCTTTAGGAAATGTAATTGCTCCAGAAGATATTTTAAAAAAATATGGTGCGGATATTTTGAGAATTTGGGTAGCATCATCAAACTATTCAGAGGATTTAAGAATAGATTATTCAATTCTTGACCAACATGCTGAATCTTACAGAAAAATAAGAAATACATTTAGATATTTGCTTGGAAATATCAAAGATAATTTTCAAGAAGTTAATTTTGAAAAAGTAGATTTAAATGAATTACCAGAACTTGAACAATTTATGCTTCATAAGCTGTATACTTTAAATGTTAATTTTAAAAGATATTTTAAAAATTACGATTTTCATAACTTATATAAAGAGCTACTTAATTTTTGTACAGTGGATTTATCAGCGTTTTATTTTGATATTAGGAAAGACTCATTATATTGCGATCTAGTAGACTCGAAAAAAAGAAAGTCAACTATACTTTTGTTAAATATAATTTTGAATTCATTATTAAAATGGTTTGCACCAATTTTATCTTTTACTACTGAGGAGATTTATAGATTGTTGTTTAAAGATAACAAAAGTATACATTTAGAAAAATTTTTAGATTTTCCAAATTTATTTTCGAATGAAAAATTGAATCAAAAATGGACAGAGTTGATCAAAATAAGAAATATTTGCAATATTAGTATTGAAGAAAAAAGAGCTAACAAAGAAATTGGGTCAAGTTTAGAGGCAGACTTAAACATTCAACTGGATAAAAAATTAGAGGAAATCACTAAAAATATAGATTTTTCAGAACTTTGTATTACGTCAAAAGCTGAAATTTCTTTCAAAGAAAAACTAGAAACAAGTGCAAAAGCTACAAAAGCGAAGGGAACAAAATGTACCTTGTGTTGGAAAATTATTGAAAATGCTTGTGGTAGATCTCATTGTCCTAAAACAACTTAATGAATATACTTAGTAACAGTAAAACTTTTTATATTAATTTAATAATTATTATCTCAATTTTTATTTTAGACAGATTAACCAAGCTTTATATGATTTATTTAGATAAAATAAATAGCAGCCCTGAAATATTTTCATCAAAATTTTTAAATATATATTTAATTTGGAATGAAGGAATAGCCTTTGGTCTTTTCTCATTCAATGAAAATAATTTATATAATTTTTTAACACTATTTATTCTAATAATTATATTTGTGATTTTGTATATGATTTCTAAAAGTAGTGGCTTTAAAAAATACTCACTATTAATGATTTTTGGAGGAGCATTGGGCAATGTTTTTGATAGAATAATTTATAAAGCTGTCCCTGACTTCATAGATTTCCATATTGGAAATTTTCATTGGTTTATATTCAATTTAGCTGATGTATTTATTTCTTTGGGAGTAATTTTTATGATAATATATGAATTATTTTTTAGTAATAAAAAAAATCATGAAAATATTTAAAAAATTAATTTTATTGAGTTTTATATTTCTCGTTAGCTCTTGTGGGACTCTGAAAGAGGGTTTTAAAAACCAAAAGAAAAATAACAATGATGAATTTTTGGTTGAAAAAAAGTCACCTCTAATAATGCCACCTGATTATAATGAGCTACCTACCCCAAATTTAGAGACTAGTGCAGCAAAAAATGAGGAAAAATCAATAAAAAGTTTAGTAACAAATGATGAAAGTATTTTTGATAAAACAAATGTTAAAAATTCTGAAAGCAAAGGTATTGAAGAGTCACTTTTAGAGAAAATTAAAAATAATTAATGCTCACTTCAGGAATTCATTTTAAAAATTTTAAAAAAAATAAAAAAATAAATAATTTCCAAATAAAAAAAAATTTTTCGTCATTATTTAATCAAAAAAATTACGTTTTAGACTCACTTAAAAAAAATTATAGAGATAATTATTCAAAAAAATTAATAAATAAATATAAGAAATATTCTACTTTTAAAGTTATAGGTATGGGTGGCTCTACTTTGGGAACACAAACTATATATGAATTTCTAAAGGATACTGTAAATAAAGATTTTATTTTCATTGACAACTTAAGACAGAAAAAATTAAAAATTAAAAATAAAAAAAGTGTAAATTTAGTAGTATCAAAATCAGGAAATACAATCGAAACAGTAGTTAATTCCAATATCTATATTCAAAGAGGAGACAGGAATATTTTTATCACTGAAAATAAAAATAATTATCTCCTGAAACTTGCCAACAAGTTAAAAGCTGAAATTGTCCATCATAATAATTATATAGGAGGACGATATTCCGTTTTATCTGAGGTTGGGATGTTGCCAGCAGAGTTAATGGGACTAAATCCAAATAAGTTTAGACAATTAGATTTGCTAATTAAAAATAAAAAATTTATGAATAACTTAATGTCAAGTGTAAGCTCAACACTTCATTATATTAAAAATAAAAAATATAATTCAATAATATTAAATTATGATGAAAAATCAGAAAATTTATTTAAATGGTATCAACAGCTTGTAGCAGAAAGTCTAGGCAAGAAAAGCAAAGGCTTACTTCCAATAGTTTCTAATATGCCTAAAGATAATCATAGTGTAATGCAGCTATATCTAGATGGATTTAAAAATAATTTTTATACTTTTTTTTACACAAATGAATTAAATTCTGAAAGTCTAAAAAATTCTCAAATACTATCTTCACAAAAATATTTAAGAGGGAAAAATGTGTCAAATATTATGTATGCACAAAAAATTGCCACCGAGAAAGTTTTTTTTAAAAAAAACTTACCATTTCGGAGTTTTGAAATTAAAAAAAGAAATGAAAAAACTTTAGGAGAATTATTCTGCTTTTTTATTTTAGAAACAATATTGATAGGAAAACTAATTAATGTAAATCCTTATGATCAGCCTGCAGTCGAATTGATAAAAAAAGAAACAAAAAAACTCTTAGTTTAAATTTGTTAAAAAAGAAATTTTTGATATTCCATATTTTTTTTCATCAATAACTTTAAATTTTTTTGAAAAGTCATCATGGTCATCTTTATGCCTATGTATGATGATCACTCCATTTTTATTTAGTATTTCAAAATTTTTCAATTTTAACAAAAAAGTGTTGAGATTTTTATCTTTGAATGGAGGATCTAAGAATACAATATCAAATTTGTTCTTTAATTTTGATAAAACTTTATCACTATAAATATCATTTTCTAATATTTCGTAATTTTTAACTATTTTTAAACCTGATAAATTTTTTTTTAATATTGGCAAAACACCAGCATAGTTTTCAATAAATACTACTTTTTTAGAACCTCTAGATAAACATTCGATGCCGAAAGAACCTACTCCAGAAAACAAATCCAATATGCAAGAGTCAATTAGCTGTGTGTTGAACTTATTTGAATGCTCAATGATATTAAAGATCGACTCTTTTGCTAAATCTTTTAAAGGTCTTGTTTTATTATCTTTAGGTTCAAAAATTTTTTTGCCCTTGAATGCACCTGATATAACTCTCATCTGTCAATAACCTTATAACCAATATCTTTTCTATAAAATCCACCATCCCAATTTAATTTATCCAGGTTATTTATGATTTCATCTCTTGCAGATCCAAGATCTTCAGAAAGAGAAACAAAGTTTAATACTCGTCCACCAATAGCATATATTTTACTTTCTTTATATAATGTTCCAGCATGAAATAAATATTTGTCTTTATCTAATTTTATTTTACTTAGATTTTCTATTTCTACATTTTTTTTGAATGCGTCTGGATATCCTTTTGAACATACAACAATGCATAGACTTTTTTTATCTATCCATTCAATATCTATCTTATCTAATTTTTCTTCACAGCACGCCAAAAAAATATCAGTAATATCTGATTTTAGTTTTGGAAGTATTGTTTGACATTCTGGATCACCCATTCGAACATTATATTCAATCAAATAAGGTTCGTTTTTTATAATCATCAAGCCTGTATATAAAAATCCTTTATATTCAGCACCAAGTTCTTTCAAACCTTTTAGAGTCGGTATAATAATTTTATAAATAATTTTATTTTTTAAATCTTTGTTAATAAGTCTTGAGGGTGAATATGCTCCCATCCCACCAGTATTTTTACCCTTATCTCCTTCCAGAACTCTTTTGTGATCTTGAGCTGTATCAAAAGTTTTAAAAGTTTTTCCATCATGAATAGTAAAAAAACTCATTTCTTCACCTTTTAAAAATTCTTCTATAAGTATATTTTTTGTCAAACCAAATTTACCATTAAATATTTCTTCAACAGCTACTATCGCCTCTTTTTCACTGTTACAAATATAAACGCCTTTACCTGATGCTAAATTGTCTGCTTTAATTACAGTTGGATAATTTGTTGATTTTAAAAATTTTTTTGCATCATTTTTAGTTTCGAAAATTCCAAAATGAGCGGTCGGAATTTTATACTTTTCACAGATTTGTTTTGTAAAAATCTTAGACCCTTCTAATTGAGCAGCAATTTTATTTGGTCCAAATACTTTAATTTTAAATTTTTCAAGATAATCAACCAATCCATTTACTAAAGGTTTTTCAGGACCAACAATTATTAAATCAATCTTTTTTTCTAAAATAAAATTTTTTAGGATTTCAAAACTATCTAAATCGATATTTACATTTTCTGCGATATCTTTGGTTCCAGCATTTCCAGGAAAACAGAATATTTCATCAATTTTATTTGATTTTTTTACAGTTTGGCAAATGGAGTGTTCTCTACCACCACTTCCTATTATTCCAACTTTCATATAAGACTATATAAACTAAAAATGGCAAAAAAATTAGCAAAAATAAAATATTTACCAAATAATTTTGAAATTATTGATCCAGGAGATTATGTCGTGTGTGCAGTATCTGGAAAAAAAATAAATTTGGAGAACTTAACTTATTGGAATGTCGATTTGCAAGAACCATATTTTTCATATCAAGAAGCGTTTATTAAAAGAGAAGAGAATAGTAAAAAATAATTATTTCCAGCGATTATGAGACCATATCCATTGTCCAGGTTTTTTTAGTATCATTGTTTCAAGAATTTGATTTAATTTTAAAGTCATATTTTCGATCGATTCCTCTTTTGAAAAATTTATAGGATCATTTATAGATATTTTAAAATTTAGATCATTAATCCTCTCAATATAAACAGGCACAACAGGAATGTTAAATTTTTTTACTAATTGTGCTGGTATAGTAGTGGTTAAAGCATCCTGATTAAATAAATTGCATAAAACTCCCTCAGAAACTCTTTGGTCTATCATCAAAGCTGTTGAATAGTTGTCTTTTTTAAGTGAAATTAATTTTTTAAGACCTCCTATACCTTTTTTAATTTGATGCTTACAAATAAATTTTTTTCTTATGTTCTCCATAATCCCATTTAAAAAAATATTATTTAATGGTCGGTATATTGCGCACAATCTAATACCAGTTTTCTCTAAATACATCGCCATAAGTTCAAAATTGCTAAAATGTCCTGAAATAAAGATTACTTTTTTTTTGGTTTTTTTTATTTCATCTAGTATTTCTTGACCCTCAATTTGGATTTTACTAGTAAGCTTTCCATATCTAAAATCTTTAATGAACATATATTCTGCAAATAATCTTCCATAGTTATTCCACATAAACCTTGTTATATTTTCTAAATTTTCAGGACTTATATCTGGAACGCCTCTTTTGATATTTGAATGAATTACTTTTTTTGATCTAAAAAATGGTCCAATTAATTCAAATATTTTTCCACTTACTTTAGATGATAAATTAGGTCCTAAAATTTTAAATATTAAAAAACTTAAAATTGTTAAAAAAAATTGGATAAAATATTTAATATTTTTCATTTTAAATTATTGAATTAATTAATTTATCTTCATCCATTATTTTCAATTCTGCCTTCATTGTTTTAATTCCACTCAAGTTAAAATTATTTAATCTTAGAAAATCTTTTTCTGTTGTTATTATTTCACATTTTAAATTGCTTGCTTCATTTAAAATTTTATCTATATCTTGTTTTGTGTAAAGATAATGATCAGAAAATTCTAAATCTTTCAATACCTCTAACCCATTTTTCTTAATCATTGAAACAAAAGTTTGATGGTTACCAATCCCAGAAAACACCAAATATTTCTTGTCTTTTTCAAATTTATCTAAATTGATTGGTTCGTATTTACCTAGGTGAATGTTAATATTTGAATTTATTTTATAAATTTCTTGGGTCAAAAAATCAATATCTTCTAAATTGCCATTTAAAAAAATATGATCATAATTTTTAATTTTAGTTATATTTTCCCTTAATGGACCAGCAGGAATAGTCATTCCATTTCCAATCCAGTTAATATTATTAAAGCAAACAAAACTCAAATCGTAGTCAATTGTTTTATCTTGAAGACCATCATCTAATATCGCAATTTCATAATTTTGTTTTTCAGCCTGCTCTAAAGCATCAATTCTTTGATAATTCAAAAAAAGTTTGCCATTTTTTTCAAGAAGTTTTTGCTCATCAATTTGGTTTTTGTAATATTTTTTTATAAAACAAGATTTTATATTTCTTTTATTTAAAAGTTTATTTAATTTAATACTTAAAGATGTCTTTCCAGTACCTCCCAGGTAAATATTACCAATACATATAGTCTTAATTTTAAATTTCTTTTTTTTAGGTTTTGGAAATAATGTTTTTGCTACGTCTATAAAAAAAGCTATTGGATAAAGCAAATATGCATTTAAGTTCGGCTTTTTATTATCCCAAAACTTAGGTTTTTTTAGATTCATCAATGATAAAGTAGTCTAATTCTTTTATGGTTTTTTTTAAAATATTTTGTCCAATATTCCTAATTTTATTGCCTATTATTGCATTTTTTCTAAAGGTTACTGAAAATGCTAAGCCTTTTGATGTATTAATTTTTTTTGAGATTTTTAGTTTTTTTAATAATTTATAAACATCCCTAAAGTTATCTGTATTTGGACCATGTAATATTTTTGCTCCAAATCTTGCTGCCTCTAATGGGTTTTGCCCTCCCTTATCAATCAACGAACCACCCAAAAATACTGAACAGCTTATTTTATGGAATTTTTTGGTCTCACCAAATGTATCAACAATATAAATATCAGTATTTTTTAAACTTTGTGGTTTAGTACTGTGAAGTGAAACCTTAAGGCTTAGATTTTTAATTTCTGAAATTATTTCTTTTGATCTTTGAATATGTCTTGGAATGATTATAGTGATTAAATTTTTTACTTTTTTTCTTAACTGAATATGTGCCTTTGCACAGAGCAATTCTTCACCTTTATGAGTACTTGATGCAACCCAAATTTTTTTCTTTTTTAGTTCTTTTTTTAAGTTTAAGTTAATCTTATCTAGGTTTTCCTCAAAATTTTCAGCAAATTTTAAATTTCCTAGGTAGCGTATTTTGTTTACCTTAAGTTTTTTTAAATATTTTGCTGTCTCAAAATTTTGAGGGTAAGCAATTGTTATCTTATTAAAAATAGACCTTGCAAAATCACTTAATATCGTCCATTTTTTAAAAGTTTTTTTTGTTAGTCTCGCATTAAGCAAAATTAATGGAATTTTTTTATTATTAACATTATTATACATGCAAGGCCAAATCTCAGAGTCAACAAAAACAGCCATACAAGGTTTCCAAAATCCTAAAAATTTATTTGTTAAAAATAAACTATCTATAGGATAAAATTGATGAACAGTTTTTTTAAATTTAAATTTTTGAAGTACTTTTGATGAACTTAATGTACTAGATGTTACAAGTATTTGGGCAATAGAATTATTTTTTTCATATTTTTTAATAATTGGAATTATACTTAATATTTCACCTACACTTGCACCATGAAACCAAATAAGTTTTCCTTTAACTCTTTTTTTTGAAGTAATACTAAATTTTTCTATATATCTTTTTTTATCTTCTTTATTTTTTAAAATTCTGTAAAAAATTATTAGTGGGGAAAATATTATAATTATGGAAGTTAATATATGGTATAAAAATAACATAATTACTTTTGTATCTGTTTTTCATAAAAACTTTTGTATAATTCAGATTTATTAATTAATTCTTCATGTTTACCGCTTTCGATTATCTTTCCAGAGTCAATAAGATAAATATTGTTAGAACTCAAAATTGTCGATAATCGGTGAGCTATTACTATTGTAGTTTTATTTTTGGTAAGAATATTTAAAGCCTCTTGGATTTTGGTTTCAGTCTCAGAGTCTAAAGATGAAGTTGCTTCGTCAAGGAGTATTACTGAACTTTTTTTAAGCATTGCTCTAGCAATAGAGATTCTTTGTTTTTCACCACCTGATAATCTTACACCGTTTTCTCCTATTAATGTTTCATATTTATTTGGAAGATTACTAATGAATTCTTCACAAAAAGATAGTTTTGCAACCTGGTAGATTTCATTGTCAGTAGCATCTTCTCTTGCATATTTAATATTATTTTTAATTGTATCATCGAACAAAGTTGTTTCTTGGCTCACCATCGAAATTTGTTCTCTAAGTGATTTTATTGTTACTTCATATATTGATTGACCATCAACAAATATTTCTCCTGAATGAATGTCATAAAATCTAGGTATTAAATTCATAATTGTTGACTTACCAGATCCACTGTGACCAACTAAAGATGTCATTTTTCCACCTTCAAATTCCAAATTTATTGAATTAAGAGTTTTTTTCTCATTTACTTCGTATGAAAAGTTTACATTTTGGAATTTGATATTTGAATTTTTTAGCTCAATTTTTTTTGCATTTGATGAGTCATTAATATTATTTTTTTGATCAATAATAGGTAGAATTCTCGAAGCTGCTGAAAGACCCTGATTCAAAACCATATTGAGAGTAGATAAAGATCTTACTGGTTGATAAGCCAACATCATCGCAGCAAGAAATGAAAAAAAATTATTAATTTCAAGTTCTCCACTTGACATAAGAGCTCCGGAATAAAAAATTAAGACTGCAATCATAATTCCTGTTAAAGTTTCCATTATTGGCGATATTCTTACAAACACAGTTTGTATTTTTTGATTCTTTTCTTTCAATTGACCTAAATAATTTTCAGCTCTTTTCTTTTCAAATTCTTCTTTTTGAAAAATTTTAATTAATTTGTGATTTTTAAACAGTTCAACTAAATAAGTCGTTAAAAATCCAGATTTTTGTTGAGCTTCAGTTGTGACTTTATTTATTCTTTTACCTAATGTTTTTGCAGAAAAACTTGCTAATGGAATCATAATGATAGAGATGAGAGCTAGTTTCCAGTTTTGTAAAAACATCACAAATAATAAACCAATTAGTGTCAAAGAATCTTTAAATAGTGATAATATAGCACTACTAAGTAAATTGGTTATATGTGTTACATCATAAGTAAGGTTTGAAATAAATTTTCCAGAATGCTTTTTATCTATTATTTGTGTATCAGTTTCAACTAAAGTATTAACCATATCAACTTGAAGTTTTTTTTTAATTCCTTCTCCAACACCAATCATTGTTGCTCTTGCGTAATACAACGAAAGACCTTTTGTGGTAAATGCAATTATGATCATTAACGGTATTAAGATTAATAATGATTGATCTTTTTCTAAAAAAAGTTTTTTGATAGCAGGATCTAAAAGCCAGGCTATTGCAGATGTACTCCCTGCAACTAAGATCGAAAAAAAGGCAGATAAAAAAATTTTACTTAAATATTTTTTTGAATAATCTTTATATAGTCTTTTATAAATTATAGAATTTTGCATTATAAGTTTTTAACTATTAAAATATTTAAAAAAATAATAAGACCAAAAAAATTGTTACTTTTGAAGGCTTTCAGGCAGCTATCGGGTTCATTTAAATTAAATATTTTCATTTGATAAAAAAATAAGTGAACAAATGGAATTATGAAAAGTAAATAGTAGATTGAATTAAATTCCATTTTATATCCTCCAATCAGAAAGAAAGATGATAAAAACAAATAACATAAAAATAAAAATTTTTTAGCTTTCCCTTTAAATTTGATTGAAGTTGATTTTAATCCTATAATTTCATCATCTTTGATGTCTTGGTATCCATAAATAGTGTCATACCCCAGTGTCCAAAATATGGCTCCAAAATAAAATATTAGAGGTACGAGGCTAATTTCACTATTTACCGCAGTCCACCCGAGTATTAATCCATAATTAAAAGTAATACCTAAAAATAATTGTGGCCAATAAGTATACCTTTTCATCAATGGATAAGTAAAGGCAAGAGGCATAGAACCAAAAGCAATAATTATTGTAAATAAATTAAAATTGATTAAAACCAAAAAAGCCAAAAAGCATAGAGTAGATGCATAAAATATAGCAAGTTTAATTGATATCTTACCTGAGGCTATGGGACGATTTTTTGTACGAAAAACTTTTGAGTCAAATTCTTTATCCAAGATATCGTTTACTATGCACCCTGCTGATCTCATAAATACTGAACCTAAAAAAAATAGAGTTAAATAAAAAAAGTAGTTATTTAAGTTTGAAGAAAAATCATAGGCTAGAGTAAGTCCCCAAGCACATGGCCAGAACAGAAGCATAAAACCAATAGGCTTTTTTAATCTTGTAAGTTCGATGAATAGTTTTAATTGGTTCATAATTTACTTGTAAATAACAAAGGCTAGTTTCATAATCAAACTGATTCGTATGAATATTGATTATACCGTCACAGCATTAATGTTTCCTGCAATTCCTTTATTAATGGGTGTTTACAGTAATAGGTTTCATACGTTAAGTGCTTTAATTAGAAAAATTCATGATGCTCACGTTTTTGAAAAACACACTCCACCTGAATGGAAGGCTCAATTTATAAATTTAAATAAAAGAATAAGTCTTTTGAAATTCTCAATGGTGTTCGCAGCATTTGGCTTTTTATTTAATATGCTAACTGTTTTTGGTCTTTATTTAAGTGAGATATTTATTGCAAGAATTATTTTCGGATCATGTTGTTTATCTATGATAATTTCAATTATTTTTTTTATTATTGAAATCCAAGTATCTACAAATGCTTTGAAACTACACATGTCTGATATGGATATCTATGAATAAATTTCATTGCTAAGGCTTTATGACAGCTGGTCCAGTAAGCAATCTACCTTCTAAATCTTCGTGAGCTTGTTTTACTTCATCAAGTGAATATATTTTTGAAATTTCTATTTTAAATTTCTCAGATAATACTGCATCAAAAACTTTTTTTGCTGATTCTAATAATTCTTCCCTCCGAATAGTGTAATGAGCAATTGAAGGACGTGTAAAAAATAAACCTTTTGCGTTAATATGTTTTTTTACATCAATAGTATCGACATAACCCGAAGCATTTCCAAAAGCTACCATCATCCCTCTGATTTTAAGTACTTCAATTGAACCTTCAAAAGTTTTTAAACCAACACCATCATAAACAACGTCAATTCCATTTTTTCCAACAATTTTTTCTACTTCTTCAACAAAGTTTTTATCAGTGTAGTTTATTACGTGATGACACCCATTTTTCTTTGCAATTTCTTCCTTATTTTTAGACCCAACAGTGCCAATGATTTCTGCACCAATAGAATTGGCCCAAGGACACAGTATTTGTCCAAGCGCTCCAGCTGCTGCATGATAAAGAACTTTATCTCCTTTTTTTAAGGGATAAGCTCTATGTAATAAATATTCTGCAGTAATTCCTTTTAATGTGATGCATGAAGCTACCTCATCTGAAACTCCATCTGGAACTGGAACTAGTTTATTTTCTGGCATAATATGTTTTTCTGAATAAGCACCAATAGGCATAGACGCGTGAGAAACTCTATCTCCGACTTTAAATAAAGTAACATCAGGTCCAACTTCTTCAATTACACCACATGCTTCGAGACCAATCCCGCTTGGAAGTGGAATGGGGTAGAGCCCTGTTCGGTGATATGTATCAATGTAATTTATGCCAATAGATAAGTTTTTTATTAAAACATTATTTGTTTTAGGTTTACCAATTTCAACATTTTCAACTTTTAATACATCAGGACTTCCAAATTTTTCTATTTTTACAGTTTTCATAATTTATTTTACAAATGTACCACTATGATAATCCTGAACTGCTTGCAAGATTTCTGCTTTAGTATTCATTACAAATGGACCACCTCTTGCTATTTCCTCATTAATAGGCTTGCCAGAAACTAGCAAGAACTTAGTATTTGATTTAGCTTTCACTGTTAAATCTTCACCTCGAGTTAATAGTATTAAAGTACTATCTTTAACATCATTGTGTTTATTTTTTCCAATTTCAATTTCACCATTTATTAGATAAATAAAAGTGTTATGAGTTGAAGGTAATTTATAGCTAAATAATCTATCTTTGGTCAGCTCAATATCAAAATAGATTGGCTCAACATTATGACCTTTAACAGGGCCTTCAGCATTTTCAAAATTTCCAGCTATAACTTTTACCTGTTTCTCTTTATCTTTATGAACACTCATTTTATCTGAATCTATGTAAATATATTCAGGCTTACTCATCTTTAGTTTAGCAGGCATATTAATCCATAATTGAAATCCATGAAGTTTACCTTCTTTCATTGCGGGCATTTCAGAATGAATTATTCCACTTCCGGTTTTCATCCACTGAACATCTCCTGCCGTCATTCTTCCTTCACCCCCGGTGCTATCTTTATGCTCAAATTCTCCGGCTAACATATAGGTTACTGTTTCAATTCCTCGATGAGGATGGGGTGGAAAACCAGCAATGTAATCCTCACTATTCTCTGATCCAAACTCATCTAACATCAAAAATGGATCAAAATAATTTGGTTCTACACCAATACTTCTTTTTAATTTAACTCCCGCACCATCTGATGCAAGGATAGGGTCAATAATTTTGCTGATTTCAATGTTTTTCATCTTAACGATATAAGAATTTATTAGAGTATATCAAGTAACTCTCCAAGTTGTTTAATTTGATGTTTAGGCGAATAGTCAAGTTTATCAAAAATATTTTTATTCCTTTTTACCCAAATAGAATTGTATCCATAATTTCCACCACCTGATACATCCCAAGTGTTAGCACTTAAAAAAACAACTTCATTTTTTTTAATATTATATTTTTTAATTGGTATATCGTAAACTTTAGAGTCTGGTTTATAAATACCAACTTCTTCTATTGAAAAAAGATCATCAAATAAATTATCTAAATTGTTGCTTTTAACTAATTGATTAATAAGGGTAGGTGTACCATTTGAAAGAATAGCAAGTTTTAAATCTTTTTCTTTAAGTGATTTTAAAACTGCAGGCACCTCCTCAAATGGTGAAAGAATTTTATAAAGATCTAATAATTCATTTCTCAATGAAGAATCTATTTCATAAGCTTTCATAGATTTATCTAAACTATCTTCAGTTACTTGCCAAAAATCTTTATGTCTTTTCATTAAATTTCTAAGCCAAGTATATTCTAGCTGAGTAGTTCTCCAGTAATTTGCAAAACCTTCCCATTTATCACCTATTTTATCTTTGCATTTTTCAGCAGCTGAATTCACATCAAATAAAGTTCCATATGCATCAAAAATTATTGCTTTAATATTTTTCATAAACTAATTTATCTATATGAGTAACATTAGATTATTTTTTCCAAAAAGTTTATCACTTAATTTAATTGCCACACTTGATAAATCACAATCTCATTATGTAAGTAAGGTTATGAGAATTAAAGAAAATGAAGTTTTCTCTTTATTTAATATTAGTGGTGAATGGGAGGCAAAAATTTTAGGTATTTCAAAAAGTATTGTTGAGTTTAATGTTACAAAACAATTAAGACAAAAAGAAAATTTTAAAGAGTTATGGTTAGCTTTTTCACCTATCAAATCTAATTACTTTAATTTCATGATCCAAAAAGCAACTGAGTTAGGAGTTACAAAGTTTTTGCCTATTATTTTTGATCGAACAATTGTTAGGAAGATAAATAAAGAAAGATTAGAAAAAATAATTATTGAAGCAGCCGAACAATCGAATAGAATTCAGGTTCCTAATATTGAAGACCTGCAAAATCTTAGAGATTTTTTGGATAAGAGTGATGTCGATTTGATTTTCACAGATCTTAATTCAAAAAATAATAAACTAGATATAAAAAAACTTACTAGCAAGCCAACCTGTATCGTTGTAGGTCCTGAAGGAGACTTTTCTGAGAGTGAAAGAGAGGAGATTCTCTCATACAAAGGTGTTCAGGCTATTAAAATTAATGAAAACATCCTAAGATCTGAAACAGCTGTAATTTCTGCCATATCGATCATAAATTACGCCATTAATTGATATTTTGTCGCGAAAAGTAAAGTGTAATTTTTCTAAAGAGGATTTATATAGTGTTTAAAAATGAATAAATTTTTATTTACAATCTTAGCAGTTTTAACAACTTCTCAGGCGTTAGCTGATCAACCAAAAGACTGGCAATTAGGTTTTCAAAATGCAGCATCTGAAACGATGAGAGATATTGTAAATTTTCATGACAACCTTTTACTTCCAATAATTATTGCAATAAGTGTATTTGTTTTATTCTTAATGATTTATGCTTGTATAAGATTTAGAGCATCAGCAAATCCAGTTCCTTCAAAAAGAACCCATAATGTTGCAGTTGAAGTTTTATGGACATTAATTCCATGCTTAATTTTAATTGTCATGGCTGTGCCCTCATTTAAAATTTTATATAAACAAGACACTATTCCAAAAGCAGAAGTTACAGTTAAGGCTGTAGGTTATCAATGGTACTGGGGCTATGAATATCCAGATGAAAATATAATTTTTGAGTCCTACATGATTGAAGATAAAGACTTAAAAGAGAACCAACCTAGATTATTAGCAGTGGATAATGAACTTGTAGTGCCAGTAAATAAAGTAGTTAAAGTACTAATTACAGCCAACGATGTATTACATGCTTGGGCCTTACCAGCTTTCGGAGTAAAAAGAGATGCTGTGCCCGGTAGAATTAATGAAACTTGGTTTAAAGCAGAAAAGGTTGGAACTTACTATGGTCAATGTTCAGAGCTTTGTGGAATAAAACATGCATTTATGCCTATAACAGTAAGAGTTGTATCAGAAGAGGAATATAATGAGTGGCTAATACAAGCTAAAGTAAAATTTGCAAAAGAAGTAATTGAAGAAGATGAATTTAAAAAACTAGCGAGTAAATAATTATGTATACACAGACAGCATCACACGACGATCATACACCTACTGGTTGGAAGCGTTGGGCTTATTCAACAAACCACAAAGATATTGGAACAATGTATTTGATATTTGCAATTATTGCAGGTGTAATCGGAACAGCATTTTCTGTTTTAATGAGAATGGAATTAATGCACCCGGGAGATGGTATCTTAGGAGGCAATTATCATTTATATAATGTTTTAGTAACTGGTCATGGTTTGATCATGATTTTTTTCATGGTGATGCCAGCTATGATTGGTGGTTTTGGTAATTGGTTTGTACCAATTATGATTGGTGCTCCAGATATGGCGTTTCCAAGAATGAATAATATTTCATTTTGGTTATTACCTACATCATTTATTTTATTAATTATGTCTATTTTTATGGACGGACCTCCAGGTCAAACAGGAGTTGGAGGTGGTTGGACTATTTATCCTCCCTTATCATCTTCTGCTGGACAACCGGGTCCTGCAATGGATTTTGCAATCTTAAGTTTACACCTAGCGGGCGCTTCATCAATTTTAGGAGCAGTAAATTTTATTACAACTATTTTAAACATGAGAACTCCGGGCATGACTTTACATAAAATGCCTT
>CABZLO010000001.1 GCA_902526595.1 uncultured Pelagibacteraceae bacterium | reverse complement strand
AAATTTTTAAAATTTATAAAATTAAAGAAAAAACACTTTTAAAAAAACTCATAAAGCTTCAAAAGATTTTGAGCATAAATACTTTTGTTATTAAAAAAGGTTCAAAAGGTTGCTCTATTTTTCAAAATAAAAGAGTAATTAGCGCCACTGTTGATAAAGAAAAGAAGCAAAGTATTAATACTATAGGTGCGGGAGATTATTTTTTGTCTGCCTTTGTACTAAATAGAAATAAGAATAACTTACAAAGAATAAAATTTTCTAATAATTATGCTTATTCTAAAATAATTGGTAAAAGTAAGGTTAAAACTTTTTAGATTATTTATGTTTGGAAAAACTCTCAAAGAACTCAATACCAAAATAAGTATAAAAAAAATAAAAAGAAAAAATTTTTCTTATGAAAATATAGCGAGCGAAAGTGAGTTTTCGTATTTTAGACTAAACTTAAAATCTAATTGCACCTATTTACTAAATGAAAATTCTTTTTATTTTTTTTTAAACAAAGGAAATATATTAATAAATAATAAAAATATTTATGATCAGGATAAAAACTTAATTTTCTCGAAAAAAAAAATGAGCTTTAAAACTTTATTGAATTCTGAGGTTTATATATTTTTTTTTAAAAAAAAAACTAAAGTAAAAATAAATCATACTCACCATAATATTTTTTCAAAAATTAAGATATTAAAAATTCGTTTTAAAAATAAATATTGGGGTACTATTTATGATTTATTACAAAATAAATTAGGAGCTATAAAAATTATTGAAATGAAGAAAAATACCCAAAGTAGTATGGAATTTCATATTAACAAAAAAGAAAATTATTTTATTGAATACGGTGAAATGAATCTAGGTATAAGATATTCGAGAGGTTTAAATGGATTAATCAAATTAAAAAAAAATAATTCTTTTTTAATGAAACCAGGTACAATACATATGAGGATGGCAAAAAAAAATTGTAAAATAATTGAAATGTCTAATAGAGACATAGATAGTGACTCAATCATTGTTCATGATGGAAAAAAATATAAATTTAGAGTTAGTTAAACCGATATGTCAAAGAATTATTTTTTAAAATGTGCAAAGGTTAACACAGAAATTTATAAAAATAATTTAAGTATTTTAAATTTTGGTAACGCAAGTATTATTAATAAGTCTAGAAATTCAATTTATATAAAAGCGTCTGGTATATTTACAAAAAAATGTAATGAAAAGGATATAGTCAAAGTTGAAATTAAAAAATTTAAAAATAATTACCAAAATCCGTTAAGGCCGAGTGTTGATACCGATATTCATATCGAATTATACAAATATCTAAAAAATGTTGGCTGTATTATTCATACTCATTCTGAATATTCAACAATAATTGCTCAATCAAATATTGAACCTGAATGTTATGGAACAACTCACGCTGATTACTTTTATGATAAAATTCCTCTCTCAGAAAAAATATATAAAGTTAATAAGATTAGGTATGAGTATCAACTTGGAAGAAGTATTATAAATAGATTAAAAAAAATTAAAAAATATAATCCTGGAATTTTATTAAGAGATCATGGTTTAGTTGCATGGGGAAAAAATGAGCAAGAAGCAATTAACAATTTAATTGCTATTGAATTTATATGTAGAGTTTATTACAAAACTAAATTGTTAAACAAAAAACCAAAAATAATCAAATCCGTCCGTAAATTTCACTTTGAGAGAAAGCACGGAAAAAAAAGTTATTATGGTCAAAAAAAATAAAATTAAAAAAAAAATATTCTGTTTTGATATTGATAATACGATTTGTAAAACTTCAGGTAGCAACTATCAAAAATCTTTACCGATAAAAAAAAATATTAATTTAATAAACAAGCTTCAAAAAGAGGGGCATTACATAAAAATTTTTACTTCAAGATATATGGCTAGGACAAATTCTGATGCTAAAAAAGCGAAGAAAATAGGTTACAAAAAAACTTTTAAACAATTAATAAAATGGGGTTTAATTTTTGATGATTTAATAATGGGCAAGCCTAGATTCGATATATATGTAGATGATAAAAATTTGGGATTTAAGACAAATTGGGCGGATTTAATTAATAAAACCTATTTGAAATGAATTGGTTGCGGGGGACGGATTTGAACCGCCGACCTTCAGGTTATGAGCCTGACGAGCTACCAGACTGCTCCACCCCGCGATATACTTAAATTCTATTTTTAAGTTTATTTAATTTTTTAACTCTTTTAATATTTTCTTGAAGGATTCTTTTTTTCTTTTCTGAAGGTTTTTCATAAGTATTTTTTAATTTTATTACTTTAAAAAAACCATCTCTTTGAAGTTTCCTTTTTAAAACTCTTAAAGCTTGTTCAATATTATTATCTTTTACTTCTATTTTAATAACTACCTCCAAAAAAGTGGTTAACTAACACTTTTATAATTTTATGTCTATAAATTTTATTCATTACGCAGTTACAAGACTTCTTAGTTTTTCTTTTTCCTTCTGTTTTTTTTCTCTTTTTATTCTTCTTTCAGCTTTTTCCAAAGCATCTAATAAATCTTTTTGGGTAAATAAATTTAATGCAACAGGATCTTTTGGGTTTAGATTGTTGTAATTCCAATAACTTTTATTTCTGATTGAGGTAACTGAATTTTTTGTTATGCCAACAAGTTTTGCAATTTGAGAATCTTTTAGAGAATTATGTTGTTTAATAAGCCACAAGGCAGAATCTGGTTTATCTTGCCTCTTAGAAAGTGGCACATATTTTTTTATTTTTTTTTCAGAATTTGATATTTCAATATCACTACTCTTTATTTGTAATGATCTATTTTCATCTTTAGATGAGAGCTCAATTTCTTCCCTTGATAACTGACCTGATATTATAGGATTGTAAGCTTTAATACCTTTTGCTACTTCACCATCAGCTATTCCTTGAATTTCTACTTCATGTAATTGACAAAAATCTGCAATTTGTTTGAATGTTAATGTTGTGTTTTCAACTAACCAAACGGCAGTAGCCATTGGCATCAAAGGTGCGTTTGACATTTAATTTTTCTTTTCTGATTTAAAATTTTGGAATTTTTTATTAAACTTACTAATTCTGCCTTTATCCATTAATTTTTGTTTTCCTCCCGTCCATGCAGAATGGGATTTAGGATCAATTTCCAACTTTAGTAAGTCTCCATCATTACCCCATGTGGACTTAGTCTCAAACTGAATACCATCTGTCATTTCTACTTTAATGATGTGGTAGTTTGGGTGAATATTTTTTTTCATTACGAGACTTATAGCAAAGGAAATTCAGAACTCAATTAAAAGTTCTCCAATTCTTTAAGCATTTTATCATTAATTCCATCACTAGAGGCTCTAATATTAATTGCATTAATGTTGAATTTATTTAGATCATTCACGATCCCACCAGCTTCCCGCACCATAAGTGTTCCAGCCGCTACATCCCAAAGATTAATATTATTATGAAAGTATCCATCAAATCTTCCAGCAGCAACATATGCTAGGTCTAAAGCTGCACAACCAGTGCAGCGTATATTAAAATTACTAAATCTTACACCATCATGGCTGCTAGAAAATAAACAATCATCCATGACATTTTTTTTTGACACTCTTAATCTTTGGTTATTAAGATAAGAACCTTTATTTTTTTCTGCAAAAAACATTTCGTCTTTTATAGGATCAAAAATTAAACCGCTAATTATTTCTTTCTTTGATTGTAATGCAATACAAATTGCAAAATGTGGAATACCATTTAGGAAGTTTGTTGTTCCATCAATTGGGTCTATAATCCATATATTTTCCTCATCCTTATTTTTTATTTTTCCAATCTCTTCAGAAAGGAAAGAGTAATTTTTTTTGGTTTTACTAAGTTCCTCAATAATAATATTTTCAACACGTTTATCTGTTTTAGTAACAAAATCTCTGGGACCTTTCTTAGATACTTGTAACTTTTCAACTTCTCCAAAATCTCTAATTACTATCTTAGATGCTTTTTCCACAGCCTTAATCATAATATTGAGATTTGATGATATCGAAATCATATATTTAAATTTTTTTTACGTATTCTAAATTTCTTGTATCAATTATTACTTCATCCCCTGACTCAATAAATGGAGGCACCTGAATACTTAACCCATTATCAAGAGTTGCAGGTTTATATGATGATGAAACTGTTTGTCCTTTTAAAGCTGCATCAGTAGTTTCTATTTTACACTTTACTTGGTTAGGCAGTTCAACTGAAATTGGATTTTCATTGTAAAAATTTACAGAAACCTCAAGATTTTCCAATAAAAGCTTCCCTTGATCTCCAACCACATCTTTTTTAATTTCTATTTGTTCAAAACTTTTTGGGTTCATAAAAAAATAATAAATTTCATCCTCATAAAGGTAATTAAACTTTGCTTCTTCTAAAGAAGCCTTTTCAACTGTTTCACTTGACCTAAATCTTTCATTTAACTTTGTATTTTTTCCTACACTTTTCATTTCAACTTGTGCGAAGGCACCACCTTTACCTGGTTTAACATGCTGAGTTTTTAAAACTTGCCATAAATCATTCTTATATTCCAAAAGCATTCCAACTCTTATATCACCAGCATTAATTTTCATTTTAATCTCTCTAAAGCCTCTATGGGTTTATATTTTTTATTATTCCAAATGTAGCCTGAGATAGCTAAAAAATTTGCATTGTTCAATAACAGTTTTTTATAATTTTTTGAATTAATACCTCCAATAGCTACAATAGGAGTTTTAGTAATTGTTTTAATCTTATTTAAAATTTTAATATTTGCTGTATATTTGATTTTTTTAGTTTTAGAGGAATAAAAAGCTCCAAACGCTAAATAGCTTGCTTTAGCTTTTAAAGCTATCTTTGCTAAGGTTATAGAATTATGGCAGGTAATACCTATAATTTTTTTGCCAATTATTTTCCTAGCTTCTTTTATATTCATATCTTTTTGACCCAAATGACAACCATCAGCACCTAATCTTTTTGCAATTATTGGATCGTCATTGATTAAAAATTTTACTTTATTTTTTTTACAGATTTTTTTTATTTTTTTTCCAATCAAAATTTTATGTTTGAAGGAATATTTTTTGAGCCTTAATTGAAAAAAGCTAATTTTTCCTGTTTCTAGTACTTTTTCAAGATCTTTAAAAAATTTTTTATATATTTTGTTAGGAGAAATAAGATAAATAAATTTCTTTTTATTTACTCTCAAGTTCTCTTACCCATTTGCCCTGAGCAGCCAATGTACACATTTTAGCTCTGTGATTAAAAGTTTTTTGAGTTCCATCTATATCTTTTATATTTTTAGACCATACTTTAAGAGCACTTTGCTGAAGAGCTCTTCCATATGAGTATGTCATAATAAAATTAGTATTGTTGTTTTTATTTATTAGATTTAAATTTTCTGTAGCTTCTGACTCAGACTGGCCTCCCGATAGAAAGGCAATCCCGGGTACATCACTAGGAACTGAATTTTTAAGACACTTAAGTGTTTTGTTTGAAACCTCTTCACTAGATATTCTTTCTTTTGATAGAGTACCAGATAATATCATATTTGGTTTTAAAATAATTCCTGAAAGATCAACTTTATGTAAAACTAATTCCTCAAAACATTTTTTTATAACCTCTGATGTTTTACTTAAACAAACATCTGCAGAATGTTCTCCATCCATTAATACTTCGGGCTCTACTATTGGTACCATACCACTTTCTTGAACTAACGCAGCGTATCTAGCTAGCGCATGAGCATTAGTATTTATTGCTAGCTTGGTTGGATATTTATTACTAATAGAATAAACTCCTCTCCATTTTGTAAATCTTGCTCCAAGTTCATAATATTTTTTCAATCTAACTTTGAGACCATCTAAACCCTCAGTAATTTTTTCTTCAGGAGAGTTTGCTAATTCTTTAGTGCCTGTATCAACTTTGATTCCCGGCACAGCGCCTGAGGCTGAAATTAAGTCAGGGATTGATTTTCCAAAACTTGTAGTTTGGTTTATTGTTTCATCATAAAGAATAACTCCTCCAATACAATCTTTCATGCATTCAGATGAGAAAAGAATTTCCCTAAACAATAGTCTATTTTCTGGAGTAGAATTTACATTTACCGCTGTAAGTCTCTTTGTCATAGTGCCATTGCTTTCATCTGCAGCAAGTATACCTTTACCGTTAGAAATTATTTTTAGTGCAATTTTATTTAGTTTTGACATTTATTGATTTAACGCGGTTATACCAGGAAGCTTTTTACCTTCAAGATATTCTAAAAAGGCGCCACCTGCAGTTGAAACAAAGTTAAAACCATTAACAGCCTTAATACTGTTTAATAATGAGACTGTATCTCCCCCACCAACAACTGAAAAAATTTTGTTTAATTTATTATTTTTAATTATTGTTTTTGCTATTTCAATGCTGCCATTCGCAAAGTTAGGGTTTTCAAAATATCCAGCAGGTCCATTCCATAATATGGTCTTACTAGAATTAATAATATTTGTTATTTTATCAATAGTTTTTGGACCAATGTCTAAAATCATTTCATCGTTCAAAATTTCATTTAATTTTCTTTTTTTGTATGACCCATTTAAGTATTTAGATACAAGCACATCTTCTGGATAAGTTATTTCACATTTTTCTTTTTTCGAAAGTGAAATAATCTCTTCGATGATTGAGTCACAGTTTTTTTCTTTAATAGATTTTCCAATATTGTGACCAAAGTATTCAATAAAATTATTGGCCATAGCTCCAACAATAATAATATTATCAAATTTAGGTATTAAATTTTTAATAATATCAATTTTGGTCGAAATTTTGGATCCTCCAATTATACAGGATATTGGTTTAGTAATTTCAGAGGTAATTTTAGTAAGGGCATCAATTTCTAAATCTATTTGTAATCCAGAAAATGAAGGCAGGAATTTAGAAATTTCAACAATTGAAGCATGTAAACGATGAGAGCAAGAGAAAGCATCATTAACATAAATATCACCAAAACTTGCTAGGTGCTCTGCAAACTTATTATCATTTTCCTCTTCTTCTGCGTAAAACCTAATATTTTCTAACATTAAGATTTCCTCATCAAAATTATCGAAGAAATCCTTATTTTTAATTTCATTTATATTTTGTGTAATTAATTTCACATTTAAACCTAATTGTTCCTCTAAATTTTCACAAATTGGTTTTAATGAAAGTTCTTTTAAAGCCTTACCTCCTGGCCTACCCACATGTGATAAAATAATAATTTTAGCTTTTTGTTTATTAAGAAATTTTAAAGTGGGTAAAATTTTATCTATTCTAGTTGTGTCGATTATTTCCCCTTTAATTATTGGAACATTTAAATCTAATCTTAGTAATATTTTTTTATCACGTAGATTTTTTTCATTTTTAATACTTCTCATTAAGAGATTTTATGCAAATTTTCAGTTATATCACACATTCTGTTAGAAAAACCCCATTCGTTGTCATACCAAGCTGAAATTTTGCCCATATTTGCTCCAACCACACTGGTTAAAGAAGCATCAAAGATTGCAGAGGCTGAATGATGATTGAAATCAACTGAAACTAATTTTTCATTCGTAACTTCTAAAATTCTTTTTAATTCCCTTTTTGAGGCTAATTCAAATTCATTATTTATATTTTTTATATTAATTTTTTTTTTCGTACAAAAAACTAATTCTACAAGAGAAACATTTGGCGTAGGTACTCTCATCGCCACGCCTTCTAATTTTCCTTTCAAACTTGGAATTATTTCACCTATTGTTTTTGATGCTCCTGTTGATGTAGGAATAATCGATTGGCTTGCAGATCGAGCTCTTCTTGCATCTTTATGAGAATTGTCCAAAATTCTTTGGTCACTAGTAAATGAGTGAATAGTAGTCATAAAACCTTTTTCAATTTCAAATTTTTTGTGAATGACATCTACAACTGTTGCCAAACAATTCGTAGTACATGAGGCAGCTGAGATTATTTTATCTTTTTTAGATAAGGTGTTTTCGTTAACACCAAAAACTATTGTTTTGTCTGCATTTTTGCATGGAGCAGATACGATCACTTTTTTTGCACCATTTTTAATATGAGCTTTAAGTTTTTCTTTTGAGTTAAATTTACCTGTACATTCTAAAACATAGTCAACATCATACTTTTTCCAATTAATTTTTTCGATCTTAGGTTCTTGTGAAAATGAAATTTTTTCTTTATTTATTATTAAATTATTTTCATCAAATTTAACATCAGCATCAAATTTTCCATGTATGGAATCGTATCTAATTAATTTACATGTAACTTCTGCATTTGATCTATTATTAATATGTTGAATCTTTAAATTTTTATTTCGACTTTCAAAAATTGATCTTACAATCATACGACCAATTCTACCCATTCCATTAATTCCAATTTTAATTGCCATATTTAATTTCCTATCATTTTTTTGGTTTTACTAACAATATTTGAAATTGTTAGTCCAAAGTGTTTAAAAATATCTTTGTAGGGTGCACTCTTGCCAAATTCATTAATTCCAAATGTTAGACTTGAACTCCCCAAATATTTTTTCCAACAATCACTTGATCCAGCTTCTATTGAAATTTTAAATTTAGTTTCATTTAAAATTTTATTTTTATATAGTTTTGATTGTAGATCGAAAAGCTCCATAGACGGCATTGATATAACTTTACAGTATATTTTATCTTTGGCTAATTTATGACCAGTTTTGATTGCCAAATTAACCTCTGAACCACTTGCAAGTATTGTTAAATTAATTTTATTATTAGTTCTCAAAACTTCATAGGCTCCTAAGGAACATTTATTTATATTTGTAAATGATTTTCTTATGGGATCTAAGCTTTGTCTTGTTAAAGACAAAATACTTGGTGTTTTTGAACTTTTCAAAGCATGTTCCCAACATTCAATTGTTTCAACTCTATCTGCTGGCCTAAAAACATTTAAGTTTGGAATTGATCGTAAACCTGATAGCTGCTCAATTGGCTGATGGGTTGGCCCATCCTCTCCAAGTCCTATAGAGTCATGCGTCATTACATATATTACTCTTTTTTGCATCAACGCAGATAACCTAATCGAAGGTTTACAATAGTCAGAAAAAATTAAAAAAGTTCCACCATATGGAATTAAATTTCCATAGAGTGCTATACCATTCATTATTCCACTCATTCCATGCTCTCTTACTCCGTAGTGAATATAATCTCCGCTAAAATCTCCAGGCTTAATTATTTTGTGATGTTTTGTTTTTGTATTGTTAGATCCTGCTAAATCAGCGGAGCCACCAATTAAGTTATGATTTTGGTTTGTTAATGCATTAAGCGTCATTTCAGAACATTTTCTAGTAGCCAAACTTTTAGGCTCTAAAATCGCATTTCTTTTCTCCCTTTTTAAAATTCTTATTAAATTATTTTTTTTTATATTTTTAAATTTTGTTTTGTTTTTGTTAAATATCTTAATCCATTTTTTTTCTTGAGCTTCACATCTTTGACCAATTTTTCTCCATTCCTTCAAAAATTTATCTGGAATATTAAATGGTTTATTGTTCCAATTTAGGGCTTTTCTTACAAGTTCAATCTCCTCTAAACCTAGGGGACTTCCGTGGGCGGACGCTTTACCTGATTTATTTGGTGAGCCATATCCGATTTTTGTTTTACAAGAAATAACAGTCGGTTTTTTTGCTTTTTGAACATTTTTTAATGCTTTAAATATTTCTTTTTCGTTATGCCCATTTATTAAAATATAGTTCCAACCATAACCCTCAAATCTTTTTTTTAAAATTATCTGAAACAGCAAGATCAGTTGGACCATCAATTGAAATTGAATTGTTATCAAAAAGCACTATTAAATTTTTAAGCTTCAAATGTCCTGCTAAACTCATTGCCTCATGACTTATTCCTTCCATCAAACACCCATCTCCAGCCAAAACATAAGTTTTGTGATCAATTAAATCATTTCCTAATTTTTTTTTTAAAATTTCTTCTGCGATTGCAAATCCAACTGCGTTTGCTATTCCTTGTCCAAGAGGTCCTGTTGTTGTTTCGATACCTGAATTTGGATGATATTCAGGATGACCAGCACATATTGAGTTTAGCTGTCTGAAATTTTTTATACTATTTAATGAAATACTCTTATATCCAGTTAAAAACAGTAAAGAGTATAAAAGCATTGATCCATGACCTGCAGATAAAACGAATCTATCTCTGTTCATCCAATTTGGATTTTTCGGATTAAATCTTAAAAAATTCTTAAAAAGTACGGTTACAACATCCGCCATACCCATTGGCATACCTGGGTGTCCAGAATTTGCTTTTTGAACCGCATCTATTGATAAAAATCTGATGCAATTTGCCAAATCATTATGTAGTTTATTCAAAATTATCCTGACTAGACTAAGAAGAATCTATTTAATACTATATCTATATATATGAATTCTATAAACGAAAAAGAAAAAAAATTAATTTCAGTTTTAGATGAATTAAAAAATTTAGACCTAACCAATCCAAAATTACAAAATAATATTGAAAATTTAAGTAAGCAAAAAAATCAATTAGAAATTGAAAAAAATGAGTTAGAAATTAAATATAAAGAACTATTAGAGGAGCATGGCTCGCTATCGAAGAAATTAGAGGAAATTAAAAATAAAGAAAAACAAGAAGAAAGAAAACAAATTGAATTTTCTGAAAAAATTGATGAATTAAATCAAGAAACAGATACTTTATTAGAAGAAATTGATAAATGGGAAATGTAACTATTAAATTTAATAATAAAGAATTCATATTGTCCTGTGAGGATGGACAAGAAGAACATTTAGAGGAATTACTAATCCAAATTAGTCAAAAGTTTAATAATTTAAAAAATGATTTAGGCAATCTAGGTGAAAATAAACTTCTATTAATTACGGCAGTGAAAATAATGGATGAGTATTATGAGACTAAAAAAAAGGTCGAGCAAAGAAAAAATGAATTCAAAGATTTGTCAAATAAGTTTAAAGAACTTAAATCTTTAATTTATGAATATCGAGATAAGAAAGAGGATGAGATAAAAAAACTTAATTTAAATCATGAAGATTTTAAAATTGAGATTGAAAATAATCAAAAAAAATACGAGCAGTTAATTGATGAAGCAGCCGACCAAATATCAAATTTTGTCAAAAAGGCAAAAATAGACAATTTATCCCAATAAATTTGTGATTAAATCAAAGTTAAGAGATAAAGTATTAAAATTAAGAAAAAATAAGTCAAAAAAAACGATTAATATAAATCCAAGCAATATTTATTCATATCTTAAAAAAAAAAATTATAATTTGAAAATTATAGGTGGATACTATCCATCAAACTATGAGATTAATGATTTAGAAATTTTAAATTATTTTTTTAAAAGAGGTTCTACAATTTCACTCCCAAAAATTAAAAAAAAAAGTCAAATGGAATTTTATAAATGGTATAAAAATGACCCTTTGTTAATAAATAAATATGGCATCCCAGAACCAGAGAACACTAATAGAGTTTACCCTGATATCTTATTTGTTCCTTTGGTGGCATTTGATAAAAAGTTAAATAGATTAGGTTATGGAGGTGGTTTTTATGACCGTTACATTCAAAAGATATCAAAGATCAAAAAAGTAGTAAAAGTTGGTCTTGCTTATTCTTTTCAAAAATTAAAGACCATACCAGTTAACAAATATGATAAGAAATTGGATATAATTATAACTGATAAAGAGATTATTAAATGAAAATATTATTTTTGGGCGATGTAGTAGGTATCGCTGGTTGTTCAATGTTGACTAATAATCTCTTAAGTGAAATTAAATCAAAAAATATCGATTTTGTAATTGTTAATGGAGAAAATGCTGCTTCTCAAGGAGTGGGACTAACGAAGGAAATATGTAAAGATTTTTTTAATTCTGGAGTGAATGTTATTACGACAGGAAACCACGTTTGGGATCAAAAAGAAATCATGGAATATATTGATAAAGAGGAAAGATTATTACGTCCTAAAAATCTTTTTGAACCCGCGCCGGGAAAAGGGTTTAATGTTTATAAAATTGGAAATAATATTAAAATTGGTGTTTTAAATCTGATGGGCAACGTATTTATGAAAAAGTGTGAAGATGTTTTCGAAGTTTCAAAAAAATTTTTAAATAATAATAAATTAGGAGAAGATTACGATATACTTATTGTTGATTTTCATGGCGAAATTACAAGTGAAAAAAATGCTGTTGGGCATTTTTTTGACGGTAAAGCTTCTCTTGTAGTTGGAACTCACACTCATATCCCAACAAATGATGCAAGAATTTTAAATAGTGGTACAGGATATCAAACTGATGCCGGTATGTGTGGTGATTATGATTCCGTTATTGGTATGAATAAAGAGAACTCATTAAATAGATTTTTCAAAAAAAACTCTACTAAACATTTCCCAGCCGTTGGTGATGCTACTTTGTGTGGTGTTATAGTTGAATGTAATATAGAAACTGGCTTAGCAAATAATATACAAAGCTATATATATGGAAAACACTTCAAAAATTAAATAAAAATTTATGGCAGGGCACTCTCACTGGGCTGGAATTAAGCACAAAAAAGGAAAAGCGGATAAACAGCGTTCTAAAATTTTTTCAAAATTATCAAAAGAAATTACAGTTGCTGCAAAACTTGGTGATAAAGATCCTTCAATGAACCCCAGGTTAAGATCTGCTATTCAAGCAGCAAGATCTGCAAATATGCCAAAGGATAATATAGAGAGAGCAATTGACAAATCTTCTGCAGCAACTGGATCTAATTTTGAGAATTTAAGATATGAGGGATTTGGACCTGATAAAATTGCTGTTATTGTAGAAACACTAACAGATAACAAAAATAGAACTGCTTCAAATATCAGAACAATTTTTCAAAAAAATGGTGGAAGTTTAGGAACACAGGGATCTGCATCTCACAATTTTAAACAATTAGGAATTATTAAGATTGATAAAAAAGAAATCTCAGAGGAGAATATTTTGGAATTAGCAATAGAGGCTGGAGCTGACGAATGTATAACTCATGGTAATTTTCACGAAATCCATTGTCCTATGAGTGAGATTTATAACGTAAAAAAAAATTTAGAAAAAAAAATTGTTAATTTTATTTCAACAGAGATCGAATGGTTGCCTCTAAATAGTGTAGAAATTAATAACAATAAAAAAGATGAAGTGACAGAATTTCTAGAAAGTCTAGAAGATGATGACGATGTACAAAATGTTTTTTCAAATGTAAATTTAGAGGCTATTAGATGCTGATAATAGGAATTGATCCAGGGATATCAGGATCAATTTGTTTTTTTCAAGATGGAGTAATAAAAGATGTTGTGGAGATGCCGACTATGATTGAAGGTAAAAAAAATAAAAAGCAGGTTAATGGATCTCAAATTTTTAATGAATTTTCAGAGAAAATAAAAAATATGGATAAAAAAAATATAAAAGTGGTTATCGAGCATGTAACAGCAATGCCAGGCCAAGGAGTTACTAGTATGTTTAATTTTGGTCAATCTTTTGGAATACTCAAAGGAATTTGTAGCGCTATGCAGCTATCAGTTTATTTTGTTCGACCTGCAAAGTGGAAAAAATATTTTAATTTGATTAATTCTGAAAAAGATGCAAGCAGAACAAGGGCAATTGAGATTTTTCCTTATTATTCATCTCATCTTTCTAGAAAAAAGGACTGTAATAAGGCAGATGCTATTCTAATAGCCAGTTTTTTTTTTGAAACATATAAAGAAGAGTAATAACAGCATAATTCAAGCCAAATTCATGACACATTTAAGTGTGAAGAGTAATTATGGAAGCAGATATAGCAGCAAAAGCTGTTGAACTAGGTACCAACACAGATTTTTCATTATTAAGCTTATTTCTTAGAGCTGACATAATTGTAAAATCAGTAATGATTATTTTGATATTTTGCTCAGTATACTCTTGGGCAGTTATTATAGATAAATTTAGGCTATTTAAAAAAATAAATAAATCTTCTGAAGAATTTGAGGAAAAATTTTGGAATTCTAAATCTGCTGAAAATTTATATAATAGTTTACCATCTAAACTTGAAGATCCCATGGCGCTAGTTTTCCAAAATGCTATGGAAGGATTATTAAAGAAAAAAACAAGAAATAATTTAAGCGAAAGGATGAGTTCGCTTTTAGAAAGTGGCATTGAGAAACAAATGTCAAAAATTGATAAAGGATTTATTTTTTTAGCTACGGTTGGCTCTACGGCACCATTTATAGGTTTATTCGGAACTGTCTGGGGGATCATGAATTCTTTTCAATCAATAGCAATTTCAAGAAACACTAGTCTTGCTATAGTAGCACCAGGAATTGCTGAAGCATTATTTGCAACTGCATTAGGTCTGTTAGCTGCAATACCTGCAGTTGTTGCTTATAATAAATTTAATAACGATTCTAAAAAATATTCTGAAAAATTAGAAAATTTTTCAAAAAGATTTTTAACTATTATTTAAATGGGATTTAAATTAAATCGTTCTTCAAAAGAACCCATGAGTGAAATTAATGTCACTCCATTTGTAGATGTAATGTTGGTGTTATTGATTATTTTTATGGTAACTGCACCTCTATTAACTGTTGGTGTTCAAGTAGATTTGCCAGAAAGCTCTGCAGATTCTCTGCCTGAGGAAACAGAACCATTGACATTATCCATAAATGCAAAAGGGGAGATATTTATTCAAGAATCTAAAGTTGAGTATAATAATATTATTGCAAAAGTCTTGGCAGTTTCAAAAAATAGAACAGATACAAGAATTTATGTCAGAGGTGATAAAACTATAAATTATGGAAGAGTGCTTGAAATAATGGGACTTCTTTCTGGATCAGGTTTTACAAAGGTAGCGTTAATATCGGAACCTTATAAACAGAGGTAGTTAAATTGAATAGAAGTCTAATAATATCCTCTGTTTTTCATGTATTGTTAATTATTGTTACAGCTATGAGCCTTCCTTTTTTGGCAAAAAAACCCTTAGACATCCCTCCTATTGTATCAGTTGAATTAATTCAGATAGCTGAAAAAACAAATGTTCCTTTTGCTCCAAAAGCAAAAAAAATTATAGAGAAGGTTAAGGAAAAAGAAAAACTTGTATCTGAACAAGCTCCACCAAAAAAAGTTAAAAAAACAAAAACTAAAACTGTAGTCTCTCCAGATCAAAACAAAAAAATTGAAAATCAAACTCCAGAGGCCATTCCTCTTCCAGATAAAACTGTAAAAAAAATTAAAACAAAACAAGAAAATAAACAAAATCCAGAAAAAGTTGATAAAGAAGTGAAACAGGTTTCAGAATTTGAAAAAAAAGATTTATTTGATCCGAATAATATTGCTGCATTAATTGATAAATCTAAGGAAGAAAATGCTGAAGTAATTAAAAAAAATAACGATATTACTCAAGATCAAGAGAGAAATATTGAGAACTCAGGCTTAACATTAAGTGAAGAAGATGCTCTCAAAGCACAAATTTTTGGATGTTGGAGTATTCCATTAGGCTTACCTTACAACGAAAACTTACTAGTAAGAATTAAATTAAAATTAAAACCAGACGGATCTGTAACAAAAACTGAAATTTTAGATCATGCAAGGATGAATAAACCAGGGCAAGGTTTCTATAAAGTCTTAGCTGAAAGCGCTCTAAGAGCTGTAAAGTTGTGTCAGCCATTAAGAGTTCCAACTACAGGTTATGAGAGATGGAAAGAATTACAGTTGAATTTTGATGCAAGAGAGATGTTAGAAGGCTAATATAAATATTAAGATGATTAGAAAAATTATTACATTATTTTTAATTATAATTCCTATCAATTCATATGCATTAATTGAGATTGATATTACCCGAGGTAATCTTGACCCTCTACCGGTAGCAGTCTCGCCTTTATCCATTGACGAAAAATCAAGAAAAAGTTTTGAAAAAGCTTTAGAGAAAAAAAATATTGGTGAAGAAATTTCTAGTATTGTAGAAAATAATTTAAGAACATCAGGATTATTCAATCCTTTAAGTAAAGAAGCTTTTTTACAAGCTCCTGATATCGCTAATCTAAAACCAAGATTTGAAGATTGGAATTTAATAAAAGCACAAGCTCTCATTACAGGCAAAGTAAATTATGTTGATGACAAATTGAGAGTTGAGTTTAGACTATGGGATGTGCTTGCGGCCAAAGAAATGATGGCTTTAGCATTTACTACAGTTCCTAGTAATTGGCGAAGAGTAGGTCATATCATTTCTGATAAAGTTTATGAAAGATTGACAGGAGAAAAAGGATATTTTGATACTAGAATTATTTATGTTGCTGAAGAAGGTCTCAAAACACAAAGAATAAAAAAATTAGCAATCATGGATCAAGATGGCTTCAATAATAAATTTTTAACTTTAGGAAACGAATTAGTACTAACCCCAAGGTTTAATCCTACAAGTCAAATGGTTACATATTTGTCTTACTTTAAAAATATGCCAAGAGTTTACTTATTAGATATTGAAACAGGAACACAGGAGGTTGTAGGAGATTTTCCTGGTATGACATTTGCACCAAGATTTTCTCCAGATGGTAAGAAAATTATTATGAGTTTTGCTAAAGATGGTAAATCTGATATTTACACTATGGATTTAGTGAATAGAATTGTAGAAAGGATTACAAATCATCCATCTATTGATACCTCACCTTCTTACTCGCCAGATGGGAAATATATAACATTCAATTCTGATAGAAGTGGGTATCAGCAGATTTATATAATGAAAAGTGATGGTAGTGATGTAAAAAGAATTTCGTTTGGAAATGGGCTTTACGGAACACCTGTTTGGTCACCTAGGGGTGATTTAATTGCATTTACCAAGTTACATAAAGGTAAATTTTATATTGGTGTTATGAGAACAGATGGTAAAGGGGAGAGATTGTTGACAGAAAATTACTATCAAGAGGCCCCTTCATGGTCACCTAATGGAAGAGTGTTAATTTTTTATAGAGAGACAAAAACTAACGATAAAGGTGAAGGGTTTACCGCAAAGTTGTGGTCTATTGATTTGACTGGTTACAATGAGCGTCAAATAAAGACACCAACTGATGCTTCTGACCCATCATGGTCATCTTTATTAAGTAATTAATATAAATTTAACCTTATAAATATTGAAATTTCTTGATTTTTAGACTTGAAACCTCTAATTAGTTGTGAAAAAGTAATACTTTGAAATTAGCAGCAAGGAGCAATCTAATGATATTAAGCAAAATTTTTAAAAACATACTTATAGTATTAACAGCTAGTCTAGTTTTATCAGCCTGTGCAACCAAAAAAGAAATTGCAACTGATATAGAAGGCTCAATGCAAGGTGATGTTTATACAGGTACAGATACGGTTGAATATCTAGCTGAAGGAGTTCCTGACAGAGTTTTCTTTGCAACAAACGAGTCTATTTTAACTACTGCTTCTAGAGAAACTTTAAGAGCACAAGCAGCATGGATGAGAAAAAATTCAAGTATTAATGTAGTGCTTGAAGGTCATGCAGACGAAAGAGGAACTAGAGAATACAACTTAGCCCTTGGAGAAAGAAGAGCTAATGCAGCTAAAGACTATTTAATGACATATGGAATATCTTCTGACAGAATTACAGTATTAAGTTATGGAAAAGAAAGACCAGTTGACTCTGGTTCAAACCCATTGTCTTGGTCAAAAAACAGAAGATCAGTTACTGTTAAAGCAAATTAAAAATTCTAATCTAAAGACCCCAACCACGCCAGTGGCATTGGGGTCTTTTTTTTGCCATTTTTATAATCATAAAGTAAACAGTTAATGAAACTGATATTAAAATTAATCTTCTTAAAAATTATTTTTTTTATAAATTTTGTCATTATTAGTAATTCCTTTGCAGATAATCACAATATCTATGAAACTTTAGAAATCATTAAAAATGATCTAAAAACTCTTGAGAGAGCTGTTTATTCTGGATCAATTGAGATGGAAAATACATCGATTAGTAGCTCAGATTTAGAAATAGATCCAAATTCAGAAGATGTTCTTACAAGACATTTACTTAAATTGTCTGAAATCGAGGGTCAATTTAGAGAATTAACAAATAATTTTGAAGAAATAAATTTTAAATTAGACAAACTTTCTAATCGATTATCAAAAATTCAAGCTGACAATCAAGAAAGATTTCAAGACATAGAGACATCACTTAGCTCAGGAATATTAAGTGATAGCTCATCTAAATTAAGTTCAAAGCCCAAAATAGAGGAAAATAAAATTCTTCCAGGAAGTTCTCAGCCCCAAGATCTTGGTTCAATATCATATAAAGATACAGAAACTTTAGACACGTCTCAGCAAATTCAATCAGTTGAAACCACTGCTACAATTATTACTGAAAATTTTCAATCGGAGGATAAAATACTACCTCAAGATGCTTCGGCAGAAAAACAATATGAATTTGCAACAAGCTTTTTAAAAGTTGGAGATTACAGTACAGCGGAGAGAGCTTTTAGAGAATTTGTTCTATCTAATACAGATCACGAATTAGCAGGAAGTGCACAGTATTGGTATGCAGAAACATTTAGAATAAGACAATTATATACCGATGCTGCATCTGCTTATTTAGAGGGATATCAAAAATATCCAAAAGGTAAGAAGGCACCAATTAATTTATTAAAACTAGGTGTATCTATGGTACAAATTGGAGAGAAGGATCAGGGATGTAAGATGATCAATGGTGTGGAGCTTCAATATCCTAATGCAAATCAATCAGTAATACAAAAAGCAAAATATGAGTCCAAAAAATTTGAATGTATCAAACAAGACTCATAAAAATTTACTTAATAATTTAAGAGATAAAAAGATATTTCAAATATATAGAAAATTTGAAAACATTCTTAGCTTGAGTCAAGATTTTATTGTTGGGGTTTCTGGTGGTCCAGATAGCTTGGCTTTATGTTTCTTATCTAAAATTTATTCAATTAAAAAATCATGTAATGTTTATTATTATATAGTTGATCATAGACTAAGAAAAAATTCATCTACAGAAGCAAAATCGGTAAAAGAACTATTAAAAAAATACAATATAAAGTCAGATATTTTAAAGTGGCATGGAATAAAACCTATTAGCAATATCCAGTCTTTAGCTAGAAATAAAAGATATAGTCTTTTGATTAATCAAGCTAAAAAACTGAACATTAAAAATATTTTAACAGGTCATCATATAGACGACTTGTATGAAAATTTTTTTATAAGAATTTCAAGAGGAAGTGGGCTTAACGGTTTAGTTTCTTTTAGTGAAAAAACTCTTATAGACAAAATAAATATAGTTAGACCACTTATAAGTTTTGAAAAAAAACATTTAAGTTATGTAACCAATAATGTTTTTAAGTCTTATATTGAGGACACCTCTAATGAGGATAATAAATTCAAAAGAGTAAGGATAAGAAAGTTAATAAAACATCTTCAGAACGATGGTCTTGATAAGAATAAATTTCTGTTAACAATTAAAAATTTAAAAGATTCTAATGAAACTATAAAATTTTATGTTGCGAAAAATTTAACAGATAATTCATATATTTATAAAGATAAGAGCAAAATTATTTTAAATGAAGATTTTTTTAACCAACCTCATGAAGTAACTTTTAGATCGTTAACACAAATAATCAAATTTGTTGGGAAAAAATATTACTTTGTTAGAGGAAAGAAAGTTGATACCACTATAGATAAGTTAAAACGAAAGACTAGAATTTCTCTTAAACTTACACTTGGAAATTGCATAATCTATAAAGTGAGTCGTTCAGTTATAGTCCTAAAAGAGCATTAAATATAATATTTTAATTGATATTTTGTCACTTGTTTAATTAATAATAATTCTTATTTTATATCTATGAATTTAAAAAACCTTGCGATGTGGGGAATAATAGTTTTCTTAACTATAGGTCTTTACAATATGTTCAAAAGTCCTCAATCAAGTCCCAGAGGAGGCAATCAAATAATTTTTTCCGATTTTTTAACATCGGTTGATAATGGAGAAGTTGTAAAGGTTGAGATTCAAGGTAAAAATATAAAGGGTGTTTACTCTAATGGTAATTCATTCTCCACTTACGCTCCTAACGATCCAAATTTAATTGAAAAACTATCTGAAAAAGGAGTGAGTATCTCAGCTGCTCCTTTAGAGGAAAAAATGCCATCTTTATTTGGCGTATTACTTTCATGGTTCCCTATGCTTCTATTAATTGCTGTTTGGATTTTCTTTATGAGACAGATGCAAGGTGGAAGAGGCGGAGCAATGGGGTTTGGAAAATCAAAAGCAAAAATGATGAATGAGCTAAAAGGTAAAGTTACATTCAATGATGTTGCTGGTGTAGAAGAAGCTAAAGAAGAAGTGGAAGAGATTGTAGAATTTTTAAAAGATCCAAAAAAATTTAGTAGACTTGGAGGCAAAATACCGAGAGGTGCATTATTGGTTGGACCTCCTGGTACAGGTAAAACTCTTTTAGCTAGAGCGATTGCAGGTGAAGCAGCTGTTCCTTTTTTTACTATTTCTGGTTCAGATTTTGTTGAAATGTTTGTTGGTGTTGGTGCATCAAGAGTAAGAGATATGTTTGAACAGGGAAAGAAAAATTCTCCATGTATAATTTTTATTGACGAGATTGATGCTGTTGGAAGAAGTCGTGGTGCAGGTCTAGGAGGAGGTAATGACGAGAGAGAACAAACATTAAACCAATTACTAGTTGAAATGGATGGTTTTGATACTAACGAAGGAGTTATTATAATTGCAGCAACAAACAGACCCGATGTTTTAGATCCTGCATTATTAAGGCCAGGTAGATTTGATAGACAAGTAGTTGTCTCTAACCCAGACATAATTGGAAGAGAAAAAATTCTTAAAGTTCACGTTAAGAAAATTAAGATGGCACCAGATGTTAACTTGAGAACAGTTGCAAGAGGTACTCCAGGTTTTTCAGGCGCAGATCTAGCTAATCTTGTTAATGAAGCAGCCTTGTTAGCAGCTAGAAAAAATAAAAGAATAGTTACTTTGGCAGAATTTGAAGAGGCAAAAGATAAAGTAATGATGGGGTCTGAAAGAAGATCAATGGTAATGACCGAAGAGGAAAAAACTTTAACAGCTTATCATGAGGCTGGACACGCAATTGTAACTATAAATGAGAGTGCAGCATATCCAATTCATAAAGCCACTATAATTCCACGGGGTAGAGCTCTTGGTATGGTAATGCAATTACCTGAAAGAGATGAATTATCACAAACACGTGAACAACTACATGCCCAACTTGCTATTGCAATGGGTGGAAGGGTTGCTGAAGAAATAATATTTGGTGAAGATAAAGTTACTACCGGAGCGTCCAGTGATATTGAGCAAGCAACTAAAAGAGCTAGAGCAATGGTCATGAGAGCAGGGTTAAGCAAAGAACTTGGACCAGTCGCATATGGAGAAAACGAGGAAGAGGTATTCTTGGGCAGATCAGTTGCAAGACAACAAAATATGTCAGAGGAAACTGCACAAAAAGTTGACTCTGAAATAAGAAAAATTGTTGATAAAGGTTATGAAAGAGCAAGAAAAGTGCTTACTGAAAAAATTGACGATTTGCACAAGTTAGCTAAAGCACTTTTAACCTATGAAACTCTTTCAGGTGATGAAATAGAAAATTTAATAAATAAAAATGTTTATCCAAAAGATAAAGAAGACATTAAGGTTGAAGATAATGATAAGGGTTCTGCACTAAGTTCATTAGGACTTAAACCAAAGATAGTTCACTAAACTCATAGATGACAAGATATTACACTAGAGTGTGTAATTTCTATTATGGTGCAAAGTCTAAAATTCTTGTCGAGAAAAATAAATCACTACCACTTCATGGTATAAAAGAAATCTCTTTTAATCAAATTGAAATAATTACAAGAAAATCTAAAAAGATAGTATCTATTAATCAAATTAATAAATTATCACATTCATTAAAAAAAAAAATTAATTCTGATTTAAAGAAAATTACTTCGAGAAAAAAAAGTTTTTGTAATTTAAAATTCAACGCAATTCCTAATTTGTTAGGAGTGTTAAATTTGACACCAGACAGTTTTTCAGATGGAGGAAAATTTAACAAGAAAGTTAAAGCTATTCAACATGCTATATATTTATTTAATTCAGGTGCAAACTTAATTGATATTGGAGGAGAGTCTACTAGACCAGGATCTAAACCTATAAATGAAAAGTTAGAATGGAGTAGAATAAATAAAATTTTAAAACTATTAAGCAAAAAAATACCAATATCCCTAGATACAAGAAAATCAAATATAATGAAAAAAGGAATTCAACTTGGAGTAAAGTTAATTAACGATGTATCAGGTTTAGAATATGACCCAGAAACTACAAATGTATTAAAG
The DNA here is from genome assembly GCA_902526595.1 of uncultured Pelagibacteraceae bacterium. Taxonomy (GTDB): domain Bacteria; phylum Pseudomonadota; class Alphaproteobacteria; order Pelagibacterales; family Pelagibacteraceae; genus Pelagibacter. The sequence goes on along the minus strand of CABZLO010000001.1, from coordinate 100,268 downwards.
CATAATAATACTCCATTTGTATTGCAACACTCCCAAGGCCGTCCTGAGAATATGCAAAATAATCCTTTTTACAAAAATGAATTGTTAGATATCTATGATTTTTTTGAGAAAAAATTAAAATTTTTAAGATCAATTGGAATAAATCATAATAAAATAATCATTGACCCTGGAATAGGTTTTGGAAAAAATTTGAAACATAATATGAATTTAATAAAGAACATTTCTATTTTTCATTCACTTGGTTTTCCTATACTTGTGGGAAACTCAAGAAAAAGGTTTATTAAAGATATATCTAAAAAAAATGACAGTAAACTAAGGATTGGAGGCACAGTGGCTTCCACAATTTATATGATGACACAAGGTGTTCAAATTTTAAGAGTTCACGATGTTAATGAAATTATGCAGGGTATAAAAGTTTATAAAGAGATAACTAAAAATTAATGCCAAAAAAATACTTTGGAACTGATGGAATCAGAGGTGCAATAAACAGTAAAAATATAAATGGAGATATGTTTTTTAAGTTTGGTCTAGCATCAGGAACCTTTTTTAGATCACAAAAAAAAAACAAACAAGTTGCTGTAATTGCTAAGGATACAAGACTATCAGGTTATATGCTTGAACCAGCTTTGGTATCAGGATTAACCTCAGCTGGTATGCACGTATACACCTTGGGACCTCTGCCAACAAATGGTTTAGCAATGCTTACTAAAACAATGAAAGCTAATATGGGGATTATGATAACTGCGTCGCACAATCCACATTATGACAACGGATTAAAATTATTTGGCCCGGATGGAATGAAATTATCTGACAAAATTGAAAAGAAAATTGAAAATTTAATAGATCAAAATATTAAAAAAAATTTATCTGAACCTGGAAAATTAGGGAGAGTAAAAAGATTAGAAACAGGAACTAGAGATTATATTAAAATTTTAAAAAAAAACTTTTCTGAGAAGTTTAATTTAAGAGGACTTAGGATTGTTATAGACTGCGCAAATGGAGCAGGTTATAAAGCTGGTCCTGAATTATTAAAATCATTAGGAGCGAAAGTAAAAGCTATTGGGGTGAAACCAAATGGAATGAATATTAATAAGCATTGTGGATCAGTCTATCCAAACAATATTAAAAGAGCAGTAAAAAAATATAAAGCTCATATTGGTATTTCATTAGATGGTGACGCTGATCGAGTAATTATGTGTGATGAAAATAGTAATATAATTGATGGTGATCAAATTGTTGCAGCCTTAGCATCAAGATGGAAAAATAAAAAAATGTTAAAAGGGGGTGTAGTTGGTACTTTAATGTCCAACTATGGTTTAGAGCAATACTTTAAAACCCTTAATATTAATTTTATTAGGGCAAATGTTGGTGACAGGTATGTGAAAGAAAAAATGCAAAAACATAAATTCAATTTAGGTGGTGAGCAGTCAGGGCATATTATTCTGGGAAAATTTGCAACTACAGGAGATGGTTTGTTAGTTGCTTTAGAGGCATTATTTGCGCTGAGAAAAGGAAAAAAAGCCAGTGTATTTTTTTCGAAATTTAAAAAAATTCCACAAATATTAAAAAATGTAGATGTAAAAGATAAGAATATAATAAACAAATCAGATATAAAAAAATCAATTAAAATTGCAGAAAAATTAATCAAAGGACACGGTAGAATTTTAGTTAGGAAGTCAGGAACAGAGTCAAAAATAAGAGTGATGGGTGAAAGTGAAAATTTAGATCTCTTAGCAAGGTGTATAAAAATAGTTACAAGAAAAATTAAATAAATTGAAGATAAAATCAAAAGTACTAATTATTGCTGGATCCGACTCTTCTGGAGGTGCAGGAATACAAGCAGATATAAAAACAGTCACTGCATTAGGTTCTTATGCAACGACTGCAATTACAGCAGTAACAGTTCAAAATACCACTGGTGTCAAATCAATTACTCCAATTAATCCAAAGGAAATCTATAACCAAGTCACATTTTCCTCAAATGATATTAAGCCAGATGCTGTAAAGATTGGAATGTTGCATTCAGTAAAGGTAATCAGGTCAGTAATTAAGTCGTTAGATAAAATTAAAGTTGCAAATATTGTTTTAGACCCAGTCATGGTTGCAAAAGGAGGAGCAAAATTAATTGATAATAAGGCAATAAATTTACTTAAATCTAACTTGATAAAGAAAGTACTAATTATAACTCCAAATATTCCTGAGGCAGAAATTTTAACTAGCACCAAAATAAAAACAAAAGAGGACATGATTATTGTTGCACAAAAATTAATTGAGCTCGGGGCAAAAAATGTTCTTATTAAGGGCGGTCATTTAAAGGGAGAATTTGTGCATGATATTTATGTAAACAATAAAGATATCAAAATTTTTAATAGCAAAAGAGTTAAAACAAAAAATACGCATGGAACTGGTTGTACATTATCCAGCGCTTTGGCAACATTTTTATCATGTGGAAAACCAGTAAAGAAATCTTGTGAGCTTGGAATTAAGTATGTAAATTTAGCTATTAAATCTAATCCTAATTATGGCAAGGGTCATGGTCCTGTAAATCATCTTAATTCTATGAGTATAAATAAAAAATTTAAATAATGAAAAATATTGTAGTTGTTGGATCACAATGGGGAGATGAAGGAAAGGGGAAGATAGTTGACTGGCTATCTGAGCAGGCCGACGTTGTTATAAGATTTCAAGGAGGACACAATGCAGGGCATACACTTGTCATTGATGGTGTTACTTATAAATTAAGATTATTACCTTCAGGAATAGTAAGAAAAAATAAGGTTTCAATCATTGGTAATGGAGTAGTAGTTGATCCTTGGGCACTACTAGATGAGGTAGAGGAAATAAAATTAAAAGGAGTAGATGTTAGCGTTGATAATTTAATTATTTCAGAGTCCGCAAATTTAATTTTACCATTTCATAAAGAAATGGATGAAATAAGAGAAGATGCAGCTGGAAAAGGAAAAATTGGTACTACAAGACGAGGAATTGGACCAGCTTATGAGGACAAAGTTGGTAGAAGATCTATAAGAGTAATGGATTTAAGATCTGAAAAAAATTTAGATCATAGGCTAGAATCAGTTTTGATACACCACAATGCTATCAGAAAAGGTTTAGGAAAAAAAATTTTTGAAAAAAAACAACTAAAAGAAAAATTATTAAAAATTGCTCCAAAAATACTTCAATTTTCTCAACCTGTATGGCTTAAAATTGATCAATTTAAAAAACAAAAAAAGAAAATTTTATTTGAAGGGGCACAAGGAATTTTATTAGATGTAGATCATGGAACTTATCCCTATGTCACTTCATCTAATACTGTAGCCTCAAGTGCTTCAACAGGAACTGGTTGCGGACCAAATTCAATTAATTATGTGCTAGGAATTACTAAAGCATATACTACTCGTGTAGGAGAAGGACCTTTTCCAACTGAGTTAAAAGATGATATTGGAGAATTATTGGGAACTAGAGGAAAGGAATTTGGAACTGTTACTAGCAGAAAAAGAAGATGTGGTTGGTTCGATGGAGTTCTTGTAAGACAAACAATTAAAATTTCTGGAATTGATGGAATTGCACTTACTAAATTAGACGTGTTGGATGAATTAGATGAAATTAAAATGTGTATACACTATGAGCTAGATGGAAAAAAAATTGATTATTTACCAGCAGCTGTTGAGGACCAATTAAAAATAAAACCGATATTTAAAACTTTCCCAGGATGGAAATCATCCACAAGTGGAATAAAAAATATGAATGCTTTACCTGAAAATGCAAAAAAATATATTTTTGCAATTCAGGATTTTATAGGTGCAAAAATTTCAAGTATATCTACTAGTCCAGAGAGAGAAGATACAATATTAATTGAAAATCCTTTTGATATTTAATTAGCTGGCAATAAATTTTTAGATTTTGCTAAAAGAAGCATATGCTTTTGAAGTTTTTCAAAAGCTTTATTTTCAATTTGTCTCACTCTCTCCCGGCTAATTTTATATTTCTGACTTAAATCTTCTAATGTTGTAGGATTATCGTTCAATCTTCTAGAGTATAAAATTTCCTTTTCTCTATCATTAAGGACTTTAATAGAGTCTTTTAATAGATCTTTTCTTTGCTCCATTTCTTCATGTTGAGCAAACTTTAGGTCATGGTCTAACTCTTTATCAACTAGCCAGTCTTGCCACTCATCTCCATCTTCACCAACTTGAGCATTTAGAGAAAACTCTTTACCTGATAATCTTCTATTCATTGAAATAACTTCTTCTTTACTTACATCGAGCTTGTTAGCAATATGATCTACGTGTTCATCTCTTAAATCACCCTCTGTTTGAGGAGCAATTTGGTTTTTAATTTTTTTTAGATTGAAAAATAATTTTTTTTGGGCAGTTGTAGTTCCAATTTTTACTAGGCTCCAAGATCTTAAAATATACTCTTGTATTGAAGCTTTGATCCACCACATAGCATATGTCGCTAACCTAAAACCCTTTTCAGGTTCAAATTTTTTAACAGCTTGCATCAAACCTACATTACCTTCAGAAATCATTTCATTTACTGGCAAACCATAGCCTTTATATCCCATTGCAATTTTAGCAACTAATCTAAGATGACTTGTAACTAATTTTTCTGCAGACTTAATGTTGCCTGTAGTCTTCCAATTTTTGGCTAGCATATATTCTTCTTCAGCAGCAAGCATTGGAAATTTTTTAATTTGATCCAAGTATGCCGATAATCCCCCTTCATTAGATAGAGAGGGCAAATTATTACCAACTGTAGTATTCATAGCGTAATTTATTTAGTTAATTTAAAATAATTTTCAATGTTTTATTTATAAGTGTTTCTAAGCATTTCTAAAATAATATTTAGCTCATGTGGCAAATTTGAGGAAAAATGGATTTTTTTATTACTTTTTGGATGTATGAAACCAAGAGTTTTAGCATGTAAAAATTGCCTAGGTAATTCAGATATCAAATTTTGAATTTTTAAATCTATATTTTTTATTTTTTTATATTTTTTTTTATATTTATCATCACCAACTATACTGTTTCCCTTATAATTCATATGGACTCTAATTTGATGCGTACGACCTGTTTCTAGTTTACACTCTACTAAACTTAATGTGGGTGTCTTTTCATTTTCAAAAATTTCTAGAGTTTTGTAATTAGTAATTGCTTTCTTTCCCTTGGAGCGACTAACCTCCATTAGCTGTCTGTTTCTTGAACTACGTGTTAGGAAAGTAACTATTTGTCCTTTTGATGGTCTTAATTTTCCCCATATTAATAGTTGGTACTCCCTTAAAATAGTATGTTCGCTAAATTGTTTTGATAAATTTTCATGGGTTTGATTGTTTTTAGCAATTACTACTAATCCTGAAGTATTTTTGTCAATTCTATGAACAATTCCTGGCCTTAATTTGTCACCGATATTAGATAAGGAATTTTTATCATAATGCATTAAAGCATTAACAATTGTTTGATCATAGTTACCTGCTCCAGGGTGCATAATTATACCAGCTGGCTTATTGATCACCATTAAGTCTTCGTCCTCATGTATAATTTTTAATTTATAATCGAATGGTTTTAATGATTCTGACTTTGGTTTAGGAATTTCTAGAACAATTTGATCTCCTGTATTAACTTTTTTAGAGGGATTATTTATGATGATATTATTTAATTTGAGCTTGTCTTTTAATATTAAATTTTTGATTCTAGTTCTACTAATTAACTTTTCTCTTTGGTTGATCAAAATATCAACTCTTGAATTATTTTCCGCCTGTTTAACAATAAAAGTAATGTTTTTTTCCATAAAATATAATATTAATACTATATGCGCTTGTAGCTCAACTGGATAGAGCGCCTGACTTCGGATCAGGAGGTTCTGGGTTCGACTCCTAGCAGGCGCACCACTTATTCTCCTATATTTATCAAAGTTCCTTTGTCACGAGCTTTATCAAACGAGTAATAAAAAATTGTTATTGCAAGAATAATATAAAAAATATTAAGATAAAGCGCATTAAAGATATTTTCATAATTTACCTGACCGTTTACTAAAATATTTCTTGTCTCTTCGAATATGTAAACGAGTGGTAGAGCATAAGCAATAGATTGAAAGATTCCTGGTAAAATCTCAACAGGATAATAAATGCAACCAAACGGTGCTAGCAAAAACATTGTAGACCATGCTATGTTTTCAAATGAGGGTCCAAATCTAAGTAATCCAGCAGAGACAAATAAGCCAAGAGTAATTCCAAAAATATATAAACTTAAAAAAAGAAATGCTAAAGGCATTCCTAATTCCAATAAAGAAATTCCAAATAAAGGAGAGGTGAGCAGTATAGCTGGGACCAGTCCTATCAAAGCTCTTATTAAAGCAGTAACGACTAAAGAAATAATAATTTCACTAATTTTCATAGGAGCAATGAAAAGGTTAGTGAAATTTCTACTCCATATTTCCTCTAAAAATAACATGTTGAAACCAATACTTGTTCTAAATAAAAAATCGTAGAGAATTGCACATGATAGAATTACACCTACAGCACCACTATAGTAACTACTGTGCTCTGCAAAAAAATTTGAAATAAATCCCCATAAAGTTATTTGAATTGAGGGCCAATATATTAAGTCAAGTATTCTTGGAAATGATCTTGTAATTAAGTAAAAATGTCTTAAAAAAAGACCATAAATTCTTGTTAAATTCATTTTTTATTTCTCGCTATTTCTAAAAACACCTCTTCTAAATTTTTTCTACCATGTTTCAATATTAAATCATTAGGTGATCCTCTATCTACGATAATTCCATCTTTCATCATTAAAATGGAACCACACAATCTTTTAACTTCATCCATATTATGTGAAGCAAGTAAGACTGAAATTTTTTTTTCTTTTTTATAATTTTCTAAAAATGTTCTTACAAAATCTCCTGTTTCAGGATCCAATGAGGCTGTTGGTTCATCTAGTAGCAGTACTGTGGGATCATTTATTAAAGCTTTCGCCAAACTGACTCTATTTTTTTGTCCTGATGAAAGTTCGCCTGTTATTTTATCTAAAAGATCAGATAGTCTTAGTTTATCTGAAAGATAATCAATTCGATTTTCTAAATCATCAACATTATATAATTTTCCATAAACAATTAAATTTTGTTTAACTTTCAATTTTTTAGGAAGCTCTATATAGGGCGATATAAAATTCATTCTATGTAGAAGAGAAATTTTATTTGTCTCGATATTTTTTCCGTTAATTAAAACTTCACCTTTAGTAGGTTTTAATAAACCTAATATCATTCCAATAGTGGTTGTTTTTCCACATCCATTAGGACCCAATAAGCCTACAATTTCATTTTCACCAATTTTAAAATTTATATTATTGACAGCATTCTTTGATTTATATTTTTTAGAGAGATTTATTACTTCAATTGAATTTGTCATTTAATATTTTGACGCTCTCTCTAGTCGATCATTAATTGCTTGTCCTATCCCAATATTAGGAATTCTTTCAACAGCAATTTTTTTGTACCCTTTATTTTTGATTTTTCTTATGAGAGGATATAAATTTCTTGCAGCTTTGACCAAATTATTATTTTTACTAAGAAAGAAATAATTTTTGGAATTTATTTTTCTTTTTTTTATTAATACAAATGCTTCTCCTTTATTTGGTTTTTTTACATTCATCCTTAAAGGTATTCCAGGAGAATAATGAAGAGAAAACAGACCTGGTGAAATCTTGTTCTTAGATTTATTCTTAATTAATATTTGTTTTTTTATTATTTTTTTAATTTTTAGAACACTTAAACCTCCAAGTCTTAATATTGATGGATTATCTGCAAGGTTAATAATTGTAGACTCCACTCCAATTGTACATCTTCCCCCTTTAAGTATGTATTTTAATTTTCTTCCAAATTCTTCTTTTACATCAGAGGGCTGTACCGAGCTCAGTTTTGAAGAAATATTTGCGCTTGGTGCAGCTAACGGGTAACCTAAAACTTTAAGCAATCTTCGCAGCAGTTGATGTTTGGGAAATCTAATAGCAACTGTTTTTTTATTATTGGTTACAAATTTTGATATTTTTGAATTTTTTTTTAATTTTAAAACATACGTTATTGGACCAGGTGAAAATTTATTATACAGTTTTTTAAAATCCTCATTAATTATACAATCGTGTTCGAGAGCCTTGAGATTGTAGTAGTGAACAATTAAAGGGTTATTAGAAGGTCTTTTCTTTAATTTGAATATTTTTTTTACAGAGAAATCAGAATAAGCATTCCCAGCTAATCCATAAACTGTTTCTGTTGGTACTGCTATACATTCGTTACTGTCTAAATATTTTTTTGCTTTTTTGATATTTGATTGATTAGATTTCATGTAATAATTATTAATATATGAAAGAAAAAAATTTACCACTTGATTATCAACACAGCTCTTTAGAGGAGCTTACTGAAAAAGTAAATAGTATAATTGAGTCATTAGAGAATGAAAAAAATTTAAATAATTCTGTCGATAGCTATCAAGAGTTATTAAAATTAAATAATCTAATTGAAAAGAAATTTCAAAAAAATCTCAAATCTATAAGCGAAATCACAAATAATAAAATCAAGGAAATTGTAAAAAAAAATGAAAAATCAAGTTAATAAGATTGCAAAAGATACAAATTATTTTTTAAAAAATTTTATTAATAATCAGAATAGCTCTCATCTTATCAATGCAATGAAATATGGTTTATTTCCTGGAGGAAAGAAAATTAGATCAAAAATACTAATAGACTTTGGTTCTTTATTTTCAATAAAGTACAAAACTTTAATACAGATTGGAGCAGCAGTAGAATGTATACATGCTTATTCTCTTATTCATGATGATTTACCTTGTATGGATAATGATAAAATTAGGCGGGGAAAAGCATCAACACACATAAAATATGGAGAGTCTACAGCGGTGCTAGCTGGTAATTCACTTTTGATAATGGCATTTGAAATTTTATCAAACAAAAATTTAGATTTATCTGAAAAAACTAAAATTAACTTAATAAAAAAATTATCTGAATGCTCAGGTCATCTTGGTATAGCGGGTGGTCAATACCTAGATTTGAATTATGAGAAAAAAAAAGTATCAAGGAATAAGATTATTGATATGGAAATTAAAAAAACAGGGATGTTATTTAGTTTTTGTTGTGCAGCCCCAGCAATAATAAAAAAAAAAAAAAATTTAGAGATTAGGTTTTTTGAAGATATTGGATCTGATATAGGCTTATTATTTCAAATTTCTGACGACCTAATTGACCATAAGGGAAATTCAAAATTAGCTGGCAAAAAAACAGGAAAAGATCAAAAAAAAGGTAAAGCAACACTTATTGGTTTACTTGGTTATAATAATGCAGTTAAATATTGTAATAATTTAATTATAAATATTAACAAAAAATTGCAAAAATACGGTTCTAATTCAAAAAAAATAAAACAAACTTTGGAATATATTTTAAACAGAGATAGATGATACACAAAAACACATTTTTAAAAGATATAAATTTCCCATCTGATTTAAGAAAAATTTCTAAAAAGGATTTACCAAAAGTTGCAAATGAAGTTAGAAATGAAATGATAGATGCTGTATCTCAAACAGGTGGTCATTTAGGTGCAGGTTTAGGTGTTGTAGAACTAACTGTGGCACTTCATTATGTATTTGATACACCAAATGATAAATTAATTTGGGATGTAGGACATCAATCCTATCCACACAAAATTTTAACAGGAAGAAAAGATAAAATTAGAACATTAAGACAAGGTAATGGATTATCAGGCTTTACAAAAAGAACTGAAAGTGAATATGATCCTTTCGGTGCCGCTCACAGTTCAACCTCAATTTCTTCTGCATTAGGTATAGCCGAGGCAAATAAATTGGAGAATAAATCTTCAAATGTAATTGCAGTAATAGGAGACGGTGCTATGAGCGCTGGCATGGCTTACGAAGCAATGAATAATGCAGGTGCTTCAAAAACCAAAATGATTGTTATTTTAAATGACAACGATATGTCAATTGCAAAACCAGTTGGAGCAATGAGAACATATCTCGCAAAATTATTAACTGGAAAAATATATTTTAGTTTTAGAGAAACGATTAAATTAATTACTTCTGCATTTTCAAAGAGGTTTAGTGCTAAGGCAGGAAAAGCAGAGGATTTCTTAAGATCTGCATTCACTGGTGGTACTATGTTTAATTCATTAGGTTTTTATTATGTGGGACCAATCGACGGTCATGATTTATCAACTCTTGTTCCAATTTTAAAAAATGCAAGGGACTCAAATCATGAGGGTCCTATTATGATCCATATTAAAACACAAAAAGGTAAAGGATATAGTTACGCTGAAGAAGCAAAAGATCATTATCATGGAGTTTCAAAATTTAATGTAGACACTGGTGAACAGAATAAAAGTGGATCTAATTTACCCTCATATACAAAAGTATTCGCTAATACTCTAGTAAAGCATGCAAAAAATGATAGTAAAATTGTTGGAATAACAGCAGCAATGCCTGGTGGAACAGGAATGGATATATTTGGAAAAGAGTTTCCAAAAAGAATGTTTGATGTTGGTATAGCCGAGCAACATGCCGTAACATTTGCTGCTGGTATGGCAACTGAGGGATACAAGCCGTATGCAGCAATTTACTCAACATTTTTACAAAGAGCTTATGATCAAGTTGTCCATGATGTTGCCATACAAAGCTTACCAGTAAGATTTGCAATTGATAGAGCTGGATTAGTTGGAGCTGATGGATCAACACACGCTGGTTCATTTGATATTACTTATTTATCAACTTTACCAAATTTTATCGTAATGGCTGCAAGTGACGAAGCTGAACTGGTTAGAATGATAAATACCTCTGTGGATATTGACGACAGACCAAGTGCAATTAGATATCCAAGAGGTGTAGGTGTTGGAATTGAACTTCCATCAATAGAAGAAAAAATTGAAATTGGAAAAGGAAGAATAATTCAAAATGGTAGTCAAGTATGCCTTTTAAGCCTGGGCACAAGACTTGAAGAATGCAAACTAGCGGCAGAAAATTTAAAACAAAAAGGAGTTTCAACTACTATTATTGATGCGAGGTTTGCAAAACCCTTAGACGAAGAATTGATTATTAAATGCGCTAGAGAGCATGAAATTTTAGTCTCTGTTGAAGAGGGTTCAATTGGAGGATTCGGCTCGCATGTAAAAAACTTACTTGCTGAGAAAGGTATATTTGATAAAGGTCTAAAATTTAGATCAATGAATTTACCAGACAAGTTTATTGAACAAGATACCCCAAATAAAATGTACGAAATCGCCGGATTAAATGCTTCTCAAATTTCCAAGAAAATTTTAGATATTTTATTTAATAAAAATTCTATCAAAGTTGTAAAAAATTAATTTTTTTACTGACACTGAGCTTTATTCATTAGATAGTGATCTAATAAAACACAATTCATCATCGCCTCACCAACAGGTACAGCTCTTATTCCAACACATGGATCATGCCTTCCTGTAACAGATATAGTTGTATTTTTTCCAAATTTATCGACTGTATTTCTTGTTGTTAAGATTGATGATGTTGGTTTTACAGCAAATGAAGCAATAATTTCTTGTCCAGTTGAAATACCACCCAATATTCCACCGGCATTATTTGAATTAAACTTTAATTTTTTACCTTTTTGTGAAATTTCATCTGAGTTTTGTTCACCACTTAGTTGTGCAGAGTTCATTCCTGCACCAATATTAACTCCTTTAACAGCATTAATACTCATGAAACTAGATGCTATATCAGAGTCTAATTTTGAGTAAATAGGTGCGCCCAATCCTACCGGAATTCCTCTCGCTCTTATTTCAATAACTGCACCGCATGATGATCCAGATTTTCTTACTCTCAACAAATATTTTTCCCAAAGTTTAATCATCGATTTGTCAGGACAAAAAAATGGATTTTTTGAAATTATTTTGTCATTCCATTTGTTAGTATCACACCCCAATATACCTAATTGCGTAACTGCACCAACAACTTTGAATTTTTTACCTAATTTATTTTGTAAGACTAACTTTGCTATCGCACCAGCTGCAACTCTTGATGCAGTTTCTCTTGCAGATGATCTTCCACCACCTCTATAGTCTCTAATTCCATATTTTTTGAAGTAAGTAAGGTCAGCGTGTCCAGGTCTAAATTTATCCTTAATTTTTCCATAATCCTTAGATCTCATATCTTTATTGTAAATAATTAAGGATATTGGTGTGCCAGTAGTTCTACCTTCAAAAACTCCAGATAAAATTTGAACTTTATCGTCCTCTTTTCTTTGAGTTGTAAATTTTGACTGTCCTGGTTTTCTCTTATCCAGTTCTTTTTGTATATCTTTTTCGCTTAAATTAATATTAGGTGGGCATCCATCAACGATACAGCCAATAGCAGGACCATGAGATTCACCCCAAGTAGAGAAACGAAATAGCTTTCCAAAAGTATTAAATGACATTATTTATATTATATAGATTATTTTGTTTAAATTATGAATCAAAAAAACTCACTTGGGCTTAATAGTTGTTTTATGGATTTAGATAATCCAATTCATTTATTTGATACTTGGATGGAAGACGCAAAAAAAACTGAGCCAAACGACCCAAACGCAGTAGCGTTAGCAACATCAAGTAAAAATAACGTCCCTTCTGTAAGAATGGTCCTATTAAAAGACTTCAATCAAAATGGATTTGTATTTTATACAAATTTAGATAGTCAAAAAGGACATGAATTAAAAGAAAATCCAAATGTAGCAATGTGCTTTCATTGGAAAAGTTTACTAAGACAAATTAGAGTTAATGGCAAAGTTTCATTAGTGCCTAATGAGGTTGCAGATAATTACTATAATTCAAGAAGTTATGAAAGCAGAATTGGAGCATGGGCATCTAAACAGAGTAAAGAACTTAAAGATAGAGAACAGTTAGATAATTCTATCGAGGAATACAAAAAAAAATATTCAGATAAGAATAAGGTTCCACGACCAAATTATTGGTCAGGATGGAACTTATCACCCTCAAGTATTGAATTCTGGCTTGATGGAGATAATAGAATTCATGAAAGATTAAAATATACAAAAAATTCTAAAGGAGAATGGATCAGATCTCTTTTGAGCCCTTAAAAATTTCTAGATAAACTAAATGTTGTTAGATTTTTTAAAATTTCTTTTTCTTTAGTATCTTCAAAAACACTTAATGAATTTGAAGCAAGATTAATATAATGTTGAGCTTTCTGGTAGCACTCATTTATAATTTTGTGCTTATTAATAAAAGCAATTATTTTATCTAAATCATCTTTATCTCTAGTATCTTTACTGAACATATTAATTAAATTATTTTTTTCTTCGATTTTCAGCTTTTGATAAAGTAAAATTATTGGAAGTGTAATTTTTCCTTCAAAAAAATCTTGTCCTATTTTCTTTCCAAATGATTTAAGTTCAGCATTGTAATCAAGTGTATCATCAGCAATTTGGAAAGTAAGTCCAAGATTTCTTCCATAAAATTCAAGTGCATCTTTTTCTTTTTTATTACTACCAGATAAAATTGCACCAACTGTTGTAGCTGCTGCAAACAGTTCAGCAGTCTTTGCAGAAATAATTTTTAGATAAGTCTCTTCCAACATATCGACTTCACCTTTATGTTGAAGCTGTAAAACTTCTCCTTGAGCTATTTTTGATGAAGTAGATGATAATAATTTCAGAACTTCTATGTTGCCATCTTCAACCATCATCTCAAAGCATCTACTTAGCAAATAGTCACCTACTAAAACTGATGAATGATTATTCCAAACTTTATTTAAAGTTTCTTTTCCTCTCCTAACTATACCTTCATCTATAACGTCATCATGCATTAAAGTTGCACTATGAATTAATTCAACACATGCTGCTAAATTCACATCTCTTGAACCTTTTGTATAACCACATAATTTTGCAGATCCTAAAGTTAGTAGAGCTCTCAACCTTTTACCTCCAGTTTTCATATGGTAATCAGTCATTTTTTGAACTAGCTCTACATCGCTAATTAATTTAGTTTTAATTTTTTCCTCAGTTAGAATAAGCTTGTCTTCAAGTGAATCCTTTAATTGAAAATAAGAATTATTTATCTGATTTTTAAGCTGAATGACTGATCCCATATTAAATTTAAACTAGTATAATTAACTTTTATTTATTACTTATCAATTGACGCACCTTATTCTTCAATTATAAGTAGTCTTTATATTCAACTAATAATTCTATAAGAAATATTTATGTTCTCTTTTTTTAAAAAGAAAAAAATAGTAGCTCATTTAAAGCTTAGTGGCGTGATAGGAAATGCAGGAAAATTTAAACAAGGCATAGATTTTGCTGGCCAAGAAGAGATAATTAAAAAAGCTTTTTCATTGAAAAAAGCCAAATGTGTTGCAATTACTATAAATTCACCAGGTGGATCTCCTGTTCAATCCCATCTAATTTATAGCTTTATAAGACAGCAAGCAAAAAAAAACAACAAACAAGTAATAGTATTTGCAGAGGATGTAGCCGCGTCTGGGGGCTATCTTATTGCATGTGCTGGGGATGAAATTTATGCAAACTCAAGTTCTATTATAGGATCAATTGGAGTTATTTATTCGTCATTTGGTTTTACAGAATTAATAAAAAAAATTGGTGTTGAGAGAAGAGTTCATACAGCTGGTAAAAATAAAAGCACTCTAGATCCTTTTCTTGAAGAAAAAAATGAAGATATAGAGAGACTCAAAAATATTCAGTTAGATTTACATAAAGATTTTATTGATGTTGTTGAGAAAAGCAGAGGTACTAAATTAAAAAAATCTGAAGTTGAACTTTTTTCGGGTGAATTTTGGTCAGGTAGTAAATCAAAAACATTGGGATTAGTAGATGGAATAGGAAACGCCCATGAAATTTTGAAAGAAAAGTATGGAGATGATGTAATAATTAAAAAATTTGAAAAAACTAAAGGATGGTTAAGTCAAAAGCTTTCTTCCTCTAATCAAGTAGATCAATTTGCAAATATTTTAGATGAGAGGTCAATCTGGCAAAGATATGGTTTCTAAAAATAAAAATAAAAAAAAACAAAAACCAAAATTTCAAACTTTCCAAGAAACTATTTTAAATCTTCAAAAATTTTGGAGCAAACAAGGATGTATTATTCTTCAGCCATATGATATGGAAGTTGGAGCTGGCACGTTCCATCCTGCTACAACCCTTAGGTCTTTGGGCACTCAACCATGGAAAACCGCTTATGTTCAGCCATCAAGAAGACCAACTGATGGTAGGTATGGTGAAAATCCTAATAGACTTCAACATTATTATCAATTTCAAGTTTTGATCAAACCTTCTCCTGAAAATATAAAAAAACTATATCTAAATAGTCTTACTACAATTGGAATTCATCACAATGATCATGATATCAGGTTTGTTGAAGATGACTGGGAAAGTCCTACATTAGGTGCAGCTGGTTTAGGTTGGGAAGTTTGGTGTGATGGAATGGAGATCACTCAATTCACTTACTTTCAACAGATGGCTGGTTATGAATGTAAACCAGTTTCAGTAGAAATTACTTATGGTTTAGAGAGGATTTGTATGTTTACTCAACAACAAAAAAATGTTTACGATTTGTTATGGAATGATGAGGATATAAAATATAGAGAAGTTTTTCACCAGGCTGAAAAAGAGTTTTCTGCTTATAATTTCGAGCATGCTAATATCGAACAATTATTCAAAATGTTTGATATGCATGAGACAGAAGCAAAATCATTAGTTGAAAAAAAGGTTTCACTACCTGCGTATGATCAATGTTTAAAAGCAAGCCACGTATTTAACATTTTAGATGCTAGGGGAGCAATAAGTGTCGCACAAAGAGCAGGTTATATTGGAAGAATTCGTGACATCACAAAGTCTGCTGCTGGGATTTGGATAGATAGTCAAAATTAAAAAATGTCTGAGTTTTTTTTAGAATTATTTAGCGAGGAAATACCTGCAGGTCTTCAAAAAAATTTAAGGGAAAACTTATTGAAATCTTTTAATGATTTCTTTGAAGAGAAATCTATTTCATTTAAAAGAAGTTCTTCCTATTCAACACCGAATAGATTGGTAATATTATTTGAAGGGCTTCAAAAACAAACAATGCTGAAGTCTGAGGAAGTAAAAGGTCCAAGTACAAAGGCCCCAGATCTAGCTATAGAGGGCTTTATACGATCAAATCAAACTCTAAAACAAAATCTTTATGAAAAAAAAACAGAAAAAGGTAACTTTTTCTTTTTTAAAACAAAATCAAAAAAACTTTATACCCACGAGTTATTAGAAGAGTTTGTTCCAAAAATATTAAATAAAATTCAATGGAAAAAATCAATGCGCTGGGGGGATTTTAGCTTAAATTGGGGTAGACCACTAAAGTCTATTTTGGCAATCTTTAATAAAAAAACACTAATATTTAAATTTCATCATATTCATTCATCTAATTTAACTTTTGTAGATAAAGATTTTGAAGAAAAGAAAAAAAAATTTTCTGATTTTAAAAAATATAAAAATTTCTTTAAAAAGAAACAAATAATAATTGATCCAGTTGAAAGAAAAAAAATTATTGAAAAAAAATTTCATTTACTTTTAAAAAAGAAAAATATTGTTATTGAGCAAAATTCAAAGCTGTTGGAAGAAGTTGTTGATTTAATAGATCAACCCAATATTCTTGTCTGTCAGTTTGATAAAAAGTTTTTAAAAATACCAAAAGAGATTTTAATAATCACAATGCAATACCATCAAAAATATTTCCCTACTTTTGATAATAAGGGAGGTATTACGAACGAATTTTTAGTTGTTTCAAACAAGAAAGATCTTAAAGGTTTAATAAAGCTTGGTAACGAGAGAGTAGTGGAAGCAAGACTTACCGATGCAAAATTCTTTTGGCAAAAAGATAAATCTCAAAATTTAGTAAAACAAGTCACAAATTTAAAATCTATGAATTATTTTAAAGGTTTGGGAAGTTATTTTGATAAAGTTCAAAGAATGAGAAAGCTAGGAGGAATTCTTTCAGATCAACTATTAATAAGCAAAGAAAAAGCAGAATTATCAGCATCAATCTCTAAAGTCGATTTATTATCTGAACTAGTAGGTGAGTTTCCTGAGCTTCAAGGGATTATGGGTGGTTATTTTTCAGAGGCACAAGGTTTTGACAAAGATGTAGCACTATCAATAAGTGAACAATATTTACCTTCAGGGCCTGGGTCTAAGGTTCCCAAAAAGCCTTTTAGTATAGCACTAGCTCTTTCAGATAAAATAGATACCCTTGTTGGTTTTTTTGGAATTAACCAAAAGCCAACAAGTTCTAAAGATCCATTTGCTCTTAGAAGACTAACTTTAGGAGTAATTAGAATAATTGTCGAAAATAAAAATCATATTAAAATAAGAGATTTGATAAACTATTCAGCTTCACTTTACATAGATCAAGGCTTCAAATTTGAAAATAAACTACTTCAAAAAGAACTTTCTGAATTTTTAATAGACCGACTAAAATTCTATATGAAAGAAGAAAATATTCGTAATGATATTATTCAAGCATCTATCAATTCACATAATTTAGATCAACTTGTAGTAATTTTTGAAAAGGCAAAATATTTAGACAAAATAATTTCTAAATCAAATGGACACGAAATAATATCAAGTTACAAAAGAGCCTCAAACATCTTAGAAAATGAGTTGAAAGGACAGAATTTTGATCTTTCAAATACAACCGACCCTGGTGTTTTCAAGACTGATTTTGAAAAAAATTTGTTTAAAAAAATAAATGATTTAAGGAAATATTTTTCTTCAATTAATAAAGATGAAGTTTATTCTGAAACTCTAGATAATTTATTAGATGCTAAAAAAGTAATTAACGATTTTTTTGACAATGTTATAGTCAATGACGTTGACCCAGGTATTCGAAAAAATAGACTAGAACTTATTCAAATCTTATGTAAAACCTTCAACAACTATGTTAATTTTTCTTTAGTAGACTCCCAAAATGAAAAAACTAATTTTAAATTTTAAATCTAAAGAAACCAAAAAAATTAAAATCCCCAAAAATTTTTTGGGTGGAAAAGGTGCTAATCTTTCAGAAATGGGTCGAATGGGATTACCAGTTCCACCTGGATTTACTCTTTCTACAAAAGTATGTGATTTATTTTATAAAGATAAAAAAAAACTTAATAAAAATATAATCATATTAATTAAAAAAGAATTAAAGGCTGTTGAAAAAGAAGTTTCAAAAATATTTGGTGATTTAAAAAATCCATTATTACTTTCAGTCAGATCTGGAGCGAGAGTTTCTATGCCCGGTATGATGGATACAATTTTAAATTTAGGATTAAACGATAAGACTGTTAAAGCCCTAGCGTCAAAAACATCTAATGGTCGATTTGCCAAAGATAGCTACAGAAGGTTTATTCAAATGTATGGCAATGTAGTAATGGGCGTTGAAGGGTATCATTTTGAGGAATTAATCGAGAATTACAAACTTACAAAGGGTGTTTTGTTAGATACTGATTTAGATGAAAATGACTGGGATGGATTAATTGAAGATTTTAAAAGAACAGTTAAGGAAAAAGCAAATAGAGATTTTCCACAAGATGTTCATGAACAGTTGTTAGGAGCAATCAGTGCAGTATTTTTGTCTTGGGATAGTAAGAGAGCCAAAATCTATAGAAAACTAAATCACATACCTGCAGAGTGGGGTACAGCGGTTAATGTTCAATCAATGGTTTTTGGAAATATGGGAGACGACTGTGCAACTGGTGTTGTTTTTACAAGAAATCCATCAGATGGTGAAAACGAAATTTATGGAGAGTATTTAATTAATGCACAAGGAGAGGATGTTGTAGCTGGAACAAGAACTCCACAATATATAACTAAAAAAGCTAGACAAAATGCTAAAGTTAAAGATCCATCTATGGAAGAGTCAATGCCTAAAGTTTATAAACAACTTTATAAGATCCTAAAAAAATTAGAAAAGCATTACAAAGATATGCAAGATGTAGAGTTTACAGTTGAAAATAAAAAGCTGTGGATGCTTCAAACACGTTCTGGAAAAAGAACTGCAAAATCTGCAGTTAAAATTGCAGTTGATATGGTTAAAGAAAAATTAATCTCAAAAAAAGAGGCTGTATTAAGAATTGATCCGCATTCACTTGATACACTTCTTCATCCAACTCTAGACGAAAAAAGTTCAATAAATATAATTGCAAATGGCCTGCCTGCTTCACCAGGCGCTGCGAGTGGTAAAGTTGTATTCACATCTGAAGAGGCAGAAAGGCTAACATCCATGATGCAGGACACAATATTAGTTAGAGTAGAAACCTCTCCAGAAGATATACAAGGAATGCATGCAGCCAAAGGAATATTAACTGCAAGAGGTGGGATGACAAGTCATGCAGCAGTCGTAGCAAGAGGAATGGGAAGGCCTTGCGTTTCTGGGTCAAGTGAAATTGATATCAATTATGAAAATAAATCATTTAAAACATCATCAATTGAAATTAAAGAAGGAGATATAATAACTATAGACGGCTCAACAGGAAGAATAATCGAAGGTAGTGTTGCTACTGTAAAACCAGAAATATCTGGAGATTTTTCAAAATTAATGTCGTGGGCTGATAGTTATAGAAAATTAAATATAAGAACAAATTCAGAAACTCCAAAAGATACTAAAACTGCTAAAGATTTTGGTGCTGAAGGCATTGGACTTTGTAGAACCGAGCACATGTTTTTTGATGAAGAAAGAATTTTATCTGTTAGGGAAATGATCCTATCTAAAACCAAAGAAGACAGAGCTAAAGCTTTAGATAAAATCTTACCACATCAAAAAAAAGACTTTACTGAAATTTTTAAGATTATGAACGGCTTACCAGTTACAGTAAGATTGTTAGATCCTCCACTACATGAATTTTTACCAAGAACAAATAAAGAAATCACCGAATTAGCAGAAACTGTTAATCTTTCAGTAAAAGAAATTGAAACAAGGATAGAGGAACTTCATGAACAAAACCCAATGCTAGGTCACAGAGGTTGCAGATTAGCTATATCATTTCCTGAAATATATGAGATGCAATGTAGAGCTATTTTTGAAGCATTATGTGAGCTTAAAAAAAGTAAAATTAAGTCAGCTTTTCCTGAAATAATGATTCCTCTAGTTTCTACAGAGGCTGAAATTAAAATAATGAAAGATTTAGTCAAAAGGATAGCAAGTATGGTTCAAAAAGAAAATAAATTAAAAATAGACTTTATGGTTGGGACAATGATTGAACTTCCAAGAGCAGCTATTAAGGCTAAAGAAATAGCAAAACATGCAGAATTCTTTAGTTTTGGAACTAATGATTTAACTCAAACCACTTTTGGAATAAGTAGAGATGATAGTGGGAAATTTTTAAATGATTACTTAGAAAATAAAATATTTTCTATTGATCCTTTCATATCAATTGATGAAGGGGTTTCAGATTTAGTTGAGATTGCTGTAGCAAAAGGTAAGAGCCAAAATAAAAAGATCAAACTAGGTATATGTGGAGAGCACGGAGGCGATCCTAAAAGTATTTCTTTTTGCGCCAAAGCAGGACTTAATTATGTGTCTTGTTCCCCATATAGAGTTCCAGTCGCTAGACTAGCGGCAGCTCAAGCAGAGTTAAAAAAATAATTATTTTAATTAAGGGGCGTTCTGTTGCCAGGTGCCCCGAACCCCGTTTGCTTAATTAACTAAGTTAATTAGGCAGCAAGTGCGTAACTTTCGTTAGCAATTATAAATTAGCCCGTCACGGTGGAACAATCCCGAACGAAAGAATAACCTTTAGTCATCCGTCGAATCTAGTTCACCCCCATAAGTTGTATGGTGGAGGTGGTGGGTACTGCCCCCACGTCCGCAATGGTTATTACGAAATTCGTTTATCGTCGTAGTTGGAAAACCAACACTATTAATATAAAAGGAATTACAACAGATTCAATAATAATCATGAAACTTACCAAAGAACAAGCAGAAGAAATAAAAAATCAACAATCTCAAAGCAATCAAACTAAAAGAGTTACAGTATCAGAGCTTGAAAATATTCTTTATGAGGCAATTCCTGCGTTAGACCATGGTTTTGTCCGAGTGGTGGATTATATGGGAGATGATAGCTCAATTGTTCAGTCTGCAAGAGTTTCTTATGGGAAAGGCACAAAACAAGTATCCACAGATAAAGGGTTGATAAAGTATTTAATGAGGCATTGGCACAGCACTCCTTTTGAAATGTGTGAGATAAAATATCATATAAAGTTACCAATATTTATTGCTCGACAATGGATTAGACACAGAACAGCTAATGTTAATGAATACTCTGCAAGATATTCTATTTTAGATAAAGAATTTTACTTACCCACGCAAGAAAACTTAGCTGCTCAATCTACCAGTAATAGGCAAGGTAGAGGAGATGTGTTGGAGGGTAAACAAGCTGTGGAGGTTTTAGAACTTTTGAAAAGTGATGCTGAGAGAACTTATGACAATTATGAAACAATGCTTAATGAGAGATTTGATGGCTCAACTATAGATGAAAATAAAAAAGGCTTAGCAAGAGAACTTGCAAGGATGAACTTGACCTTAAACACCTATACACAATGGTACTGGAAAACTGATCTTTTAAACCTAATGAACTTTTTAAGATTAAGAGCTGATAGTCACGCACAATATGAAATAAGAGTTTACGCAGATATAATGTTAGATACAGTGAAAAAATGGGTTCCTACAACTTATGAAGCTTTTATGGATTATAGAGTTGGGGGTACTGAGGTTTCAGCTAAAGGAAAATTAATTATTCAAAAACTTATTAAGGGTGAAAATGTTGACGTAGAGAGTTCAGGACTTTCAAAAAGAGAGTGGAATGAGTTAATGATTGCATTTGATCTTAAAGATAAGTTGATTTAATTTTGTTAGCAAAATCTAAATATATTTTTGAAATTTTGTGATCCGGATTTGCCTCTACTAAAGGTTTTCCTTCATCTGAAGTTTTCCCTACTTCAGGATTAATTGGTATTTCACCAAAAAATTCTTTTTCAAATTCTTCTGCAGTTTTTTTAACACCACCTTCACCAAATATTTTATATTTTTTACCATCATCTCCAATAAAAAAACTCATATTATCAACTAACCCTAAGATTTTTACCCCAAGTTTATCAAACATTTTTATACCTCTTTTGACATCTAAAAGAGCAACCTCTTGTGGGGTAGAAACAATTATTGCACCATCCATTTTTATTTCTTGAGAAAAGGTTAGTTGAGTATCACCTGTGCCAGGAGGCATATCAACAATAATAAAATCTAAATCTTTCCAACTAACTTTTTGAGTAAAAGTTTTTATTGCACTTGTAACCATTGGACCACGCCATATCATAGGTGTTTGTTGGTCAGTTAAGAAGCCAATCGACATACATTGAATATCATACTTGACAATTGGTTCTAATTTTTGACCGTCACTTTTTGGTTTTTCATTAATATCAAACATCTTTGGAATTGATGGACCATAAATATCTGCATCTAACAATCCCACTCTGCATCCAACTTGTTTTAGAGCCAAGGCTAGATTTGTAGCAAAGGTAGATTTTCCTACACCACCCTTTGCGCTTGAAATTGCTATTGTAAATTTGGTTCCTAATATAGGATTTTTTGTGAATTTCTTAGGTTCAAGCTTCTGTTTCATTGCGGCACTAAGTTCGGGCTTTTTATCTGACATATAACTATCATTACTTGTTTTTTGTAATAAAGACACTATATACTTTTGCATATGTCAGACGATTTCAGAGGTAGAGGTGGAAGTCCATGGGGTGCGCCTCCAGGTGGTGGAAATAATAATGGATCAGGAAGAGGTCCAAGACCACCAAATATTGACGAAATCATAAAAGAAATTCAAGACAAGATTAAAAAATTTTTACCCGGTGGAAAATCATCGGGTGGTAAATCTATAGGATTAATTCTAGTAGTTTTAGCTTTTGTTTGGTTAGCAAGTGGACTTTATAGAGTTCTACCTGACGAACAGGGTGTTGTATTAAGATTTGGAAAATTTATTAAAACTACTCAACCAGGATTAAATTATCATATCCCTTTTCCAGTAGAAAATGTACTAACCCCAAAGGTTACAAAAGTAAACCGAATAGATATTGGTTTTAGATCTGAGAGAGACAGTGGTTTTTCAACAGGCGGGGGAGTTGCAGACGTTCCACAAGAAAGTTTAATGCTGACTGGTGATGAAAACATAGTTAACATAGATTTCTCTGTATTTTGGGTAATTAAAGATGCAGGAAATTTTTTATTTAAAATTCAAGACCCTGAGGGAACAGTTAAAGCAGCTGCAGAAACTGCTATGAGAGAGGTTATTGCAAAAAGTGATATTCAACCAATTTTAACAGAAGGTAGATCTAAAATTGAAGTAGAGACACAAGAAATTATACAGAATATTTTGGACGATTATGAGAGTGGAATTCAAATTACGCAAGTTCAAACTCAAAAAGCTGACCCACCAGATCAAGTAATTGATGCATTTAGAGATGTACAGGCTGCAAGAGCTGATATGGAAAGATCTAAAAATGAGGCTGAAGCTTATGCAAACGATGTTATCCCTAGAGCTAGGGGGGAAGGTCAAAAAATCTTACAGGCTGCTGAAGCTTATAAAAAAGAAGTTGTAGCTAAGGCAGAAGGTGAAGCAAGTAGATTTGTATCCATATATAATGAGTACAAAAATGCAAAAGTAGTAACTCAGGAAAGAATGTATTTAGAGACAATGGAAAAGGTTTTAGCAGATATCGATAAAGTAATTATTGAAAAAAATGCAGGTTCAGGAGTAGTGCCATACTTACCACTTCCTGAATTAAAAAAGAAAGTGACTAACTAAATGAGAGCTGGAAAAATTTTAGGTGGATTAATTATTGCATTAGGTATTTTAGCTTTCTTGTCAGTAATAATTGTTAAGGAAGTCAATCAGGCTATAATTCTTCAATTTGGTGATCCAAAAAGAATAATTACAAAACCTGGTTTAAATTTCAAAATTCCATTTATTCAAAATGTAGTTTATCTTGATAAGAGAATATTAAACTTGGATACACCACCAGAGGAGGTTATAGCATCTGATCAAAAACGTTTAATAGTTGATGCATTTGCAAGATTTAAAATTGTTGATCCACTTCAGTTTTACATTTCTGTTGGTGATGAAAGGGTTGCGAGATCAAGATTATCTACAATTATAAACTCAAGAATTAGAAATGTTTTAGGTCAAGAAGAACTCCAAACATTACTTTCTCAGGATAGATCAAAACAAATGGCCTTGATTAAAGAAGGTGTAAATAACGAGGCTAAAAACTTTGGAATTACTATTGTTGATGTGAGGATAAAAAGAGCTGATCTTCCACAAGCAAATAGTGATGCAATTTACAGAAGAATGCAAACCGAAAGGGAAAGAGAAGCAAAAGAATTTAGAGCAAAAGGTGCAGAGATGGCAGTTACAATTACTTCAACTGCAGATAAAGAAGTCACTGTTATCCTCGCTGAATCTCAAAAACAGTCAGAGATTATGAAAGGGGAAGGTGATGGTTTAAGAAATAAAATCTTTGCTGATGCCTTTGGTCAAGATCCAGAATTTTTTGCATTTTATAGAGCAATGCAAGCTTATGAAAAAGCATTAATTGGAGGAGAAACTTCTTTAATTCTATCTCCTGATAGTGAATTCTTCAAATTTTTTGGTAATATAAAACCTGAAATCCAACAGTAATTTTTAAATGAATGAGCTAGCCATAGCTTTTGGTTTATTCTTATTCATAGAAGGAATTTTATATGCCATATTTCCAGCAAAAATGAAAAATATGTTAAAAAAATTAGAATTTGTAAAAGATAGTCAATTAAGAACTGGTGGACTAATCTTTTCAATTATAGGATTTATAATTATTTATTATATAAAAAGTTAAAATGAAAAAAATTAAAATCATTTTTATCACTATAATTATTTCTTTTAATTTTTTTAACCAATCTTATTCTAAACCTGTTCCTGAGTCCTTTGCTGATCTTGCTGAAAAATTAATGCCATCTGTTGTAAATATTTCGACATCAACAACAGTAGTTACAAAATCTAATCCACTTCCATTTCAATTTCCTCCAGGATCACCTTTTGGTGACATGTTTAAAGAGTTTGGAGATCCTCAAGAAAGGCAATCAGCTGCATTAGGATCAGGATTTATAATTGATGAAAAAGGAATTGTTATAACTAACAATCATGTAATCCAAGATGCGGACGACATAATCGTTAGAGTAAATGGTGATCAAGAGTTTAAGGCAAAAGTTTTAGGAGCAGATCCACTAATGGATATAGCTGTTTTGCAGTTAGAAACTAATGAAAAGTTTATACCTGTTGCTTTTGGTGATTCGGATAAAGCTAGAATAGGAGACTGGGTGATTGCAATTGGAAATCCATTTGGTTTAGGAGGCACAGTTACAGCTGGAATTATTTCAGCAAGAAACAGATCAATTGGACTATCTAGATATGAAGATTTCATTCAAACTGATGCATCAATTAATTCAGGAAATTCTGGTGGACCATTATTTGATATGGAGGGAAATGTTATAGGAATTAATACTGCTATTTTAGGAAGAAATGGTTCAATTGGTATTGGATTTTCAATTCCATCCAACAGTGCTCAAATTGTGATTAATCAACTGATAGAATTTGGAGAAACTAAAAGAGGATGGTTAGGTGTAAGAATACAAGATGTCACAAAAGAAATTGCAGAGGTTGAAAAATTAGATAAACCAAGAGGTGCCTTAGTTGCAAGTGTTGCAGAAAACAGTCCATCAGAAAAAGCTGGGATAAAAGCTGGCGATATCATTTTAGAATTTAACGGTAAAAGAATTAATCAAATGAAAGAACTTCCTGCAATAGTTGCTAGAACACAGGTCGGTAAGAACGTTGAAGTTAAAATATGGAGAGATAAACAAGAAATTATAAAAAATGTTTTACTTGGAAGACTTGAAACATCTGAAGATTTTAAAGTTAGTAAAAAACAAAAAACAATAGATACTACTGATCAAATTGAAGATTTAAAAATTACTGTCAGATCTCTTAACAAAGAAGATATAAAAAATCGTAAGTTACCAAATCAAACTACTGGACTTGTAATCACTAGCATTCAAAATAATAGTCCTTTAGCTGGTTCAATTGAGTTGAACAGTATTATTGTTGAGGCTCAAAATGAAAGAATAAAATCAATTGATGATTTAAAACAAATTACTAAGCAAGTTTTAAACTCAAATCAAAAAACGATATTACTTGCAATTTATAACAATCAAAATCAGAGAAGATATATTGGAATTAAGTTAGACTAATCATGGATTTTAAATCCAAGATTATACTAATTTCTGGACCAACTGCTTCAGGAAAATCAAGTTTTGCTATTAAGCTTGCCAAAAAAGTAAATGGAGAAATTATAAATGCAGATAGCATGCAAGTTTATAAGCAATTAAAGGTTCTTTCAGCAAGACCAGATCAAAAAAAATATCAAAAAATAAGACATCATTTATATGGCTTTCATGATGTTAAAAAAAATTTTTCAACTGGGAATTGGTTGAAATTAGTTTTAAAAAAAATTGAAGAAATAAAAAAAAGAAAAAAAATTCCAATCCTTGTAGGAGGTACAGGTTTATATTTTAAGGCATTAACTGATGGACTAGTAAAAATTCCAACCATACCCATAAAGATTAGAAATCAAATAAGATTAATGCATTCAAAAGTAGGTCAAGACAAGTTTTATAATAAACTTTTAAAACTTGACGCAGCCTCTAAAAACAAAATTAATCCAACTGATCCACATAGATCCATAAGAGCATATGAAGTAAAATTATATACCAAGAAATCAATTTATGAATGGTACAAAAATACTAAGTCTAATTTTCAAAAAAGTGATTTTTATAAAATTTATATTGACTTTCCTCGTTTGGAATTGATTGAGAGAATTAATCTCAGATCTAAAGAAATGATTAAAAATGGAGCAATTAAAGAAGTAAAAAATTTTATCAAATTAAAGGTCAAAAAAGACAAAAGTGTTAATAAGGCTATTGGTATCAATGAAATCAGACAATACTTAAATAATAAAAAAGATTTGCATGATATTATTGAAAATATATCAATAAAAACTAGGCAATACGCTAAAAGACAAAGCACATGGGCAAGAGGCAATATGAATACTTGGCTCAAATTAAAACCAAATGAATTAAATAATTTTTTAAAAAAAATTTAAATATCTCAATCAAAACTTGACCAATCAGCACAACTTCAGCTAGATTGCGAGATGCCAAAATTATACACAGGAGCAGAAATTGTTTTTAAATGCCTTGAAGATCAAAAGGTAGAACATATTTTTGGATATCCTGGTGGAGCAGTTTTACCGATCTATGATGAACTTAAAAATCATACTTCTATTAAACATATATTGGTGAGGCACGAACAAGGGGCTGGTCATGCTGCTGAAGGATATGCGAGATCATCAGGTAAGCCTGGAGTTGTTTTAGTTACGTCTGGACCCGGCGCTACCAATGTTGTTACCGCATTAACAGATGCATATATGGACTCGGTTCCATTGGTTTGTATTTCTGGTCAAGTTCCAACCCATTTAATAGGAACTGATGCATTTCAAGAATGTGATACCACCGGTATCACCAGGCCCTGCACAAAACATAATTGGTTAGTAAAAGATATAAATGATTTATCAGAAATAGTGCATGAAGCATTTAAAGTTGCAACTACAGGAAGACCAGGTCCTGTTTTAGTTGATATTCCAAAAGATATTCAATTTGCAAAAACTAAATATAAAAAACCTAAAAAAGAAAAAAAATTAAATGGAAAATCTAATAATAAATTTTCTCAAAAACACATAGATCAATTAATTGATTTATTAAAAAATGCGAAAAAACCAATTATTTATAGCGGTGGTGGAGTAATTAATTCAGGACCTAAGGCAAGTGATGCATTAAGAGAGTTTGTCGAATTAACAGGTTTCCCAATCACCTCTACACTTCAAGGTTTAGGCGCATATCCAGGTGATGATAATCAATTCCTTGGAATGTTAGGTATGCATGGAACTTATGAGGCCAACAATGCTATGCATGATTGCGATCTTTTAATAAACATTGGTGCAAGATTTGATGATCGTATCACTGGAAAAATAGATGAATTTTCACCAAACTCAAAAAAAGTTCATATTGATATAGATCCTTCGTCTATAAATAAAATTATAAAAGTTGATCTTGCTATAGTAGGAGATGTTACGAAAGTAATTGATAAAGTAAATAAAACAATCCTAAAGAGAAAAAATGGTCATAGCAAATCCAATAAATCAAATATTGCTAAGTGGTGGGAACAAATACAAAAATGGAGAGGCAAAGGCTCCCTTAATTTTGTTAACAGTAATGATAGCATCAAGCCTCAATATGCAGTTCAAAGATTGTATGAGTTAACAAAAGATAAAGATACTTATGTAACAACAGAAGTTGGTCAGCATCAAATGTGGGCAGCACAATATTACAAATTTAATAAACCAAATAGATGGATGACATCTGGAGGTTTAGGTACAATGGGTTATGGATTACCTGCAGCAGTAGGTGTGCAAATTGCTCACCCAGAAAAGTTAGTAGTTGATATTGCTGGTGAAGCCTCTGTATTAATGACAATGCAAGAAATGTCCACTGCAGTTCAATACAACTTACCAATTAAAATTTTCATTTTGAATAATCAGTACATGGGAATGGTTAGGCAATGGCAAGAGCTTTTACATGAAAAAAACTACTCAGAGAGTTACTCTGAAGCACTTCCTGATTTTATAAAAATGGCTGAAGCTTATGGCTGTAAGGGAATTAAAGCAGAAAACCCTTCTGAGTTAGATGAGAAAATTCAAGAAATGATAGATTATGAAGGTCCAGTTATTTTTGATTGTCATGTTGATCCTAATGAAAATTGTTTCCCAATGATACCTTCAGGAAAACCTCATAATCAGATGATATTAGGACCTAATGATCAGGAAGAGAACAAAATCAAGGGTAAAGGCAAAGCCTTAGTTTAGATATAATGCCAAAATCAAAATCAGCTTATAGTGTTCCGACTAAAAGAGAGAAATCAGATACATATATATTTGTAGTTTGGGTTGATAATGAGGCCGGTGTGCTTGCAAGAGTTGTTGGACTTTTTTCAGGCCGTGGATACAATATTGAGTCTTTAGCAGTAGCAGAAGTAGATGCAGTTAAAAACATTTCTAGAATTACAATTGTTACTACAGGGACACCCCAAGTAATTGACCAAATCAAACTTCAATTAGCTAAATTAGTGCCTGTCCATAAAGTTGCAGAATTTAAAAGAGAGGATAAAAATGTCATATTTAAAGAAATGGCATTATTTAAAATTACTGGAAAAAAAAAGAAAATGGAAAAATGTTTAAATGCTTGTAAAAAATTTGATTTAGTTATTTTAGATGAAACTAAAACATCTAAAGTTATTCAAATAACAGCACTTAGAAGAGAAATTGACAAAATTAGTAAAAAATTAAAACCTTGGGGACTTATTAGCGCTTCTAGAACCGGGGCAGTTGCGATGACAAGGGGTGCTAAAATATTTAATTAATTACAAAGGAGAGAGAATATGAAAATGTTTTATGAAAAAGATGCAGATGTAGATTTAATTAAAAATAAAAAGATTGCTATATTTGGTTATGGTAGCCAAGGACACGCTCATGCATTAAATCTTAAAGATAGTGGTGTCAAAGATATTGTGGTTGCACTAAGAGACGGCTCATCAAGCGTGGCAAAAGCGGAGTCAAAAGGTTTAAAGGTTATGAATTTATCTGATGCAGCTGCTTGGGCAGATGTAGTAATGATTTTAACTCCAGATGAATTACAGGCAGAAATTTATAAAAATCATATAGAGCAGAGAGTAAAAGAAGGAACCAGTATTGCATTTGCTCATGGATTAAATGTTCATTATGATTTAATCAAAGCAAGAAAAGATTTAGATGTATTTATGGTTGCTCCTAAAGGACCTGGTCATTTAGTTAGAAGTGAATATGAAAAAGGTGGAGGAGTACCATGTTTATTTGCGGTACATCAAAACGGATCAGGTAAAGCAAGAGACTTGGCATTATCATATGCTTCAGCTGTTGGTGGTGGAAGGTCTGGAATTATTGAAACCACTTTTAAAGACGAAGTTGAAACAGATTTGTTTGGTGAACAAACAGTTCTTTGTGGAGGACTGGTAGAATTAATTAAAAATGGTTATGAGACTTTAGTTGAGGCAGGTTATGAGCCTGAGATGGCATATTTTGAAACTGTACACGAAGTAAAGTTGATTGTTGATTTAATTTATGAAGGTGGGATTGCAAATATGAATTATTCAATATCAAACACAGCTGAGTATGGTGAATACCAATCTGGACCAAGAATTATTAATAAGGAAGAAACTAAAAAAAGAATGAAGGAAGTATTGTCTGATATTCAGTCAGGAAAATTTACTAAAGAGTGGATGGATGAATGTAAAAATGGTCAGAAAAACTTTTTAGCAACTAGAGCTAAGCTAGCTGAGCATTCTGTAGAAAAAGTTGGTGCTGAACTAAGAGCTATGATGCCGTGGATCGGTAAGAAAAAACTAGTTGATAGCGACAAAAGTTAAATTTTGATAAAGACCCAAAAAGGTCTTAAAAATACACCTTGAATCTAACATTTATTTTGCATTCTCACTTATAGATTGTAATATGAATTTTCTATAAAATTTAGTTATGAGCAGTAAAGATAGAGTTATAATTTTTGATACTACTATGCGAGATGGTGAGCAATCACCAGGTGCATCTATGAGTTTGGAAGAAAAAATCCAAATAGCGAAAGTATTTGACGAATTAGGCATAGACATTATTGAGGCGGGTTTTCCGATTGCATCTCCTGGAGACTTTGAAGCAGTAACTGAAGTTAGTAAAATTTTAAAAAAATCTATTCCTGCAGGTTTATCTAGGCATTCCAAAAAAGACATTGATATAGCTTATGAAGCTTTAAAACATGCGGCAAAATTTAGAATCCATACATTTATTTCAACAAGTCCTCTTCACATGAAGCATAAATTAAATATGTCGCCTGAAGATGTTTACGAGTCTATTGGACAGCATGTAGCTTATGCTAGAAAATTTACTGATGATGTTGAATGGTCATGCGAAGATGGCACAAGAACAGATATGGATTTTATGTGTAAGACTGTAGAGCTTGCAATAAAAAATGGAGCAACAACAATAAATATCCCTGATACAGTTGGCTATACTATTCCATCTGAGTTCACAAAGATTATTGAAACATTATTAAACAAAGTTCCAAATATAGATAAAGCAATTTTATCTACGCACTGTCATAACGATTTAGGTTTAGCAGTAGCAAATTCTTTAGCAGGAGTTCAGGCTGGTGCAAGACAAATTGAGTGTACTATTAATGGTCTAGGAGAAAGAGCTGGAAATGCAGCGCTGGAGGAAGTTGTAATGGCAATAAAAACAAGACCTGATTTAATGCCTTATGAAACAGGAATTAATACAACACTTCTTAGTAAAGCGTCTAAAATTGTGTCAAACGCAACAGGATTTCCAGTACAATATAATAAAGCAATTGTTGGAAAAAATGCTTTTGCTCATGAAGCGGGCATCCATCAAGATGGTATGCTTAAAAATAGACAAACTTATGAAATTATGACACCTGAGAGTGTTGGTGTTAAACAAACCTCATTAGTAATGGGTAAACATTCTGGCAGACATGCTTTTAAGGATAAATTAAATAGTTTAGGATATCCAGATTTAACTGATGACGTTGTTGGTAATGCTTTTGCTAAGTTTAAAGTTTTAGCAGACAAAAAAAAGCATGTTTATGATGATGATATAATTGCGCTTATAGATGACAGCTTAATTATTGATAATAAAGTAAATGCAATCAGCCTTAAATCTCTAAAAGTTTTTGCTGGAACAGGTGAACCTCAAAGAGCAGAGATGACTTTAGATGTGTATGGTAATGTTAAACAAGCATCAGAAACTGGAGATGGTCCAGTTGATGCAATTTTTAAATGCATTAAAACATTATTTCCACATGATGTAAATTTACAATTATACCAAGTACATGCTGTAACCGAGGGTACTGATGCTCAAGCTACAGTAAGTGTAAAAATTGAGGAAAAAGGAAAAACTACAGTTGGTCAAGCTGCTGATACGGATACCCTAGTAGCATCAGCAAATGCATATATTAATTCTTTAAATAAAATGATTATTAAACGAGATAAAACAGCTCCAATGGAGCAAGAAAGTCAGAAAGTAAGAGGGATATAATGGGATTATTTGATAGTGTAAAAAAAATATGGAGCCAAGATATGGCAATCGATCTTGGAACAGCAAACACACTTGTGGTTTTAAAAGGTCAAGGCGTAGTTCTCAACGAGCCTTCAGTTGTTGCAATAGTTGATCAAGGTGGAAAGAAAAATGTATTAGCTGTTGGAGATGAAGCAAAGACAATGCTTGGAAGAACACCTGGAAATATAAGTGCAATTAGACCTTTAAGAGATGGAGTAATTGCTGATTTTATAGTCACTGAGGAAATGATCAAACATTTTATCAAAAAAGTTCATAAGGGAAGCACATTTGCAAATCCTAGAATTTTGATTTGTGTTCCAACTGGCTCTACTCCAGTTGAGAGAAAAGCAATTCAAGATAGTGCTCTTGCGGCAGGTGCTAGAAGAGTACAATTAATTGAAGAACCAATTGCAGCAGCAATTGGAGCAAATCTTCCAATTTCTGAAGCAACTGGTTCAATGATTGTTGATATTGGAGGTGGCACAAGTGAAATTGCGGTAATGTCTTTGGGTGGATTAGTTTATTCTAAATCTTTAAGAGTTGCTGGTGACTCAATGGATATAGCAATAGTAGATTACATGAGAAAAGAATATAATTTATTAATTGGTGATACTACAGCTGAAAAAATAAAAAAAGAAATGGGTACAGCTGTTCCTACTGGAACAAATACTTATCCAGTTAAAGGAAGAGATTTAAGGTCAGGTACTCCTAAGGAAGTTAATATTACAGAGGAAGATACCTCTGAAGCATTAAACGACATAATGAAACAAATGGTTGGTGCAATTAAAGATGCGTTAGAGAATACACCTCCAGAGTTATCAGCTGATTTGGTTGATATGGGTTTAACTTTAACAGGGGGTGGAGCTTTGTTAAAAAATATTGATAAAAGGTTTTCTAAAGAGACAGGTTTACCAGTACATATAGCAGATGACCCATTATCTTGTGTTGCTGTTGGTACTGGCAAAGCTTTGGATCAAGAAGAAACTTTTTCCACTATGTTATCTGAATATTAAAAAAAGATGGCTACAGGCAGAGACGATTTTGTAATTGCCTTTAGATCAGCCTTTTTAAAAAAAAAAGATAAACAAAAATTTTCATTATTAAGCCTAATATTATTATCGATAGTTGTAGTTATTTTAAGTAATATAAATTTTAAACCTATTCAGTTTGTAAAGATTGGTATTAATGAAATTATTTATAGATCTTCATACATGATATCTAAGCCTGAGAATTATCTTCAGGAAATAACATTTAAGATTAAAAATCATATAAATTTATTTCAAAATTATAAAGATATAAAATTAGAATTAGAAAATTTAAAACAAGAAAAAATAACAAACAATTTTTTAAAATCAGAAAATGAAAAATTGAGAAATCTTATTAATGAAAATATAAATTCAGATGAAATATTAGCAAAAGTTTTAATTGATAGAGAAAGTCCTTTCCTTAAATCTATTATTTTAAATAAAGGAACAAAGGATAATGTAAAAATGGGAATGGCAATAATAGATGGAGTATATCTTGTAGGCCAAATAATTGAGGTTAATTACACGAATTCTAGAGCCCTATTGTTATCCGATCTTAATAGTAAAATACCTTCAGTTTTAGCTCCACAAAATATTCAAGCAGTAGTTTCAGGCACTGGTAAGGATTATGGAATAATTGAACATACAAAAGATGATATTGAAAATGATTTAAATAAAACAGACTCTATAATTTATACCTCAGGTCTTGGAGGCCTTTTTAAACCTGGGATACCTATTGGAAAAATATCTAAAGATTTAAAAAATAAAGTTAATTTCTTTTCTGATTTTACTCAATTAAACTATGTTAAAATAGCTTCGTTTAGCGTTGGAGATAAAAATTAATGTCTTCTCTAAATAAAAGTACTTTTTTAAGAGCATTTTTATCCTACCTACCTTTGATAATTTTATTTATTTCTGTATTTAATGATTTTGATTTTAATTACCTAAAAATTGAAAATTTCTCTTTTAATTTTATTCATATTTTAATTTTTTATTGGACTTTAAGAAATCCTGATAGCCTAGGATACTTTTCTATATTTTTAGCAGGAGTTGTAAATGATGTCGTTACAGGTATTCCAATAGGAATAAGTAGCCTGTGTTATTTGATACTATGCGCAGTCACAGCATACATAAGAAATATTACGTTAAGCCCAAACTTTGTAAAAGACTGGTTTTCTTTTTTATTTACAATGATTCTAATTAATTCAATACAGGTAATTATATTAGATTTGATATTTCTTATAGAAATTAATTACATGAGCTATGTAGTTAATACAGGATTTACATTTTTGTTTTATCCATTGTTTTTCGTAGTATTTAACTTTTTAAGTCAATTAATTTCACAAAATAAAAATGATTAAAGAAAATTTAGGAATTAGAAAATCAGACGTAATAAATAGAAGAATGTTTATTATTGGTGCTGCAAAAATAATTATCTTTACAGGAATTGTTGCTCGTCTTTTTTCTCTTCAAATTAGTGAAAATAAAAAATATCTCACACTTTCAGATAAAAATAGGATTAGAGAATGGAAACTCCCACCAACAAGAGGGAATATTGTTGATTATTTTGGAAATATAATTGCAGGTAATTTAAAAGTTTATCAATTACATATTATACCTGAGCAAGTTGAAAACTTTAACTATCTTTTAGTAAGATTAAAAACACTTTTGAATCTAAGTGAGAAAAAAATTCAGAAAATAGTAAATTTAAAAAATAAATTAAAACCTTGGGACAGTATAATTGTATCCGAGAATTTAAGTTGGAGCCAATTCCTAAAGGTTAACAATTATTTATATGATTTAGTTGGTGTAAAACCTGTAATGACAATTTCTAGAAATTATCCATTTAGTGAAATCTATACTCATGTTTTAGGTTATGTAAGTCAACCGAATGAAGAGGAAATATTAGAAAATGAAATAGTAAAAGAAAGGTTTGTTCCAGGTATGAAAATTGGAAAGTTAGGTTTGGAAAAAACACTTGAGAATCAATTAATAGGGACTAACGCAATTCAGAGATATGAGGTTAATGCTTATGGAAAAAGAATAAATCAATTGGAATATCAAAAAGGACTACAAGGCAGCAAAATCAGATTAACTGTAGATACAGAAGTTCAAAAACTTTCTTCTCAATTGCTTTCGAATAAAGCAGGATCAATAAGTGTTATGGATATTTATACAGGAGATATAATTGCTATGTACTCCTCTCCCTCTTATGATCCAAATTTATTTTTGTTTGGTATTAGTCAAGATGAGTGGCAACTAATTAGAAATAATCCATTAAAGCCTTTGATTAATAAAACTCTTTCAGGGCTTTATTCTCCAGGATCAACCATTAAGCCAATCGTAGCTCTTTCTGCTTTAGAGAACAAGATTATCAATCCAAATTTTAAGGTTAAATGTACAGGTAAAACAGAATTATATGGCCAAACTTTTCATTGCTGGAAAGAAAAAGGACATGGTTTTGTAAGTTTAAAAAATGCAATGAAACAGTCTTGTGACACTTATTTTTATGAAATTGCAAGATTGCTAGGAGTTGATCGATTAAATGTCACTGCTAAGAAATTTGGCTTAGGTGAAAAAGTATTAGGAGAATATTTTGATAATGAAAAAAGAGGTTTGTTTCCAAATACTAATTGGAAAAAAAATAATCTTGGAAGAGGATGGGTTTTAGGTGAAACATTAATTACAGGAATTGGACAAGGATACACTCAAACTACACCCCTACAATTGTGTTTAATGACAGCTCAAATTGCAAATGGTGGATATAAAATCAAACCAAAAATTATAGTAAATGATGATCCTTTAACTTTAGAGGATGCAAAAAACTCAATGGAACTTCAGTCTTTGCAAAAACCTAATACCAGATTATTTAATGATTCAAAAAATATTAAAATAATTCAAGAAGCAATGTTTAGTTCTACAAATGAGCAATTTGGCACTTCTTACAGATCCAGAATTGACGATCCAAAATATCAATTCGCAGGCAAAACTGGTACTTCTCAAGTAAAAAGAATAAGCAAAAGAGAAAGGGAACTTGATCTAAAATTAGAACAAATACCTTATAAGGATAGAGATCATGCACTTTATGTTGCTTATGGCCCATATAAAAACCCAAGATATGCATTAAGTATAATTGTAGAGCACGGTGGTTCAGGCAGTAAAGCTGCCGCTCCAATGGCAAAAGAATTGTTTAAATTAATAATTGATAGAGATGAACTTAGAAACAAACAATCTAACTTCGAAAATATAAATATCTAATGTTTCAAAGAGATACATTAAATTCAGAACTTTCATTTTTTCAAAAAATTAAAGAGATGGATTATACATTGTTGATTTGTATTATTCTTTTATCAATAATAAGTTTACTGGTGATGTATTCAACAGATGGTGGAGAGATACTTTTTCATACCAAAAGCCATTTTAGTAAACTAGCAGTTTTTTTCCCTATGATGATATTGATTGCATTTTTTAATATTAGATATTGGCATAGTTTTGCATATTTATTTTACTTCTTAATCATTCTTTTGTTACTGTACGTTTCATTTTTTGGTCTTAAATCATCAGGCTCACAAAGATGGATGGATTTATATTTATTTGTTCTCCAGCCTTCAGAATTAATGAAAATTGCTATCATTTTATGTCTTGCAAAATACTATCATCGTATTAAAGTTGAGAGTGTAAATTCTCTGACAAGTATAATTTTAGTACTGTCAATTATAATAATACCAATTATATTTGTAATATCTCAACCAGATCTCGGAACATCAGTGCTAATTGCTATGAGTGGGTTAATTGTTTTGTGGTTGGGAGGAGTAAAAGTAAAATACTTTGTCTATTCATTTTTGACTTTTTTAATATCTCTACCTTTTATTATATCTTTTTTGAAACCTTATCAAAAATTAAGAATATTAACATTTTTAGATCCAGACAGAGATCCTTTAGGAGCAGGTTATCAAATTATTCAATCCAAAATTGCTGTAGGATCAGGTGGGTTAGAGGGCAAGGGATTCTTAAAAGGTACACAAAGTTATTTAGATTTTTTACCAGAAAAACACACTGACTTTATTTTTACTTTATTTTCAGAGGAATTTGGATTTATAGGATCTGTCGGTCTTTTGATTCTTTACACAGTAATTATATTCAGAATCATTCGTATTGGAGCACTATCAAGAAGTAATTTTTCTAAATTGTTCTGCTTTAGTTTTGCTTTTTCAATTTTTATTTATATCGTGGTAAACTTGTCAATGGTTTTGGGCTTACTTCCAATTGTTGGTTCACCTCTGCCTATTATGTCTTATGGTGGTTCTTCAATGTTAGCCACCATGATAGGTTTTGGTATTGTTTTGAGCGCCAAAATTAATCGCAAACAAATAATTGCCTAATGACTGTATTTTAAATAAGCATAATTTGTCACTCTAAAAATATAATTTTTGATTGTATAAGAAATGATGAGTAAAAATATTAAGATAGGAATAGTTGGTGCTGGTATACAAGGTGTTTCTAATGCTTTATTTTTACAAAAAAAAGGTTTTAAAGTAACTATTTTTGATAGAGATAACCCAGGCGCTCAAGCTGCATCTTATGGAAATGCAGGACATTTTTCTCCATATGCTTCTGTTCCAATTAACAGACCAGATGTGTTAACAGATGTACCTGCAATGCTCATGAGTTCCTCTGGTCCACTAGCATTAAAATGGAACTATGTACCCAAAATGATTCCATGGTTTTTAAAATTTATTATGAACTCAACAACTAATAAAATGATGCATACAGCTAAAAATATGCATCAAATTTTAGATCTGGCCTTACCAGCATATGATGAATTATTTGATGAAATAGATTTAGAAGGTTTAGTTGAGAACAAGGGAATTCTATATATTTGGAATGATCAAAATTTAAAAAGCAGAGAACTTGAAATTAATGTAAGAGAGAAATTGGGTGTTAAGCAGCAATTAGTTAACAAAGCTGAAATCCATGACCTAGAACCACATATACAACCAATTTATCATTCAGGAGTTTATTACCCTTACGCAAGACATGCTCGTAATCCAAAAAAAATACTTCTAAAGTTATTTGATTTATTTTTAAAAAAAGGGGGTAAATTTAACAAGGTTAATATCAAAGAAATTAATTTTGATGAGGAAAAACCTATTTTTAAAACTGAAATTCAAAATTATATTTTCGACAAAGCAGTGATTGCATGTGGTGCCTTCTCAAAAAAACTTACTGATAACTTTGGTGAAAAAATACCATTAGATACCGAAAGAGGATATCATGTTCATTTTAAAAATTGTGATCATTTGTTAAGTAGACCAGTAATATTTTCAAATCGAGGATTTGGTATAACCCCAATGGAACAGGGTTTAAGAGTAGTAGGTACTGTAGAGTTTGGTGGATTGGATAATCCTTTATCAAAATCAAGAATAAAAAATTTAATTAATAATGCAAAATATATACTTGGAGATTTACCTGAACATGAGGATGAGTGGTTAGGTTTTAGACCAACTCTTCCTGATTTTTTACCAGTTATGGGTCCATCTAAAAATTATAAAAACATATATTATTGTTTTGGACACCATCATTTGGGATGGACTTTAGGGCCAATATCTGGGAAGATTGTTTCAGGTATGATTGCAAACGAAAATACTAATTTAGATTTAAAACCATATAGTTCTCTTAGATTTAATTAAGTGAGCCAAAATTTTAAAGCTTACTTTATGTTGGTTTGCGCCACATTGTTTTGGGCAGGCAATTTTAATATAGGAAAATTTGCATTTATAGAAAGTATATCCCC
Source organism: uncultured Pelagibacteraceae bacterium (assembly GCA_902526595.1). GTDB lineage: Bacteria > Pseudomonadota > Alphaproteobacteria > Pelagibacterales > Pelagibacteraceae > Pelagibacter. The sequence continues at coordinate 61,071 of CABZLO010000001.1, read as the reverse complement.
ATTTACACTCGCATTTTTAAGATGGCTTCTAGTTTGGATAATATTATTGCCTTTTACTTATAAAGAAATTTTAAGCTTAAAAAAAATAATATTTAAAAATTTTAAATTATTATTTTTATTAGGAGTAACTAGTGTGTTTTTATTTACTGCTCTTACTTACAAGGCACTAAATTATACACAAGTAATAAATGCATCACTTTTTAACACTGCAATACCAGCTACAATTATTTTGGTTTGTTTTTTACTTAAAATAGAAAAAACAAATATTTTTCAATTATCTGGTCTGTTAATTTCAACACTAGGAATTTTAGTAATCATTACTAAACTTGATTTAGACATATTGGTTTCGCTAGACTTTAATACAGGAGATTTATTTATGGTCGCTGCAATTATTTCCTGGGGAGTTTACTCTGCTTTTTTAAAAAAAAGAAATTTTGAAATCTCTCTGCTAGCACTTGTCCAAATTATTTGTACTTTTGGACTGCTAATGCTTACACCTGCTTTTTTTCTTGAATTAAATCAGGGTAATTCAATAAATGTAAATTTAAACTTAATATATATTTTACTTTATGTTGCGATTTTTCCAAGCATTGGATCTTATTATTGTTGGGCTGGAGCAGTATCAATAATAGGGCCCAATAGATCAGGAATATTTTTATCATTAATCCCTTTATTTAGTACGATTTTTGCAATGATATTTTTTGATGAAAAATTTTTATTTTATCATTTAATTGGAACCATTTTAATTATATTAGGTTTGTTTTTATCAAACAAAAAAAAAATAAATGCTTAAAGTTGCTATTTTAGATGATTATCAAAATGTTGCACAACAATTTGTAGATTTAGAAAAACTATCTGGAAAATATGAATTTAAAGTTTTTAGTGAGCCTTTTGTAGATGAGGCTGATGCTTTAGAGCAATTATTAGATTTTGAGGCATTGCTTATAATGAGGGAAAGAACACCAATTACTAAAAATTTAATTGATAATTTAAATAGTTTAAAATTTGTTATCACTAGTGGATTAAGAAATAAATCAATTGATCTAGATGCTGCCAAAAAAAGAAAAATAATTGTCTGTGGTACTGATATAAATAAAAACCCAACCCCTGAGTTAACCTGGGCGCTTATATTAGGCTTAGCTAGAAATTTTAAAGAGGAATTCGACAATATGTATCAAGGATACTGGCAAACAACCCTTGGTGTTGAACTAAAAGGAAAAATCTTAGGATTAATTGGTTTAGGAAAAGTAGGATCACAGGTTGCAAAAATTGCAAAAGCTTTTGGAATGCAAGTTATGGCCTGGAGCGAAAATTTAAATCTTGATACATGCAAGGAATTAGATGTGCTTCCATGCAGCAAAGACGACTTAATAAAAAATTCTGATTTTTTATCAATCCATGTCCAAGGCGGTGAAAGATATAAAGATTGCATTACAATTAAAGAATTTGATAACATGAAAAAGAACTCATTTATTATTAATACTTCTAGAGGGGAGATTATTAATGAAGATGATTTAATTATTGCATTATCAACTAATGTGATTGCTGGTGCAGGTATAGATGTATATGAGAAAGAACCATTACCAGAAAATAATAAGTTGAGATTTTTACCTAACGCATTGTTAACCCCACATATAGGGTATGTTACTGCTGAAAATTATAGTATTTTTTACAATCAAATGATTGAGGGTTTAGAGGCCTGTGTTAATGGTAAGCCAATAAGAGTGCTAGAATAAAAATGGAACTTCCAGTTGTTAATCATGAGGATTATTTTGCAAAAATTGGAGATGATCATAAATTTCCAATTAATAAGTTTGGGGAATTAGCTAATTATTTAATTAAAAATAGAATAGTTGGAAAGTTTCATAAACCTTACGCTTGCTCCGTTGAGACTTTGAATTACGCACATTCTAAAGAATATATTTTAGATATTAAAAATAAAACATTAAGTAAAGATGCAGTGAAGAAAATAGGGTTTCCATTAGTAGATAGCGTGGTGCAAAGATCACTTGTTGCAACTGGTGGTACAGTTCTTGCTTCAAAACTTGCTATTAATTATGGAATAGCTTGTAACACTGCAGGAGGTAGTCATCATGCAAATTATAATGGTGGTGCTGGATATTGTGTATTTAATGATGTTGCCGTTGCAGCTCATTATTTGATTAATAGAGGTCTAGCTAATAAAATTCTTATAGTCGATTTAGATGTACATCAAGGTAATGGTAACTCAGACATATTTAAAGAAAATAGAAATGTATATACGTTTAGCATGCATTCAAAGACAAATTATCCAGCAAAAAAATCAATAAGTGATTTAGATGTTGAGCTAGAAGATAATTTGGAGGATCAAAGTTATATAAAAACATTAAAACATTATTTAACAGAGTTAAATGAAGAGAATTTTGATTATGTTTTTTACATTGCAGGAGTAGATATTCATTTTAACGATAGATTAGGGAAATTAAAAATTTCGGATGACGGAATAAGAATGAGAGATGAATTAGTTGTAGAGAATTTTTTCTCTAAAAGAATACCAATTTGTGGTGTCTTAGGAGGAGGATATAATAAAGATTTTACTAAATTAGTAGAATTACATTCAATGTTACATCAATCATGTGCTAAATATATTTAATCATGGTAAAAAAAATAAACCAAAACTTAACTCCAGAACAAAAATTAATTCTATTTGAAGAAGGCACAGAGCTTGCAGGAACAAGTGAGCTTAACCATGAAAAAAGAGAAGGAAGTTTTCATTGTGCAAATTGTGGAGTTAAATTGTTCGAATCTAAAACAAAATATGAAAGTGGTTCTGGTTGGCCTTCATTTTATGAGTCTTTACCTGATGCATTTGAAACAAAAACAGATCATCATATAGGTTATGCCAGAACAGAATATCATTGTAAAAATTGTGGTGGTCATCATGGACATATTTTTGATGATGGACCACAACCAACCGGTAAAAGATACTGCAACAATGGTGTTTGTCTCATATTTAAACCTAAAAGCTAACTAGCATGTTTAAAGAAATTGATATTAAGAAACTTAAATGTAAATTAAAGAATTCTTCAAAAAATTATAAAGAAAATTTTAATAAAATTGAAAAATATATAAAATCCGAAATAGACGAAATTTTAAAATTAAAAGACTCAAAAAAATCAATTATACCTGAAATATCTTTCAAACAGATCAACCAAAGAAATACCGAAATTGTAGAGAGTATAAAAAAAAGAGGATGTGTCATAATTAGAGACGTATTTGAGAATATGACTATCGAAAAATTAAATAATGATTTGGAAAAATATATTGAAGAAAATAATTATTATGACGATCAAAAAAAGAAATCTGGTCTTGATAATTATTTTAGTGATTTAAAATCTAGTAAACCTCAGATTATGGGCCTTTATTGGTCTAAAGCTCAAATGGAGATCAGACATTCCGAAAATATGTTAAAAGTTAAAAATTGGCTCAATAATCTGTGGATATATAAAAATGATGAGTATGAGGTTTTCGATCCAAGCAAAGCATTATCTTATGCAGATAGAGTGAGAAGAAGAGAACCAGGGGATAATACATTGGGTTTATCACCTCATTGTGATGCAGGATCAGTTGAAAGATGGTCAGATGATTATTACCAAAAAATATATAAAGATATTTTTTCAGATAATTTTATAAAATTTAATCCATTTGATGCAAAATATAGAGATAAGACAACTGAATTTGAGTCACCAGCAGTTGCACATGTTTTTAGAACTTTTCAAGGATGGACTGCTTTAACAGAACAGGGACCTAATGATGGAACTTTGCAACTAATTCCAATTGCTAAAGCTATGGCTTATATTTTAACTAGAGCTTTACTTGATGACGTTCCAAAAGATGAATTATGTGGATCTAAATTAGGAAAAGCTTTGTCGGTAAACAAACAATATCACTCTTTACTGTTAGAAGGACTGATTTCAATTCCAATTATGAAACCAGGTGATACAGTTTGGTGGCATCCAGATGTTGTTCATGCAGTTGAGGACAAACATTTAGGAAAAAATTATTCAAATGTAGTTTATGTAGGATCAACTCCTTATTGTAAAAAAAATCTTAATTATGTGCAAAAACAAGCAAAAAAATTCTTAAAAGGCGAAAGCCCACCAGATTTTGCAGCAGAGGATTTTGAAACTAATTACAAAGGTAGAATTAAAATTGAAAATTTAACTCCATTAGCTAAAAAACAACTAGCTATTGAAGAATAGAATTAATTATTTAATTTTTCTAAAAGTTTATTTTCTTTTTCCAAGGCTCTTGTTTCATCATAACCTCCTATATGCTCGTCATCAAAAAAAATTTGAGGAATTGTTCTTTTGCCATTAGCTTTTTTAATCATTTCATCCATAGCACCGTCAACTTTTGAAATATCTATTTCATTATAAGGTGCATTATTTCTAGCAAGCAATCTTTTTGCTGCATCGCAGTAATTACAAAATGGACCTGTGTATATTGTAATTTTTTTCATTATTTATAAATAGTCACCTTTTTTTATTTTACTAGTAATTTCTTTTCTAGAGTATTCAAACTTTTTTCTGTGTTTTATACTTTTTTGGTTAACTCTTTTTCTCCATAATCTAAAAGAAGCTGGTTTAATAGATCTTCTCATAATCCTGATTACTTCAGACTCTGTTTTTCCAGTTTTTTTTTCTATTTCTTCAAAAGTAATCCGATCTGCCCAAGCTGCCCAAATGACCCAATCTGGGTCAGTTATTTCTGGTTCAGGATTTTTGACTCGAGTGACAGGAATGCGACCTTTTTTTTTCATAAACCCTTTATAATTGAAATAAAAATTTAATGCATTTTTTTTGGCCTCTGATATTATGTAAAAGATAGTCCTTCTTAGCCATCTTTAGCTCCCGGTTTTTAAGGACTATCCTTAAATGCTTCCCCTTAATTACTTTTTATTTTTACAAATAATTCTATTTTTATTTATTACTCCAGGGCCACCACGAATTGTAATTGTTTCATATTCTATGAATTATGGAGTTCAAAAATGTGTTTGGACTGCGTTGGGAGATATTACTGCTAATATCATTCAAGCCACTTTAGTAATTTTTGTGATTGGATCTTTCTTTTCAGAAAATTCAAATTTTTTAAATATATTTAAATGGATTGGTGTTGTTTATATTTTATATTTAGCATTTGATATTTATAATTCTCGACCTAAAAAAATTAATACTAATAAAGATTTCTCAAAAAGTTTCTTTTCTTTTTTTAAAGATGGCTTTCTAGTTGCTGGAACTAGTCCAAAAGCTTGGATGTTCTTTCCACTAATTTTTCCACAGTTTATAGATTTTAATGGTAATTATTTGATTCAATTTTTAATTTTAATTACAACTTATGTTGTTTTAGATTTTTTATCGCTAATTGGTTATGCTTTACTTGCACAAAAGCTAATTACTTGGATCAATACCAAACCAAGAACAATTAATACAATTTCAGCGAGTGTGTTGGTAATTATTGCAGTAATTATCGTTGTAACGCAACAATACTAACTAATTCAGAGGTCTTTATTGCCACTTGCAATTAGAGAGATTTGTTTATTAAATTAATTATTAATTAATTAATAACAAGAGGAAATAAAAATGAAAATAAATAAAATAATCATAAGTTTTATTTCTGCAGCTGTAATTTTATTATCAACATCAGTCGTATCATTTGCGAAAGTTGTAGGAGATAAAATTGTTTTAGGTGCAGCAATTTCATTAACTGGAAAATACTCTTCAAATGGTGTTCATACTCAAAATGGTTACAACATGGCCGTTGATAGAATTAACAGCATGGGTGGTGTTAAAGTTGGTGGTAAAACTTATAAGTTTGACATTATTTATTATGATGATGAATCAAACCCAAAAAGAGCAGCTCAACTTGCTGAAAGATTAATTTCACAAGATGGTGTTGAGTTTATGCTTGGTCCATACAGTTCAGGATTAACTAAAGCAATAGCTCCAGTTACAGAAAAGTATGGTGTTCCAATGGTAGAAGCAAACGGCGCGTCTAGATCTTTGTTTACAAAAGGTTACAAATATCTATTTGCAGTTTTAGCTCCAGCTAATTTATATCTTGATGTTGCTATTGATTTAGCAGTTGAAAAGAATAACGGAAAACCAGTAACTGTTGCAATGGCATTTGAGCAAGATGCGTTTTCTCAAGACGTAAGACTTGGAGTTTTAGATGCAATTAAAAGAACTGGCTCTAAAAAGGTAATTGATGATAAATTGCCAAAAGAGCTTAATGATATGGCAGCTACTTTAGTAAAAGTGAAGCAAATGAAACCAGATGTTTTAGTTGTTTCAGGTCATACAAAAGGCGCTCTAACTGCTATCAGACAAATTTCTGAGATGAAAGTAGATGTTCCAATGTTAGCTATGACTCACTGTGATGCTGCTAAATTATCAAAGCAACATGGTAAAAACTCACAATATGCTTTATGTGCTTCTCAGTGGCACAAAACACTAACTTATAAAGATGACTTCTTTAAAGATGGTATGACTTATGACGCAGACTTTACTAAAGAGTTTGGTTATGCGCCTCCATATCAAGCAGCAGAATCATCAGCTGCTCTATTGGTATTTAAAGATGCATTTGAAAGAGCAAATTCTTTTGATCAAAAGAAAGTAAGGGATGCTCTTGCAGCTACTAATATGCAAACTTTTTATGGAAATATAAAATTTGCATCAGGTGGTCAGAATGTTGATAAGCCAATGGTACTTTTCCAAGTTATGTGTGACGATGGTGGAAAATGTGAAAACAAAGTTGTTGCTCCAACAAAATGGGCTTCAGCTAAATTGATTCACCCCATTCCTTCTTGGTCTCAAAGATAAAACAAATCTATAAATACCCCCTAATATAATATATATAGGGGGTATTTTTTATAGGATTCATTATGGATTTCATGGTCTTCCAATATCCAATGATTTCTGTTCAAGCATGCTTGGACGGAATTTTACTTGGAATTTTATTTGCATTGATTGCATATGGTATGGCACTTCAATGGGGAGTAATGAATATAATCAATATTGCTCAAGGAGATCTTGTTATTTTAGGAGGATACATTGCTTATTTTATGTATCTTTACGGTATCCACCCTGCATGGGGAGTGATTGTGTCACCAATAATAATGTTTTTTGTAGGTATTGCAATTTACAAACTTGTAATTAATAAAGTCGTCGATAGAGATTTGTTTATATCTATCTTAGCAACATTTGGAATAAGTATTCTGTTCATGCAATTAATGAACTTTGCATTTGGAGCAGACGTTGTTCTCGCAAATTCAGATTATGGAACAACTATGTTATTTAACAGTAATGTAGTGCTACCAAATTCAAAAATATTTTCAGCTTTTATAAGCATTTTATTCGCAATTTGTTTAGTAATTTACATGAAAAAATCTAAGCTTGGTCGTGCAATTAGAGCTACAGCCCAAAATGCAAGAGCAGCAAAGATTTTAGGTGTTGATACAGAAAAAGTTTATGCAGCAACTTTTGGAATTAATGCAGCTCTTTGTGGTGTTGCTGGAGCACTAATTTCAATTACTTTTACAATTCACCCTTATATGGGACTTCCTTATACAATAAGATCTTTTATGATTGTTATTATTGCAGGATTAGGAAATTTACCTGGCGTTGCAATGTCAGGTATGGGTTTAGGCGTATTTGAAGAATTTGCAGATTATATACTTGGTACCGAATTTAGAATTGGATCAGTATTTTTATTATTAGTGCTAATTCTAGTATATAGAAGATTTAAACTTTCTAGAAAAAGAGAGTACTTGAAATGAGAAAGGTAAAAATTAAAGACAACCAAGGTAAATTAATAGAAGTAGATATAGTTAAATTTAAGAAACATTTAGATGAATATCATTCAAATGGCTCAAGTGTTCATGAGGAAGATGGACATTATTTTACTATAAACCAAAATTTTAGAAACAAAATATTAAATCTTTATGAACAAAAATAATATACTCTTATATAGTGGAATTTTAATTTTTGGTATAGCCGCTCCATTCTTGTTTCCAGCTTTCAAAGTACAGTTATCTATCCTTTGTGTATTAATAGTTTTAGCAACTACATGGAATATTCAAGGTGGTGAAATGGGGTATAACTCATTTGGAAATATACTCTTTTATGGCCTCGGTATGTATTTATGTGCCTCTGTCCAGGTTGGTATGTTTTTCCCACTAGCTGAATGGACTGAAAGTGGTGGTGAAAAAACATTTGTACATACTCCAGCACAATTTTTTCAAGGGATGGCTGTTGGGCTAATAGTTGCTGCAGTGGTACCAACAATTGTAGCAGGTTTAATTGGATATTCTATTTTAGGACTTAGAGGGCATTATTTTGCCATTTGTACATTAGGTTTGGGTGTTGCAGCAGGTGAGATTTCTGGAGGAATTGAAATCATTGGAGCTGGACAAGGTTTCACAACTCCACCTTTTCCTGATGTAGGAAGTTTAGAATCACGAGGTGAATTTTTTTATTTTCTAAGCTTTTTTGTTTTAATACTTACTTTCATAGCTGTCAGAGGAATTTACACAACTAGATTTAAATTAATATTAAATGCAATTAGGGATAATGAAGATAAGGCTGAGGCCATGGGAATTCAAACAATGAAATATAAAATAGTTGGTTGGATGATATCAGCTTTCTTTTGTGGTCTTGCTGGAGGAATTATGGGTGGCCTAGTTGGATATATTGATTCAACTGATGTTGCTTTTGATGGAAGAGAGATGGGAGTTTTCATGGTTTTAATGGCAATCTTAGGAGGGAAAGGAACTCTTTGGGGACCAATAATTGGTGCAACAGTGTTTCATATTTTTAAAGAAGGTTTTTGGACATTCTTTTTAGGTTGGCAATATGTTGCGCTTGGAGTTTTAATTGTAGTTATCGTTATTTATTTCCCAGAGGGGATAATGGGATGGTTAAGAGAAAAATACCCTGAAAGATTTGGCGAGGTTGTAGATGAAAAAGATCGTAAGGCACAGGTGGAGCTTAAATGAGTATTTTGGAAGTAAGCAACGTAAGTAAATCATTTGGTGGTGTTAAAGCTAACGTTGATATTTCAATGAATGTTGAAAAAGGGAGAATAGTTGGATTAATTGGTCCTAATGGATCAGGTAAAACAACATTATTTAATTCAATAGTTGGAACATACCCAATTGATAATGGTTCAATTAAGTTTAATGATAAAGAGGTCTCAGAACTACCTGTACCAGTTATTGCAAAACTTGGATTGTTAAGAACTTTTCAACAAACCAGAATTTATGGAAAGCTAAATTGTGTAGAAAATATGCTCATTAGTCATAAAGGCAGTGATGAGAGTTTAATGAAGATCTTTTCAACTATTCCTAAAGAACTCACAGAAAAGGCAGAAAATTTATTAAATTTTGTGGGTTTATACCAAAAAAGAAATTTAAGAGCAGGGGATTTATCCTTTGGACAACAAAAATTATTAGAATTAGCTATGGCACTAATGAATGAGCCAGAAATGCTTTTATTAGATGAGCCAACAGCTGGGATTAATCCAACATTGATTAATGGAATTATAGATAGGCTAATTAAAGTAAACCAAGATTTTGGGATTACTCTTTTAGTTATCGAACATAATATGAGAGTAATTATGCAACTTGCTGAAAATATTTTCTGTTTAGCACATGGTAAAATGTTGGCCAATGGGTCACCTGAAGAAATTAAAAATGATAAGCGAGTGATAGACGCGTATTTAGGAGCTCAATAATGTCTAATCAATATGAAGTATTAGGAAAAGCTCCTGGTCCAGAGGATTTAAAAAAATTATCACCAAGTGAAATACATTTGACTATTAAAGGTTTAAATGCTGGTTATGGAAAAATGGAAATTTTGCATAATTTTGATTTATTTGTGAACAAGGCACAGTCTTTATGTTTAATAGGTCCAAACGGTGCAGGAAAATCTACAATACTTCATTCTATTTATGGATTTACTAATATTTTTTCAGGTCAAATTGAAATTGATGGCAAAGAAATTACAAATTTAACACCAGCAGAAAAATTAAAGTCTGTAGGAATAGCTTATATACTTCAAGACAATTCAGTATTTCCTGACATGACCGTAGAGGAAAATTTATTAATGGGCGGATATATTAAAGAAAATTCAGATGAGTCTTATCAAGAAGCCGAAAGAATTTTTGAGAAATATGAAAGATTAAGAAATAGAAGAAATCAGCCAGCAAAAGTTTTATCAGGAGGAGAGAGAAGATTGTTAGAAATTTCTAGAGCTCTTGTTATGAAACCATCAGTTTTATTAGTTGACGAACCATCGATTGGATTAGAACCAAGATACATCGATATGGTTTTTGAAATTTTAAGAGATCTTCAGGAAAATGAAAAAAAAACAATCATTCTTGTTGAACAAAATGCTAAAAAAGGATTAGAATTTGCAGATATAGGATACGTCTTAGTTTCTGGTGAAACTGCTATCGCCGGCAAAGGAGATGATTTACTTAAAAATCCTGATGTTGGTCGACTATTCCTTGGCGGATAATGATTAACAAGCAGTTTTTCTTCAAGGGATATAAATCAATTCTCGCACCTGACAGTCCTGCAATTGCTTTAGGTTGTTGTTTCATTGCTATAGGAGCTTTACTTAAAAATTTAGGTTTTAACATTCAAGAAAGTATTTTTTCTACAATGTTAACTTATGCTTTGCCAGGTTCATTAGTAATGGCGGAGTCATTATTAGTCGGAGCGTCATTACTAAATATTTTTTTAGCAGTTTGGTTTGTTAATGCGAGACTTTACCCAATGGCAGTTTCTTTGTTTCCACTAATGATGCATAAAAATCAACCTAAATGGAAATACTACTTTTCATGTCACTTCATTGCTGTATCTGCTTGGCTGATAATGAAAAGTAACTACAAGACAGTTCCCAAAGAACAAAGAATTGATTTTTGGATTGGGATAGGTAGCGCAACTTGGAGTGTCGCAGTTTTAGGTACTTTTTTAGGCTTTTATTTTTCAGAGTATTTAAATAAAGATATGATGATGGGATTAGCTATTCTAAATCCAGTGTATTTTTTATGCATGATGGTGGGGGCCTCAAAAACAATTCAAATTACATTGTCAGTTATACTTGGAACAATATTAGGACCTATCTTTTATTTTTTATCACCAGAATGGTCGATTTTACTGGGAGGTATAATTGGTGGAACAATAGCTTACATAATAGGAGAGCTAAATGTCGGTTAGTATTTTTTATGCAATCTTAGTTACTTCATTAGCTACTTTTATTTCAAGATTTCTTGGGGCTGTAAGCTCACAGGGAATTAAAGAAACTTCAAAATTATTTAAATGGTTTAATTGTTTAGCCTATGCAACTTTAGCAGCACTAATAGCGAGAACAATTATCTTTCCTGCTGGTGTTCTTATTGACGCAAGTTATTTAAGTAGAATAATTGTTGTCGTATTGTCATTAGTTGTTTTTTTTGTGTCTAAACAAAATTATGTTTATCCCACAGTTTTTTCTGCCTTATGTATGGCAGCAATTAACAATTATTTTTAATTCAAATTGATTTATTATTTAAGTTAATTTAAAATTTAGTATGGAAAAAATTGAGGGTATAGAAGTTCACAATCACAAAGACTCTAGTAGAATATTAAATATTCAATTAGATGATGAAATCGTAAAAAAATTAATTTTTCCTTTTAATAAATTTGATCTTACTGCACTAGAACTTAAACCATTTACTAGATTTACAATTGCGAAAAGTCTTGACGATTTAACTAACAATAAACTAAGCAAGTTAGTAAATTCTATAATCCGAGATAGATCAACCGGTTGTTTTATTATTGGTCCTAAAAATATTTCGTCAAAAACTAATGATAAATTTTTAGTTAAATTGGCAACTGCTATTGCTCACTTAATTGGAATTCCAAATCATGACTCAATGGCAGGAAAATATTATGCTAGATTCCATGTAAAGCATGAAGATGCTAGTGACTCTTATTTGAGAAAAGCTTACAGAAATATGGATTTGCACACGGACGGGACATATGTAAAGGAAGTTACCGATTGGTTAGTTATGACTAAATTAGAAGAACAAAATGTACAGGGTGGTGAAACTGCAATGTTGCATTTAGATGATTGGGAGCATTGTGATGATTTATCTAATGATCCTGTTGGACAACAAGATTTTATTTGGGGATCTCCTAAAAGTAAAAATATTGATTATAAAGTAGAACATCCTGTTTTTTCGTTTGATAAAGAAGGAAGAGCTAAAATCTCATATATAGACCAGTTTCCAGAACCTAAAAATATGGAACAGGGAAATTTTTTACAAAAATTATCAGACGCATTAGAGGAAAGTAAAAATAAAGTAATTACTAAATTACCAGTCGGTCATTCTGTTATAGCTAATAATTATTTCTGGCTTCATGGGAGAAAACCATTTAAAGAAAATAAAGAATTAAGTAGGGAATTGTTGAGAATTAGAGGCTCTTTTTTTGTTAATTAATTCAATATAATCAATATAAAGTAATCAAAACTTTATGAATTTAGGATTTATTGGCACCGGCAAAATAGCATCTTCAGTAATTACTGGAATTTGTTCTTCTAAAATCTCCTATAAGAAAATAATAATTTCTCCAAGAAATACAAAAATAGCTAACGCTTTAAAGGCAAAATTTAAGAAAATTACAATTGCTAAAACCAATCAGCAAATTGTCGATCAATCAGATTGGGTTTTCCTATCAGTAACGCCAAGCGTGGGTGAAAAAATTATTAAAAACTTAAAATTCAAATCCAAACAGACGATTATAAGTTTTATTTCTACGATTACATTATCACGATTAAAAAAAGTGATAAAAGTTAAAGCGAAAATAGTTAGAGCAATACCTCTGCCACCAATCTCGTTAAAAAGAGGACCAGTGCCTATTTGTCCTCCAAATGTTAAAGTTAAGAAGTTTTTTAATCATTTAGGAACCACTGTTGAAATTAAAAAAGAAAAATCTTCAATTAACTTTTGGACAACTTCTGGCATGATGGCTCCATTTTACGAATTATTGAGAGTAATGACTGATTGGTTAGTTAAAAAAGGTGTAAAGAGAGATAATGCTCAAAAATATATTACGTCGTTATTCTTAGCCTTATCTGAAGATGCAGTTAAAAATTCAAAAGAAAATTTAAAGTTTTTGGTAAAAGAGTCTCAAACTCCAAAAGGTTTAAACGAGCAAGGTGTTAAAGAGTTATCAAAAGCTGGATTTTATAAATCACTTGAAAAAACTTTAAATAACATTCATCGAAGACTAAGTAAATAGACTGAATGTCAGAAAATATTCTAGAAATCAAAAATTTATCAAAATACTTTGGTGGATTAGCTGCTGTTTCAGATTGCTCATTAAAAGTTTCAAGAGGTACTATAACAGGAATTATTGGACCCAATGGATCTGGTAAGACAACATTGTTTAATCTGATTGCAGGAAATTTAAAGTCCTCAGGTGGTGAAGTAATTTTTGATAGCGAAAATATAACAAATGTACCTTCATTTGAATTATTTTCAAAAGGATTACTCAGAACATTCCAAATTGCACATGAATTTTCTAACTTATCTGTTTTAGAAAATTTAATGATGGTACCTGGTAATCAATCAGGTGAAAAGTTAACGACAGCATTATTTAAACCAGGTTTGGTAGCTAAAGAAGAGAGTATAATCAAGGAAAAAGCAAAAGAAGTGGTTGAATTTTTAAATCTTGAACATTTATCCAATGAACTTGCTGGAAATCTTTCTGGGGGACAGAAAAAATTACTTGAACTTGGAAGAACTATGATGGTTGATGCAAAATTAGTTTTATTGGATGAAGTTGGAGCTGGCGTCAACAGAACTTTGCTTAAAGATTTAGGTACAGCTATTGAAAAGTTGAATAAAGAAAAAGGTTATACATTTTGTATGATAGAGCACGATATGGACTTTATTGGAAGATTATGTGATCCAGTAATAGTAATGGCTGAGGGATCTGTTCTATTTGAAGGTTCAGTTGAGGAAGCAAAAAAAGATGAAAAAGTGATTGAGAGTTATCTTGGTAGAGGATCAAAATTAAGGGAAAATAATTAATGGCTTACTTTGAGGGATTAAAAATGACTGGAGGCTATGGAAATGGTCCAGATATTATTAATTCTTGTTCAGTAGAAGTAAATAAAGGAGAAATAGTATCTATTCTAGGTCCAAATGGAGCTGGAAAGTCCACAGCTATGAAAGCGATGCTTGGTTTACTAAATCTAAAATCTGGAGCAGTAAAAATAGATGGTAAAGATATATCAAACCTTTCTCCACAAGATAGAGTTAAAGAGGGAATATCTTTTGTACCACAAACAAAAAACGTTTTCTCAGGTATGACTGTTGAAGAAAATTTAGAAATGGGAGCTTTTCTTTTAAGTAATGAAATAAAAAATATAATTAATGAAATTTATGAATTGTTTCCTGTTTTAAGAGAAAAAAGAGATCAAATGGTTGGAGAACTATCTGGCGGACAAAGACAACAAGTTGCATTAGGAAGAGCCTTAATGATCAAACCAACAGTTTTGATGTTAGATGAACCAACTGCAGGTGTTTCACCTATAGTTATGGATGAGCTTTTTGATCATATTGTTAAAGTTAAAAAAACCAATGTTGCAATCTTAATGGTTGAGCAAAATGCTAAACAAGCTTTGAGTATATCTGATAGGGGATATATTTTAGTAACTGGAGAAAATCGTTATTCAGGAACTGGAAAAGAATTATTAAACGACAAAAGAGTTAGAAGCTCTTTTTTAGGAGGTTGATATGGACTTTCTTAATGCGTTAATTCTTTTACTAAATTATATTTTTATTCCAGCCTTAACATATGGTTCACAATTAGCTTTAGGGGCAATATTTGTTACACTAATTTATGGAATTTTGAGATTTGCTAATTTTGCAACTGGAGACATGATGTCTTTTGGAACAATGGTTACAATTCTATTTACTTGGTATTTTCAATCACTTGGGATTTCTTTAGGAGTTTTGCCTACAGCTTTATTAGCAATTCCATTTGCAATTTTTTTTATGATCCTTTACATGCTAAGTATAGATAAGTTTGTTTTCAAATATTATAGAGCAAACAAAAGTCCTCCTGTTCAATTGGCTATGGTTAGTATTGGAGTAATGTTTGTTACCCAAGCAGTGGTTAGAATTATTATTGGTCCTTCAGATCAAAGATTTTTTGATGGCGAAAAATTTATAATTAAAGCTAGAGAGTTTAAAGAGATGACTGGATTTAATGAGGGGCTTGCTTTGAAATCAACACAGGTAATCACAGTGCTAGTTACAATTATATTAGTATCTTTGCTGTTTTGGTTTTTAAATAAAACTAAAACAGGTAAAAGTATGAAAGCCTATTCAGATAATGAGGACTTAGCTTTACTTTCAGGAATAGACCCTAAAAAAATTGTAATAATAACTTGGATAATCGCTGGAATATTAGCAACTATTGGAGGGGCGTTATACGGTTTAGATAAAAGCTTCAAACCGTTCACTTATTTTAATAACATGCTTCCTATATTCGCAGCTGCTATTGTAGGTGGAATTGGAAATCCATTTGGTGCATTTTTAGGGGGATATGTAATTGCTTTTTCTGAAATATTTTTAACATATGCATATAAAAAGTTTTTTATGTACATACTGCCTGAAAGCATGGAACCTGAGAGTTTAGTACAGCTTTTATCAACAGATTATAAATTTGCGGTTTCATTTTCAATACTTGTAATAGTATTGCTTTATAGACCATCAGGAATATTCAAAGGAAAAGTATTGTGAGAAAAAATTTAAATGTAATTGCAGCATACAGTATTATGATGGCCTTAATAATATTGGTTGGAATTTTTCAATCTTGGAATATTGCATTATCTATATTTAACCTCTGTTTAATCTCTGCTGTTATGACTATGGGTGCTAATATTCAATGGGGATATGCAGGATTAATAAATTTCGGAATTATGGGATACACAGCTTTAGGAGGACTAGCTGCAGTCTTAATTTCTGTTGATCCAGTTCAAGAAGCATGGAGCGCTGGAGGGTTTGATATACTGATGTCTCTATGGCTTATTATAGCGATGGTATTAATAATAAGATTTATTTTAAAAAGATTTAATAAATCCAAAATAAGAACATACAGTATTGGTGTAATAATTATCTCAGGAATTTTATTAATAAGATTTTCAGCAGAGCCAGGTATAGAAGCTATTGAAGCAGTTAACCCAGCCAAGACTGGTTTTTTAGGAGGTTTTGGATTACCAATTATTTTTTCATGGATTGTTGGTGCTTTTTTTGCAGGAGGTTTGGCATTTATTATTGGAAAAGTAGCCTTAGGCTTAAGAGCAGACTATTTAGCGATTGCTACTCTTTTAATATCAGAAATTGTCATAGCAATTATAAAACATGAGGACTGGTTAACTAGAGGTGTTAAAAATGTAATTGGACTTAAAAGGCCGGCTCCTTATGAGGTAGATCTTCAGTCAACAGATTGGTTTATAAATTTGGTAGAAAAATTTAATTCTGGAAAATTAGAATTAATTTCTAATTTATCTGATCGACAAGCTGCATTAAATCAACTCGTAATTGAAGGCTCGTCTATCTTTGTAAAACTTTGTTATTCAGGATTATTTTTGACAGTAGTAATTATTTTATTAATCCTTACACAAAAAGCTCTTTACTCTCCATGGGGAAGAATGATGAGAGCTATAAGAGATAATGAGGAGGCAGCAAATGCTATGGGAAAAAATGTTGTTAAACAGCATTTATTAATTTTTATTTTAGGTTCAGCAATTGTTGGAATTGCTGGAGCAATGTTAGTTACTCAAGATGGGTTGTTTACCCCAGGAAGTTATAGACCTATGAGATATACTTTTTTAATTTGGGTTATGGTAATTGTAGGAGGAAGTGGAAATAATTTTGGAGCTATATTGGGTGGTTTTGCAGTTTGGTTCTTATGGATAGAGGCTGCTCCAATTGCATTATTTTTAATAAACTTTTTTACTGCAGGAATGCCAGAAACTCATTCTCTAAAACTTCACTTAATAGAGAGTGTACCTTACTTTAGATTTTTAATGATGGGATTAGGCTTGTTGTTGATAATGAGGTATAGACCAAAGGGTATACTTCCTGAAAAAATAGAAATAAAATAAGTTATTATGAAATATATTATATTAGGTGCTGCAATTGCTTGGGCCATGTACATGGCAGACAAGTATATGTTTTAAATAAAAAAACCCCAATAACTCTCGCTACTGGGGTTTTATGTTGGTAAAAATTATCTTTGTTTTTTAGTTTTAAATTTTCCACCTTTAATTTCTTGTTCTAAAAAAGAACCTTCAGCTTCACCAACTGCAGTAAAAGTTACTCCGGTTGCACCTTCGTAATTAATCTTTTTACCTTTAGCAAGTAAATCTAAACCTTTTTTTAGCTCACCTGGATAAATTTTAGTTCCTGGTGCATTAGCTACGTCCATTACATTTTTTGCAATAGAACCTCTGTCAGCTGAATTTCCAGCTTGCATAGCTAAAACGATTAAAGCTGCTGCATCGTATGACTCACCTGTGTAAGGTCCAGAAGAGTCTATACCACTTGCTTTTGCGACATCAGCAAAAACACCAGCACCTTTTCCAGTAGAACCAGGCATAGATCCAAATGATTTACTTAAATCTTTTCCAAATGCATCAACCAAAGATTGACCGATCATACCATCAGATAAAATAAATTTATCAAATGCACCAGAGTCTAGAGACGCTTGGATAATTCCTTTTCCACCTTGGTCAAGATATCCAATTACAGCTACAGCATCTCCACCAGCTGAAGCAAGTGTTGCAACTTCTGATGAATAGTCAGCTTTACCGTCTTCGTGTGCAGTTACCGTTGTTACTTTAATACCATGAGCTTTTACCGCTGCTTCGTATACATCAGCCAAGCCTTTTCCATAGTCATTATTTGTATATGTAATAGCTACACTTTTAACTTTTCTATCTTTTGTGATATCTGCAAGGATTTGACCACCTCTAGCATCAGATGGAGCAGTTCTAAAGAAGTATCCATTGTCATCTAGAGTTGTTAATCCTGGAGATGTTGCTGAAGGTGAAATCATTACTACACCGTTTGGTACAGCAACGTTTGATGCAATAGCACCTGTTACACCTGAACAATCAGCTCCCATAATAGCTGCTACACCTTGTGAAATAATTCCTTCAGCTGCTGCTGTTGCTGCCGCTGAGTCTACACAAGTTGAATCTGCTCTTACAGGATCAATTTTTTTTCCACCTAATAGCGAACCCGAGTCAGAAGCTTCTTTGAATGCAAGCTCTGCTGATGCTGCCATTGCTGGTGTAAGAGACTCAATAGGACCTGTGAATCCTAAGATAATCCCCATCTTGATAGCATGTCCGTCTGCCATTACATTTGAACCAAAACTTGAAACAAACATAAATACAGCGATAAATAGTTTTCTCATTATCTTCCTCTATATTGTTAACAATTTATAAAAACTAATTTAATTATGAATAATTTGAATATTCAATGACTAAATTATCATATTTTAAAGCAGTTTATCGCAGGAAAATGATTTATCTAATTGAGAATGGATCTAATGAAGGTTCATCAGATGTATAAAACCAGGTTGTTTTTACTCTTGTATAATCTTTAATAGAATCTACCCCAGCTTCTTTGCCGTAGCCACTATCTTTGATACCTCCAAATGGAGCCGAAGGTGAAATTAGTCTATAAGTATTTACAAAAGTAATTCCAGCTCTTATTGCTTTGGAAACTCGCATGCCTCTGGATAAATTACTTGTGTAAACGCCAGATGATAAACCATATTGATTATCGTTCATTTTACTAATTACTTCATCCTCAGTATCAAATTTCATTACTGACAATACAGGCCCAAATAATTCATTTTCTGCAGTAGGCAGATTATGATTATCACATTCAATAATTGTTGGTGGGAAGTAATATCCTTTGTTAGAAAATGAGTCTCTTTTACCACCACATTTAATCTTTCCACCTTGATCAATTGTATCTTTTATATTTTTTTCAATTGTTTCTAATTGTTTAAAACTACTTAAAGGACCCATCTCTGTATCTAGATCCATTGGAGCCCCTATTTTTATTTTGGAGGCTCTGCTAGAAAGTTTATCTAGAAATTCATTATAAATTCCTTTTTGGATATAAAGTCTTGAACCTGCAATGCAACTTTGTCCACTCGCACCAAATATTCCAGCAGTAATTCCATTAATTGCATTTTCTTGTTCAGCATCATCAAATACAGCAACTGGACTTTTTCCTCCAAGCTCTAAACTTACTTCTGAGAGATTTTCAGCTGAATTTTTAATTATACGTCTCGCAGTTTCGGGTCCTCCTGTAAAAGCAATTTTCTCTACAAGATTATGTGTTGTTAAAGTTTTACCACATGGATCACCAAAACCTGTAATGACATTAACTACTCCTTTAGGTATTCCAGTTTTCTCTACAAGCTTCGCAAATTCAAATAAGACTGCAGGCGCTAGCTCTGAAGATTTTATAACTACAGTATTTCCCATTGCTAGAGCTGGTGCTAATTTAGTTGCTGTTAAAAACATTTGAGAGTTCCACGGAATAATTGCGGCAACAACTCCAATAGGTATTCTTGTTGTTATCGCTTGCACATTGGGTTTATCTATTGGAAGAACTGAACCTTCAACTTTATCAGCTAATCCTGCATAATAATCATAGTACTCTGCAATGTAAGTTGCTTGCTGTTTTGTTTCCCTAAAAAGTTTTCCTGTATCAATTGTTTCTATTTCACCCAGCATCTCTGCATTTTTTCTTAACTGATCAGCAATTGCTCTTAAAAATTTAGCTCTATCTCTTGGAAGCAATTTTGGCCATTCACCTTCAAAAGCTTTTTGTGCAGCTTTAACAGCTCTGTCAACATCCTTTGCGCTTGCTTCAGGCGCAACTGCCCATGGTTCATTGTTTTCAGGGTTTAAAGTCTCAAAAGTTTTTTTACTTTCAGAGTCTACCCACTCTCCATCAATAAACATTTTATATTTTTTAAGTTCAGGCATCATTTAAATGTTCCATTATTGCATTATTTACTTCGTCGGCATATTCAATAGTAGTGAAGTGTTTCCCATTTTTAATTTCTAAATATTGTGAATTTTGAATATCTTTATTTAAATTTTTAGACATATTTGGAGTAGACCCTGTATCTTCTGAACCTGCAATTATTAAGGTATTAGTTTTTATTTTTTTTATTTTTTCTGGGCTATCTTGATAATTTGCAAATAATTCGTAAGCTTTAATAAAATTCTCTTGGTCAACTCCCTCTTTGTTGAGAGTTATTAGGAATTCTTCATATAGATCAGGATTTTTTTTAATATAGTCATCAGAGAACCATCTTTTCATAGCCATTTGGGAAATAGGCATATTTTTTTTTACTAAATTTACCCTATCAATTACTTTTTGCCTTTCATCGTTTGACCTTTTATAAGTTGTAGAAATTAAAGTCAAAGAGTTTAAATATTTTTCATAGTTTGTAGCAAACTCAATTGAAACTAATGCTCCGATAGAAAAACCAATTAAATGAAATTTATCTATTTTCAAATTCTCAATCAAAACTAATAATTGGCCAGCAAGTTTTTTCATTGTTAGTATATTTTCACTAAAAGGTGTCTTGCCATGCCCTAAAAGATCATATGTTACAAAAGATTTATTTTTAAAAAAATCAATTTGGGGTTTCCACATTGATTGATTTAATCCAAGTCCGTGTATAAAAATTATTGGAACTGAATTTTTATTATTAAAATAATAATGATTTTGATTTCTATCAAAATTATAAAGCATTTTTTAATTTTTAATGCCCATCTCTTTCATATCTTGATATCTATCACCTGTTCTTGCATGAGCTCTTCCACTTGAAGCACCTCCTATAGCTATTACAACTTCGTCATCAAATGGTGCATCATGAATTGTGAACTCATGAGTTAAATAGTATGGTCTTAAACCAGAGTCTGTTTTGTGCATCATTGGAATTAATATTTTTGAGCCTGCTGGCCCTCTCGTATTTGTAAAACTTAAATAAGATGTACCACCTACAGCATCTCTAAATTTATTCCCAAATCTTAAAGTGTGTATAAATGCTGATGCGTGCTCTATCTCTCCATTTAATCCAACAATTCCAGCTTTTCCATATGCAAGAATTTTATCAGGTGAACCCATCTCTTTAATCAATTCAGGCACAAGCATATCTCCAAGTTTAGGAGCTAAATCTAAAATAGTTGGTCTAAGGTCTTCAACAAATCCTTGCCCGTGCCATGGATTTTTAAATACTGCAGCTACAGAAACTAATAAAACTGGCTCCTTAGCTTTTTTTCCACCCTCAATTAAAGTTTTGTCTACAAATTTAGTAAACTTTCTTATTTCTAAATTCATTAACTTGCTTTTTCTATATTAGAACTGTCTAAATTTATTTTTGGAATTACTTCATCATTAAATAATTTAATGCTTCTCATACAAGCTTCATGGTCTATTCCAGGAAAGTTAGACCAAACTTGTAGATTTTGTAAATTCAACTCTGATTTTAGTTCATTAATTTTATTAACAACATACTCTGGAGTACCAAACAATAAATTTCTTTTATGTAAAAATTCATAATTTAATAAATCTAATTTATGTTTTGTTTCTGGCAATTCTTCACCTGGGTCCATATGATTGCCCAACCCTCGCCAATGACAGACCCATCTCATATAATTTATAATATGTTCACCTGCTAATTTTTCTGCTTCTTCCATTGTTTCTGCAACAAACATATCTCTAACTAAAGATATACCTTCACCTAAAGGAACTTCTCTGTTCTCTGCTTTTGACTTTGCATCTCTGAATATCTCAAATCTTTTTTTAAGAGCTTTAACAGTAGGTATCCACATAATAGTGTTCAAACCATTTTGTGCAGCCCATTCAATTGATCTTGCACCATCTACTACTTGCCAAATTGGTGGGTGTGGGTTTTGTTTAGGTTTTGGAACCACACTTATTTTTTTCATCTCATTTGTTTCAATGTCTACAAATTCTTTGTTTGGAGGACTCATGTCGTGTTGCCAAACAAAATTTGGTGATGGATAAGTATAGAATTCACCTTTATGACTAAAAAATTCCTCTGTCCATGCTTTTTTCATTATTGTAAGAGACTCTTCAAACAGTCTAAAATTTTTTGCTTGGTCCTTTAGATCGGCTTCTTTATTTAAATTCATTGCCTCTCTTCCATAAATTCCTCTTCCAATACCAACTAGAGCTCTTCCATTTGATAATTGATCTAATAAAGCAATGTCTTCAGCCAGTCTTAAAGGGTTATGAAAAGTAATAACATTGCATGCTTGTCCAATTTTTATTTGTTTAGTTCTAGCAGCTGCATCAACACCCATCATTAATGGATTAGTGCACGACTCCATACCTTCGTGATTAAAATGATGCTCGGTATACCAAATAGAGTCCCAATTATTTTTATCACAATAAGTTGTTATCTCTTTTGTTTCATCTAGTAACTGTTTATAGGGTTTTTGATCCCAGTTAGTTGTGTTACAAAAATATCCAAACTTCATTCGAACCTCCTTAAATAATTAAATCTAAGACGATTGATCCCACTTTCGTAAATATGAATTTAACGACGAGTTATGTATCGTTCTATACTTGAACCTTATTATTAGTGAAGTAGAGTTTCAATATAATTTTACGATCTTCTCAAAGGTGTTTTTGTAGCAATGTATTGATCTCTAGCTTTTTCCCTTACATAGATATAAATTCCAGCAGCAATAATACAAGCAACACCTAAAAATGTTCGTAAAGATGGAATTTCATTGAATAATAAAAACCCAGGTATCATAGACATAATAATTAAAGAATATTCAAAAAGTGATACCACAGATGGAGATGCAACAATATAAGCAGAAAAAATGCATACAAATGCAATAGAAGCAACAAAACCAAAAAATAAAATAAACTTCCAAGTATACTCAATATTTGAAAACCATTCTCTAAAAATAAACTGAGTTGTTGAATCAAAATTCGAATTATTAAATTGGCCATTCCCCATAAAAATAAAAATTATTACACACAAGGCTATAGCAATAAGATAAAAATAAAATAATTGTGTATTAACATCATCTTTATCAGAGGTATATTTTGTAATAGTCATAGAAGCTGCATAAAAAAAAGCAGAGAAAACTGGTAATAAATTTTTATATTCAAAGTTAGAAAAATCAGGATTTAAAACTATATAAACTCCAATAAAGCCAAATATAATTGCAGACCATCTTCTAATTCCAATAAATTCTTTCAAAAATACTTTTGCAAAAATTGACACAAAAAATGGAGAGGAAAAAAAAAGTGCATTAGCAGTTGCTAGTGGCATATATGTTAATGAGATAAAAAAGCAGAAAAAGCAATAAAGTGTAGTAAAACTCTTAATACTGTTAAAGAAGGATAGTAAGTTTTTAGTGAAACTTTCTGATTTCTAAATTTTATATATCCAAACAGTAAAATGGCTGCAACAAAATATCTTCCAAAAAAAATTTCATAAAGTGCTGCTTGTTCATAAATAAATTTAATCAATGCATCCTGCATTGAAAAAAATGTCATTGCAGTAACAATTAAAATAATACCTTTAGGATTATTATTGGTGCTCATTGGGCACCTATATCAAATTATTAGAATTTGTAATATTTAATTATTTCTTTAATTTTGAGGAAAAAAGAAGATCATTAGATACAAATTTAGTTTTATTATCCTCAATAAACTTATCCATTAATTTTAACTTTTCTTCTTCAAATTCGGTTACTTTTCTCTGGTTTAAATCTATATATAAAGATATCCACTCTATGTTTGCTGATATTTTTTTTTCACTTTTTTCAATCATCTCCATTTTTATATGAAGCCTTTTCTTGTCATGATCAAAATAAGTCATATGAATATCTATTTCATCACCTTGCTTTACTTCTCGTAAATATTTAGTGTTTGTTTCAACTACCATAGTACTTCTATTTAAATCTTTTGCTGCACTTTCTCCCATTTTAAATTCTTCAAGTACAACTTCTAAGGCTTGATCAAATATTAGAACATAGTAAGCCATATTCATATGATTGTTATAGTCAACCCACTCTTGTTTAACTGAAAAACTTTTTAATAACATTTAAAAATACTTTAAATTAATTCTCTTCTTTTTTATTTTTTGTAAAAACAATTAAAATTACCCCAATTATAATTATTGCTCCACCGATAAATAATTCTTGAGTTGGTTTTTCTCCAAGTAGAAAAATAGCTGCCAACAATCCTGTTGGTGGAATACCCATAGTTACAATTGGAAGTACTTTGTATAAAGGATTATTTTTTAAAACATAATAGAAGCAACCATAAGTAATTGGCTGCATTATAAAACCAATATAAATTGCAATAATCCAATGTTCAAATTTAGCATTGCTTAAATAATTAATTGTATTTCCGTCAAATATTGAGGAAAAAACTATTAAAATAGGTGCTGAAAATAATGCTAACCATGCAACCAAAGCCAATGGATTAATTTCTTTACTCAATGGTTTAACCAATACTTGACCAAGCGCCCAAGTTGCTGAACCTATGATAGTAAGACCAATACCAATAAACTTTCCATCTAAATTAGGAGATCCTGTTAAAATATAAACACCTACAAAAGCAATACTTATACCAATTAAAGCTCTTACTGTCGGCTTTTCTCTAAGCATAAAATAAGCAAATATAACTCCAAAAGGAACTTCTGTTTGAACAAGAAGAACAGCAGCAGAGGCATCAATTAAATTTAATCCAGAGTAGGTAATACTATATTGCAAAGTATTTGCTATGAATGATGCTATAAATATTTTTTTTAAATAGCCTCTAGGTATTGGAAACCACCAAATCAAAATAGATGCAGCAAACATAAATCGTAATCCCATCAATAAAACTGGTGGAAAAGATTCAAATGCAGGCTTTGCAATAACGAAACCAAAACCTAAAAAGATAGGAACTAAAGATGCAACAAAGGTGTCTTTTATGTTCATGCCGTTATTTTTTAATATTAATGATTATTAAAGAACTTCTGATATATTCAACTTTTAAAAAATGAATTCAACAAAAATAGATCCTAAATTTGTAAGTAAATCAAATCCAAGAGTCGGCCTGATAGCACTTGCAAGCGACTTTATGATTGAAAAGGATTTTATAAACGTAATTAAAGATAAAGATATTGATTTTTTTGTAAATCGAATTGAAAGTTACAATCCATTAACAAAGGAAAACCTAATCAAAATGTCAGAAAAAGTTACAGAGGTTACAAAAGATATTTTACCAGATCAGGATCTAGATTGTGTAGTTTATGGCTGTACCTCTGGAACTATTGCTGCTGGACATACATCAATTGAAAAAAAAGTAAAGGCAGCAAAACCAAAAGCAGATGTAACCACACCAAGTACAGCTGCAATTACAGCACTTAAAAAAATGAACATTAATAAAATATGTTTATTTACACCTTATAGTAAGAAATTAAATGATGAAGTTTTGGAGTATTTTAAAAGTGAGGGTTTTGATATTACATCTAATGCATATTTTGATATCGAGTCTGATCTTGATATTGGTAAAGTTGATCAAAATTATTTGTATGAAGTATTATCTAACATTGATTTAAATAATGCAGATGCTCTGTTTGTTTCATGTACAGCTCTTCCAGTTTTAACCATCATAGATAAATTAGAAAAAAAATTAAATACTACGGTTTTATCTAGTAACCAGGCATTGATTTGGGATACCCTTGTTAAAATAAATAAAAATAATTCAGTAAGGGGATTTGGTAAATTATTCCAAATAAATTGATGTATTTTACAAAAGAAGAATACAAACAGAGACTAAAGAAAGTTCAATCTATGATGCAAGACAAAGGCATTGAACTTTTAATCTCCCATGACACTAATAACCTAAATTATTTAACAGGTTATGATGCATGGTCTTTTTATTATGCACAGTGCGCTATTGTACATGTTAATGCAGAAGAACCACTGTGCTTTGTAAGAGCTCAAGATGCAGGCGGAGCTTACTTAAAAACTTATCTAAAAAATGAGAACATAATAGCTTACGATGAGTCTTATATTCATACCTGGCCAAAACATCCTTATGATTACTTAGTTAACATTATTAAAGAGAGAAAGTGGGACAAACTATCAATTGGTGTAGAGATGGATGCACATTATTTCACAGCATTTTGTTATGAAAAAATTAAATTAGGTCTTCCTAACGCAAAAATAAAAGACAGTGATCGTTTGGTCAATTGGGCAAGACTGGTAAAATCAGACGCTGAAATAACTTATATGAAATCTGCTGCAAAAATTTCTGAAAAAGGAATGAAAACTGCAATGGAAGTAATTAATCCTGGTGTAAGGCAGTGTGATGCAGTTGGAGAAATTCAAAAATCATTATTTTATGGAACTGAGGAATTTGGGGGAGAATATGCAAGTATTGCAACTTTAGTACCAACAGGAAAAGGAACTTCAGCATCTCACTTGACCGCATCCCAAGATAAATTTGTTGAAGGGGAAGCTACAATAATTGAGTTATCAGGAACTTATAAAAGATATCATGCTCCAATGGCTCGAACAGTTTTATTAGGAAAACCTGACCAAACAAAAATAGATACTATGAATAAAACTATTGAGGCTTTGAACTCTGGCATTAGTGCTATCAAACCTGGAAATACTGCTGATGATGTTGCCCAGGCATTTTGGAAAATTTTAGATAAATATGGAATAGAAAAAAAATCTAGAACAGGATATTCAATTGGAATTGGCTATCCTCCAGATTGGGGCGAACATACTCTAAATATATACAAAGGTGATATGACCGTTCTAGAGCCTAATGTCTGTTTTCATATGATAGCAGTGATGCAATTTGGTGACTGGGGCGTAGAAGCCTCTGAAGCAATTAGAGTAACTGAGGATGGTTCTGAATTATTCTGTAATTTCCCAAAAGAACTTCATATTAAGAGTTAATTAGCTATTGAATTCTATTACCACAAATGTTTTATATTTACCTTTATGTCTAAAAATCCAGAATTCGTTAAATTTGATAAAGTTGATAAAAGCTATGATGGTAAAGTTTTAGTTGTTAAAGATCTTCAATTAGATATTGCTGAAGGTGAATTCATTACCATGCTTGGTCCATCTGGATCTGGTAAAACAACTTGTCTGATGATGCTCGCTGGTTTTGAAACCCCTACAAATGGAGAGATCTTATTAGATGGAAATATAATTTCTAACATACCACCTCACAAAAGAGGGATTGGAATGGTCTTCCAAAATTATGCACTATTTCCACATATGACTGTTTATGAAAATCTAGCTTTCCCTTTAAGAGTAAGAAAAATTGAAAAAGATGAAATTGATAAAAAAGTTGATAAAGCTTTATCTATGGTCTCACTTAATGGATTTGAAACAAGAATGCCAGGACAATTATCAGGAGGACAACAACAAAGGGTAGCTGTAGCTAGAGCTTTAGTTTTTGATCCAGCGGTAGTTTTGATGGACGAACCTTTAGGTGCT
This sequence comes from uncultured Pelagibacteraceae bacterium, assembly GCA_902526595.1. GTDB lineage: Bacteria > Pseudomonadota > Alphaproteobacteria > Pelagibacterales > Pelagibacteraceae > Pelagibacter. The sequence continues at coordinate 33,427 of CABZLO010000001.1, read as the reverse complement.
TTGGATAAAAATTTAAGAGAGAGTATGCAATATGAAATTAAACATATTCATGAAAGTATTGGGGTAACCGTAGTTTATGTTACACACGATCAGAGTGAGGCATTAACAATGTCTAATAGAATTGCTGTGTTTAATGATGGAAAAGTTCAACAACTATCTAATCCAGCAGAGCTATATGAAAAACCAGTAAATTCGTTTGTAGCAGAATTTATAGGTGAAAATAATACATTTAATGGTGAAGTATCAGATATTTCAGGTGATAAATGTAAAGTAAAATTATCAAATGCTGAAATATTATCTAATGCTATTTCTGTAAAATCCAAAGGAGAGAAAACAACTGTATCTCTAAGGCCAGAGAGAGCTTTAATCGAACCAAGTGAAAAAATGGATAATATGTTTAGTGGTAAAATAGAAGAGGTAATTTATCATGGAGATCATACGAGGGTAAGAGTAAATTTATTAGGTAACCCAGAATTTATTTTAAAAGTACCAAACTCCACATCTAATTTAGAGCTTAAGGTTAGCCAAGAAATAAAAATTGGCTGGAATAGTTATGACGCTAGAGCTTTAGACCCAAAATAAACAATTAATTCTCAAAGTATAAGCAAGAATAAGAACATTATAAGCTGTTGACTCTTAATAGTCATTTTGGTGTAATTTGCTTATATAAATTAATTTATATTAAACGTTTAAACGGAGGAATAATGAGAAAATTAAGTAAATTGATACTTGCTCTTTCTTTTGTTGTATCTGTAACTTCTTCAGCCTTTGCTGTTACCGTAGCATCTTGGGGTGGAGCTTATACAGACTCTCAAAAACAAGGGTATGGTGATCCAACAGCAGCAGCTCTAGGAGTTGATATCAACTGGGTTGACTATTCTGGAGGATTATCAGAGATTAAAGCACAAAAAGAGGCGGGTGCTATAACTTGGGATATTATCGATGTATTTGCATTTGATACTATTAATGGTTGTGATGAAGGTTTGTTTGTTAAATTTGATTTTGACAAAGACTTCCCAGCAGCTCCAGATGGAACACCTGCAAGCGAAGACTTCTTCGCTCCAATGCCAAGTGAATGTGCAGTAGGAAACATTCTGTACTCTTGGAACTATGCTTTTGATACAAGAGCTTTTGATGGTAAAGAACCAAAAACTATCAAAGACTTTTTTAACACTAAAAAATTTCCAGGTAAAAGAGCAATCTACAAAAGTGCTCTCACAAATCTAGAAATTGCTTTAGCTGCTGATGGCGTAAATATGGGTAAAGGTGGAGAATTACTTTACAGAAAGCTTGAAGAAGAAGGCGGTGTTGATAGAGCAATGAATAAAATTAAAGAACTTTGTACAGATCCAAATGGTGGATGTGTATTCTGGTCTGCAGGTGCTCAACCACCAGAACTATTAGTTGCTGGTGAAGTTGTTATGGCAACTGGTTGGAACGGAAGATTCTTTAACGCTGAAGTTGGTGAAGGCGCTCCAATTAAGCAAGTATGGCATGGTCAAGGTCTTGACTATGAGTATTTTGCATTAGTTAAGGGTGGACCAGATGAAGCAAATGCTAAAAAAGCTTTAGCTATGATGACTAACACTGAGATGTTAGCTGGTAGTGCGAAGTATATTGCATATGCTCCGTACAGATTATCATCTTTAGATATTATCAAAGCTAATGAGCCTTGGTACAAAGATGGTAAAACTGAAATGATGCCACAAATGCCTACATCTCCTCAAAATACTAAGAAATATTTCTTAGTTGATCCTTTCTACTGGGCTGACAACGGAACAGAGATTGGTGAAAAATGGGAAGCTATGAAAGCAGGCCTATAATTTCAGTTTTAAACACTGAATTAATATAATATATTTAGGGCGGTTATTAACTAACCGCCCTTTTTTTATGAGCTCAGAAACAAAACAAATTTTAACAACCGACGGAATTCCACTAGAGGTCAGTCTAAAAAAAGCGGAAAAGAAGAATAAAATTAGAGCCTTTCTTCTAGTTGCTCCATTACTGTTATTCTTATTCATTACATATGTATTTCCGATTGGAGAGATGTTTACAAGAAGTGTAGACGATAAAATGATTACTAATATGCTTCCTAAAACTTTTCAAGCAATGGAAAAATGGGACGGCAAAGAATTACCTTCAGAAGAAGTTTTTGCTGGTTTTTATTCAGACTATAAAGTTTTGATTGAAAACCAAACACAAGGAAAACTTGGTCAAAGATTAAATAAAGAAAAAAATGGTTTTAATTCCATTACTAAAAAATTAATGAGACAAATTAAAAGAAATAAAATTGATGAGAATCAAAGCATCAAAGAACAAATAATGAAGGTTCATAAAAGATGGAGAGATGTTGAATATTGGCAAGCGATTAAACGAACGGCTCCTCCATACACTATGGCAAAATATTTAAAAGGTATGGATATGTATTTTGCAGCGGACGGTAGTATTGCACAAGTAGATGAAGATAGACGAATACATAGAATACTTTGGCTAAGGACCTTAGAAATAGCATTGTTTGTAACTATTTTTTGTTTTTTGATGGGTTATCCAATAGCTCACCTACTTGCAACATTACCCATGAAGTACAGTAATCTCTTAATGATATGTGTTCTATTACCTTTCTGGACGTCTTTATTGGTTAGAACTGCTAGTTGGATGATTTTGCTACAACAACAAGGAGTGGTAAATGATTTCTTTGTAATGATTGGTATTGTTGCAGACGATAACAGACCAGAAATGATGTACAATAAAGTTGGAACCTATGTTGCAATGACACAAATATTATTGCCATTTATGGTTCTTCCACTTTACAGTGTTATGAAAACAATATCCCCAAGTTTAATGAGAGCAGGTAAATCCTTAGGTGGAACTCCATTTGTCGCATTTTGGAAAGTATACTTTCCATTAACAATCCCAGGTATTGGTGCGGGATGTTTATTAGTATTTATTTTAGCAATTGGTTATTATATCACTCCAGCATTAGTCGGAGGAGCTTCAGGCACTTTAATTAGTAATCAAATTGCGTATCATATGAAAACCACATTGGATTGGAGTTTTGCATCTGCAATGGGTTTAATGTTGTTATCAGGAGTTTTAGTAATTTATTGGATTTATAACAAATTAGTAGGAGTTGATAATATTAAGTTAGGTTAATTATGGCATTACCAAGTTATACTGAAACACGATATAGAATTTGGCATTATTTTTATATTGCTATTTGCACCTTTGTGTTTTTCTTTTTAATTGCACCTTTATTTGTAATTTTTCCTTTATCATTTAATGCAGAAGAGTTTTTGGTTTTTTCTGAAGGAATGAAAAGACTTGATCCTGAAGCTTTCTCATTTAGATGGTACCACGAAATGGTTTATGGTACAAAAAATCCATGGGGGCTAGCTGCTAAGAATAGTTTTATAATTGCAATATTTGCAACCATTGGATCAATTATTTTAGGTACACTTGCTGCTTTAGGGCTAAGCAGTAGACATATGCCATATAAAGGTTTGATTATGGCAGTTTTAATCTCACCAATGATTGTTCCATTAATTATATCTGGTGTGGCTATTTTCTTTTTTATGGCAAAAGTTGGTTTAGCTGCAACACACACAGGAATAGTTATGGCACATATTATATTAGGAACTCCATTTGTTGTAATAACCGTTACTGCAACGCTTTCAGGTTTTGATCATAGTGTAACTCGAGCAGCTTCAAGTTTAGGGAGCAACCCATTTAATACATTTATGAAAATTACATTACCTCTAATACTTCCAGGTGTAATTTCAGGTGGTTTGTTTGCCTTTGTTACGTCATTTGATGAAGTTGTTGTTGTATTGTTTTTGGCAGGATTGGAGAATACAACTATTCCAGTTCAAATGTGGACAGGATTAAGAGAGCAGCTAAGTCCAACTATTCTCGCAGTTGCAACATGTTTAATTATTTTATCTACTTTAATTTTAGTCACAGCAGAATTATTAAGAAGAAGATCTGAGAGATTAAGAGGAATAAATAGATAATTTACCTAAATAAACTTTTCATATATAGAACTTAGTGTGGAAATCAAAAAAGTAGTTATTATTGGATCAGGCACTATGGGTAGTGGGATTGCTGCTCATTTATGTAATGCAAATGTTCCTGTAACTTTACTAGATTTGACTACTGAAATAAGTACAAATGCTAGAGATAAAATTTTTAAATCAAGACCACCATTACTGATAGACAAATCTCAAATTAATAACATTAAAGTAGGAAATATCACTGATGATTTTGATATCGTTAAAGAAGCTGATTGGATAGTTGAAGCAGTTGTTGAACGTATAGATATTAAGCATCAGATATATGATAAAATATTTAAGTTTAGAAAAGATGGTGCTATAGTCTCCTCAAACACATCCTCAATTCCAATAAAAGTACTTTCACAGAATTTAACTAACGAACAAAAAAAAGACTTCTGTATTACACACTTCTTTAATCCAGTTCGATATATGGGATTATTAGAAATTGTTAAAAATGAAAATAATGATTTAGAAAAAATAAATTCACTTAAAAAATTTTGTGAGATTGAGCTTGGTAAAGGGGCCATAGTCTGTAATGATACTCCAGGTTTTTTAGGAAATAGGGTTGGTGTATATGCTATGCAAATAGCAATGACTGAGGCCTTCAAAATGAAATTAACTGTTGAAGAAGCTGACGCAATTTTTGGAAGACCAATGGGAATTCCTAAAACAGGAGTATTTGGTTTATATGATCTAATCGGTATTGATTTAATGGCTGATGTATTAAAAAGTTTTATTAAAGAATTACCTAAAACTGATAAATTCTATGAGGTTGCACAAGAAATTCCTTTAATTAAAAAATTAATTGAAACTGGTTATACCGGTCGAAAAGGGAAAGGAGGTTTTTTTAGAATAAATAAAGTAGGAGGTGAAAAAATTTTAGAAGCACTAAATCTAGAAACAGGTGATTACTCGCCAATTAAAAAAATTGATATTAAGTCTGATAAAGTTGATCTTAAAAAATTAATTAATCGAGATGACAAGTATGGAAAATATGCTTGGTCAGTGATTTCAAAAATAATTAAGTACTCATCTTCATTAGTTCCTGAGATTACAGATGAGTTTAATGATATTGATGAAGCGATGAGACTTGGTTTTAACTGGTCTAAAGGACCATTCGAGATGCTAGAGGAAATTGGAGTAGAAAATTTTTTTCATAAAATAGACAATTACGAGGGAAATAAATTTTTAGAAAATCTTGCAAAATCGAAAAATGAAAATTTTTATGGAGAAAGGCAAAAATATACTAAAATTGAAACATTAGGAAAGGTTAAGAGGAAGGCTCAAAGTATTGATGGAAATAGCTCTGCTAATATTTATAAATTTCCAGATTATAACATTGTTGAGTTTACTACTAAGGCAAACGCACTAGATTATGATTCAATGGATGCTCTAAAAAAAGCAACTGATAAACCTTTAATTATTATTAATGAAAGTATGCAATTCTCTGCAGGAGTAAATCTAACCTATACGATGGATTTTGCAAATAAAAGAGATTTTAAATCTATTGAAAAATTCATTAAATATTTTCAAGAAACTTGTAAAGAACTTAAGTATTCAAAATATCCTGTAATATCTGCACCTTCTGGTTTAACTTTGGGAGGAGGCTTTGAAGTTCTTGTGCAAAGTAATTTTGTTGCATCGCATACGAATATTGTAATTGGTCTAGTTGAGACAATAGTAGGATTGATACCAGCTGGTGGTGGTTGCAAAGAAATGCTAGCGAGATGGCAGAATACTGAAGAAAGTAAAAATGATCCTCATTTTGCTCCATTAAAAGTTTTTGACATTATTGGTTATGGTAAGACAGCAACTTCAACGGTGGAGGCAGAACCTTTGAAATACCTTAAGCCAGAAGACAAAAAAATAATGAATAGAAATAGTTTACTTGAAGCATCAAAACAAATTTTAGATGAAAACCGTGATTTTAAATCACCATCTGAATTAGTATTCAATTTGCCAGGTGAGAGCGTTAGAGGCAAAATGCACAAAGTTTTAGATAAACTTTACAATAATAAAGTTATACTAGATCACGGCATGGTTGTTGCTAAAGAGTTAGCGTATGTATTAAGTGGTGGTGATACATCATTAGAGAAACAACTTTCAGAAGAAGATTTGTTTAAATTAGAGCTAGATGCTTTTATGAAGCTTATTGAAACCCCTAAAACTCAGGAAAGAATAAAGCATACTCTTGCGACTGGAAAGCCTTTAGTTAATTAGTTTTCTAATAATTGAAATTCTTTAATATAATCAGGTCGTAATACATAATCTGTTTTATTACCAACTTTAATCTTTTTTAAAGCGTCCAAGCCAAAGATTACTTTACCAACTGGTGTATATTCTCCTTGGTATAAAGGAATATCTTTTAAGATAATAAAGAATTCACTATCCTCAGTATCAAATTCCCCCCTGGCCATAGCAACAGTTCCTGCTTTAAATTCGTAATCATTACTTAATTCTGATTTTAATTTACCAAGCTTAGATTTACCGCTTCCAACTTTAAAATAATTTATATTATCATGATAACCAAACTCAAGATCACCTGCTTGAACCAAAGTATTTTCTATAACACGATAAAATGCTGAATTATTATACAAACCTGAATTAACAAAATATTTAAATCTTTCAACCGATTTAGGTGAAACTTGAGGATAAAGTTCAATTGCAACTTTTCCACACTCAACATCCATAATAGCTAAATTTTTTGGATCACTAATCTTAAGTTCATTTAAATCAAGTTCTTTTACAAAAAAACATTTATTTTTAATCAAATAAAAAGAACTAAAAGTAAAAACTGCTAATAAAATTAGAAAGGTAAATAATATTTTTTCTGATAATGATGATTTAATTTTTTTAATCATTAAAACATGAAATTATTATCAATCAATTTTAAATTTTTTTCTAAATATTTGACTTTATTTTTTAAAATTAAATCCTTCTCAATTTTTTTTTCTACTAATTCTTTATTGGTCATAAGAAAGGAAAAAATTTCAGCCATATCCTCTGAAGGAATAGATTTTGAATATTCTGTTAAAAATCCATTTGTATTTTTATAGATACTAAGATCAGTACGATCTGAACAAGTTGAACATTCTGCATATTTAAAAGATGTTCTATTAAATTTAGACCACAATGCTTCATCAAATATCATGTTGTGCTTTGCTTGTATCATATGAAAGAATTCATGGTGGATCATTCTTTCAAAGTGTTTTTGATTGAAGTTAATATCTAAGATTAATGACCTTTTAAGAATATTTGGTATTCCTCCAGTGTTAATTGAAGAAACAGTAAGATTTTCACATAAAATAATGAATTTGAGATTATTCTTAATCAAAAAATCTGCTTTATATTTGTTTAAATTTTTTTCAACAATTGGATATTTTTTTTCTAATTCATTTTTTTTTGATTTATTACAAGAAATATTTTTTTTTAACCCTATTTTAAAGTTATTCTCAGCGTATAAATATTTCAATCCATTTAAACTGTTTGTATTATAGATTTCTAAATTAGGAATTTTTAACAGATTAAAAATTTCATTAGCATTTACTACTGAAATATTAAATATTAGTATTATAGAAATTATATATTTCATTAGATTATTATAGACGAATAAAGCTAGATAATATTAACTTAGTTTTAAAATAATATGAAAAAAGAAAAAAATAAAAATCCAATTCAGCCAGTAAGTGGGACAAAAGTTCCAAGATATGCAGGCCCGTCTACATTTGCTAGATTGCCTGAGTTAAGAGACGTTGAAAGCTGCGATGTAGCAATAGTAGGTGTACCCTTTGATGCAGGAACTAGTTATAGACCTGGAGCAAGATTTGGACCACAAAGTATTCGCCAAGCCTCTAGACATTTAAGAACAAATTATCATCCAAGTTATGATGTCGAGCCCTTTAAAATTCAACAAGTGGCTGACGCAGGTGATATAGCATGTAATCCATTTAGTATCGATGAAGCCATCAAACAAATTGAAGTAGGAGCTACAGATTTATTAAAAAAAGTAGGTAGTATAATTAGTCTAGGTGGAGATCACACAATTGCTGTACCTTTGTTAAGAGCAATAAATAAAAAAAATAATGGTCCAGTCTCTTTAGTACATTTTGATGCTCATCTAGACACATGGGATACTTACTTTGGTGCACCTTATACACATGGAACTCCTTTTAGAAGAGCCAGAGAAGAGGGATTATTTTTAGATGATGCCTCAATGCATGTTGGTATTCGAGGGCCACTCTATAGCAGAGATGATATAAAAAATGATGAAAGTTTTGGTTTTAAAATAATTCATTGTGATGAATTTCAAACTGATGGAACAGATAAAATAGCTGAAAGAATCAGAAAAAGAGTTGGAGATAATCCATTATACCTTTCAATTGATATTGATGTGCTAGATCCTGCTTTCGCTCCTGGAACAGGTACACCTGAAATCGCAGGAATGACAACTAGAGAGATGGTAAATGTTTTAAGAGGCTTATCAGGTTTGAATCTTGTATCAGCTGATGTTGTAGAGGTTTCTCCAGCTTATGACCATGCAGAAGTTACTTCTCTAGCGGCAGCAACAATAGTATATGAATTAACTAATTTGTTTGCAAAAACATAAAGAGAGGATAGTTTTCTCACATGTTAGAAAAAAGAAATTTTTATATAAATGGTTCATGGGTTGCACCAAAAAAACCAAGCGATATTGAAGTAATTAATCCAGCGTCAGAAAAAGCCTGTGCAGTAATTTCACTTGGAAGTAAAGATGATATCAATGATGCAGTGCTCTCTGCTAAAGAAGCTTTTAAAACTTGGGGATATTCAACTAGAGATGACAGAATTGCTCTATTAGAAACATTTTATACTTTATATAAGAAAAGATGGAACGATATAACGGATGCTATTATTCAGGAAATGGGCGCACCTAGGGATTTTGCGTCAAAACTTCAAACAGGAACGGGCGCAAGTCATACTAAATCTTTTATAAGATATCTAAAACAGTTTGAATTTGAAAAACCATTAGGGGAGCACGCGAAAAATCAAAGATTAATATATGAGCCGAAAGGAATTTGTGCTTTAATTACTCCTTGGAACTGGCCTATGAATCAGGTCACATTAAAAGTAATTCCAGCTTTAGCATCTGGCTGTACTATGATTTTAAAACCTTCAGAATTAGCACCACTTTCAGCTATGATACTTGCGGAACTAATCGATGAAGCAAAATTTCCAAAAGGAGTGTTTAACTTAGTAAATGGAGATGGTGCAACAACTGGTGACGCCTTAACTAGTCATCCAGATGTAAATATGATCTCATTTACAGGATCAACTAGAGCAGGTGCATTAATATCCCAAAATGCAGCAAAAGATTTTAAAAGAGTTAGTTTAGAATTAGGTGGCAAGGGAGCAAATATAATCTTTAAAGATGCAGATCCAGAGGCCATTGAAAGAGGTGCTTTAAGATGTTTTAGAAACTCAGGTCAATCTTGCAATGCTCCAACAAGGATGTTGGTAGAAAAATCGATGTATGATGAAGCAATAGAAAGACTAAAAAAATACACAAATGAATTTAAAGTGGATGATCCAAAAAAAAAAGGTGAACATATTGGACCTGTAATTTCTGAAACACAATTTAATAAAATTCAAACCTTAATCCAAAAAGGAATAGACGAAGGTGCAAAATTAGTTGCTGGTGGACCAGGAAAACCAGATGGTATGAATGAGGGTTATTATGTTAAACCTACTGTATTTGCAGATGTCAATAATCAAATGGAAATAGCACGGACAGAAATATTTGGGCCAGTTTTGTCAGTAATACCATTTGAAACTGAAGAAGAAGCAATAGAAATTGCTAATGATACTGATTATGGTTTAACAAATTATATTCAAAGTAAAGACTCTGAAAAAATTAGAAGACTTGCCAGAAAATTAAGATCTGGAATGGTTGATGTAAATGGTGCGGGTATTGCAGTAGACGCACCCTTTGGTGGTTTTAAGCATTCTGGTATTGGAAGAGAAGCTGGTAAAGAGGGTTTGCTAGAGTTTTTAGAGGTAAAATCAGTTGGTGGTTGGAGTTAATTTATAGAAGATTTTTCTTTAATTCCTTCAAGTAATTTCAAACACTTTTTTAATTCATCCAATATTATAAATTCATCAATTTTGTGTGCTTGTTCAATAGAGCCTGGTCCACAAACAACTGTACTAATTCCTATTTCTTGAAACAAACCTGCCTCAGTTCCAAAAGAAACAACCTGTCTTGAGTTATCGCCTGTTAAACTTGAAATTAATTCACAAGCATCAGATTTGTCTTTACGATCAAACCCAATTATTTCTCCGATAACTTTTTTTTCAATAGAAGAGTTAGAAAAAACTTTTTTCATTTCTGGTAATAAAACTTCAGTTGCATATTTATCTAATTCTTGGTTTAAAAATACTGCATCTTCTTTAACCACTGGTCTTGTTTCCCAATTTACATGACATTTATCTGCAATCACGTTGTGAGCAATTCCACCAAAAATTCCCCCTATTGAGAGAGTTGAATGAGGAGGATCAAATATTGAGTCTTTTGGGGCTCTATCTTTTAGTTTACCCCTTAATTCAATTAATTTATTTACGTATCTTGAAGCATATTCAACAGCACTCACACCTTTATGTGGAGTTGAACTATGACCTGCTAAACCTTTAAAATAAGTGGTGTATTCGTAGCATCCTTTGTGAGCATCAATAATTTTCATATTTGTGGGCTCACCAACAATGCAAATTCCATCTTTAATTTCTCTTTTTTTTAATTCCTTTATGAGTATGGGGGCTCCTTGGCATGCAGTTTCCTCATCAAAAGTGAAAGAAAAATGAATATCTCTATCAAGGTTAGCTTTTGAATAAATTGGTGCAAAAGCTAATGTGCACGCAATAAACCCTTTCATGTCACATGACCCTCTCCCATAAAGTTTGTCTCCTTTTATTGTTGCCTTAAACGGATCTGTTGACCAACCTTTGGAAACGGGCACAACATCTGTATGCCCAGATAAAATTATAGGTTTTTTATTACTAGTTTTTTTAGATTTTATTGTTGCAAATAAATTAACTCTTTTTTTATCTTCATCAAAGGTTCTAAAAGAAGTGGCACCAAGTTTTTTTAATATATTATCACAGTAATCAATTAGAGAATTATTGTCTTCTCCTGAAATTGTTTTAAAGGCTATTAAGTCAGTTAAAATCTTTACTGAGTTATCAAACAAAACATTTAAATTATTTTCTGTACTCATATTTAGATTTCATTATATATTAATTATATGAAAGAACAAATAACCTACGATACTTTTGATAAAGTTGATATTAGAGTTGGAACAGTAATTTCAGTTCAAAAAAATGAAAAAGCAAGAAAACCATCATTAGTTGTTAAGGTTGATTTTGGTGATGAGATTGGAATTAAACAATCCTCAGCTCAGATAACTCATTATTATAATGAGGAAAATTTAAAAGGAAAACAAGTTATTGGAGTTTGTAATTTTCCAGAAAAAAATATTGCTGGAGTAGTCTCTCAAGTACTAATTCTTGGATCAATCGATAAAGAAGGAAAAGTAATATTAGTCCACCCATCTCAAAAATCTGAGAATGGACTTCCTATAGCATAGAAAATGCATCCAGAAATTTTATCCATCACTCTATTTGGAATTGTAGCTGCATTTACTCCTGGACCAAATAATTTTATAGCATTTTACTCTGGATTTAATTTTGGAATAAAAAGAACTATTCCTCTTATAATCGGTGTTACTTTGGGTTTCCCTTTTCTTTTATTGTGCGTTGCATTAGGGTTAATCAACATATTTAAACTGTATCCATTAATTCAAGAAATATTGAAATATTTAGGAACGCTATTTTTAATTTATTTGGCTTATAAAATTTCATTTTCAAAATCTACAAATGTGGAAAATAAAGACAAAAATCCTGTGAAATTTATAGACACTTTTGTTTTTCAATTTTTAAATCCAAAGGGTGTAATTGCATCAATTATCGTTGTTTCTACTTATTTAGATCCTGGTGAAAATTTTGTAAATTTTACGACTCAAATTATTATTTTAGCTTTGATCGTTTCAGTAACCAGTATTACTCTTTGGACATTTATGGGTAAATTTATAAGGAAATTTGCGACAAATCAGAAATATATTAATTATTTTAATTATGTTATGTCACTGCTTCTTTTAATAAGCATAATAACTTTTTATTTATAACATGACCCCAGGAAACAAAAATTCATATAATTCACTTAAAAAAATTTCAATAAATAACAAAAATTACCAATTTTATTCTTTAATGGAGGCTGAAAAAAACGGCCTTGAGGGTATATCAAAACTTCCGAAATCCTTAAAAGTTCTCTTGGAGAACCTACTAAGATATGAGGATGATTTATCAGTTAACAAAAATCAAATAGATTCTATTAAAAATTGGTTAAAGACAAAAAAATCAAATACGGAAATTGCTTATCGACCTGCAAGAGTTTTACTTCAGGATTACACTGGAATTCCAGCGGTTGCAGACTTAGCTGCAATGAGAGAAGCAGTTAAAGATAAAAATAAAGATCCCAACACAATTAATCCACTATCTTCAGTCGATCTCGTAATTGATCACTCAGTTCAAGTTGATCAGTCTGCCAAAGCAGACTCTTTTGAGAAAAATGTTGATATCGAATTTGAAAGAAATGCAGAAAGGTATTCTTTTTTAAAGTGGGGACAACAAGCTTTTAATAACTTTAGAATAGTACCTCCTGGAACTGGAATTTGTCACCAAGTAAACTTAGAATATTTATCTAAAGTAGTTTGGTCAGAGGCATTTAAAGGTGAAAATTATCTTTTTCCTGACACATTAGTTGGTACAGATAGTCATACAACCATGGTTAACGGATTATCAGTTTTAGGTTGGGGTGTTGGTGGTATTGAGGCAGAAGCTGGAATGCTAGGCCAACCTATATCAATGTTAATTCCAGAAGTAATAGGTTTTGAAATTAAAAATAAAATGCCCGAAGGAACTACTGCAACAGACTTAGTTTTAACGGTTGTTAAGATGTTGAGAGATAAAGGGGTTGTCGGAAAATTTGTTGAATTTTATGGCGAAGGTTTAAAAAACTTAACTCTTGCTGATAGAGCAACTATAGCAAATATGGCGCCTGAATATGGAGCAACTTGTGGTTTTTTCCCTATAGATGATGAGACTTTAAAATACTTAAAATTTTCAGGAAGAGATCAGCACACAGTCAATATTGTCGAGAAGTACGCAAAAGAACAGGGACTATGGGCAAGTAATGATATTGTTTTTACAGACACACTTACCTTGGATATGTCATCAATTGTACCAACTATCTCAGGACCTAAAAGACCTCAAGATAAAGTTTTATTAACAGATGCGCCAACATCATTTAAAAGTGTATTAGAGGAAGCAACCAATAAAAAAGAAAAATCAGTTGCAAAGGTTTTAAATTCTGATTTTGAGATAAAAGATGGATCTATACTTATTGCAGCAATAACTTCTTGTACAAATACTTCAAACCCAAATGTTTTAATTGGAGCAGGTTTATTAGCTAAAAAAGCAGTTGAGTTTGGATTGGAGGTTAAGCCATGGGTTAAAACTTCATTAGCGCCAGGGTCGCAGGTCGTCACAGATTACTTGGCTAAAGCTGGACTAAATACTTATCTTGATAAATTAGGCTTTAATTTAGTAGGTTATGGATGCACTACTTGCATTGGTAATTCAGGTCCATTAGCAGATAATATTGTTCAGGCTATTCAAAAAGAAAATATTTATGCAGTCTCAGTTTTGTCGGGTAATAGAAACTTTGAAGGAAGAATTTCTCCACATATCAAAGGTAATTATTTAGCATCACCGCCTTTAGTTGTTGCCTATGCCTTAGCTGGTCATATGGAATTTGATTTATACAAAGATTCGTTAGGAAAAGGTAAAGATGGCAACGACATTTATTTAAAAGACATATGGCCTTCAAATGATGAAATTGAAAATACTTTAAAACAATCTTTAAACCCAGAGATGTTTATTAATAGATATTCAAATGTTTCTGAAGGACCAAGTCAGTGGCAAAAAATTAAAACTGATCACAGCAGTATTTACAATTGGGACAAAGGCTCAACGTATGTAAAAAAACCACCATTTTTTGACTCTTTGCCAGATGAGCCAGAGGGATTTAAAGAAATAAAAGATGCAAGACCTTTGTTGATATTAGGTGATATGGTTACAACAGATCATATTTCTCCAGCAGGAAGTATTCAAAAAGATAGCCCAACAGGTGAGTACTTCATGAAGCATCAGATTTTACCAAAAGATTATAATTCATATGGATCAAGAAGAGGAAACCATGAAGTAATGATGAGAGGAACTTTTGCTAATATCAGAATAAGAAATGAAATGGCTCCAGGAACTGAAGGTGGGTTTACAAAATTATATCCTGAAGGAAAAGTTTTATCTGTTTATGATGCGGTAGAGGAATATAAAAAGAGAGGTACTGATTTAATAGTAATAGGTGGTAAAGAATATGGAACTGGTTCCTCAAGAGATTGGGCTGCTAAAGGAACAAAATTATTAGGAGTTAAAGCAGTATTAGCTGAAAGTTTTGAGAGAATTCATAGATCTAATTTAATTGGAATGGGTGTTTTACCCTTACAATTTATAAATGAAGTTAATAGAAAAAATCTAAATTTAATAGGTTCAGAATTAATTAGTATTATTGATATTGAAAAAGGAATTAATCCATCTGATGAAGTAATGGTAGAAATTAAATATGCATCTGGAGAAATGAAGAAAGTTAAAACTTTGTGTAGAATAGATACTAAAAATGAGCTTGAGTATTATAAAAATGGTGGAATATTACAATATGTGTTAAGAAACATGATTTAATTATGGATGAAGACGTATCAATTATAAATACGAAAACTAGAAATGAAAAAATTAAAAATTTTTTTATAAATAATAAAAATTAATTTTTGGAATTATAATTTTGTTGGTAGGAATTATTGGTGTTTATAGTTTTGATAAATATCAAATAAATAAAAAGCAAAAAGTTTCAGATACTTTTAATTTATTAACAATTGAATATTCAGAAAATAATAAAGAAAAAACTATCACTAATCTAATTGAAATAATAAATGAAAAGGATCCCACTTATTCTCCTTTGTCACTTTATTTTATAATTGATAATGAACTTATTTCAGATCAAAAACAGATAAATGAGTTATTTGATATTTTGATTACCCAAACATATTTAGATGATGAAATCAAAAATTTAGTCATTTACAAAAAAGCTCTTTTTAATGCCGATCAATCATCAGAGGGTGATCTATTAAATTTACTAAATCCATTAATTAACTCAAAAAGTGTTTGGAAATCACATGCTTTATACCTAATGGCTGAGTATTTTTATGCTAAGGATCAAAATCAGAAGGCAAAAGAGTTTTTCAATCAAATAATCGGTTTAGAAAACCCTAATCCAGATATAAGGTTACAAGCAGACAAAAGATTGAATAGAGATTTGAGTGAATAGATCAGTTATCTTATTAATAGCACTTATTTTCATAAACAATTGTTCATTAAACGAAAATTCAAGAATATGGAAAGATAAAGATAAAGATTTATCAACTCAATCAAAGTTAAAAAAAGTATTTGAAGAAAAAAATATAGAAGTTCAAGAATTTAATCAACTTTTAAAAATAGATCTTTCAAATATTGTAACAAATAATAAATTTGTCGATTATCAAAATAATTTTGGCTCGCAAAGTTACAAAGGAGAACTTTATAAAATTGGAAGTTATAAATTTTCTAAACTAGAGGAATTAAATCAAATAAATTTCAAACCACTATTTCTTGGAAATGATATTGTATTTTTTGATAAAAAAGGTTCAATTATAAAATATGATAAAAACCAAAAAGTTATATGGAAAAAAAATTATTATAACAAAGGTGAGAAAAAATTATATCCAAAATTAAATTTCATTTCACACGAAGAAAGTATTTTGATTAGTGATAGCATAGCGAAATACTATTCTATAAACAGTAATACTGGTGAGCTAAATTGGTCTAAAAATAATACCTATCCTTTTAATTCAGAAATTAAAAAACATAAAAATAAATTTTTTGTCATAGATTATAAAAATACACTCAGATGTTATAAAATAGAGGATGGGTCGGAATGTTGGAACCTACAAACAGAAGACTCTTTTACAATATCAAATTCTAAATATTCATTAATTATAATTAGTGATATGGTGGTATTTAGTAATTCTATTGGGGATATAACTGCAGTTGATATTGAGAGTGGTCTGATTATTTGGCAATTACCGACGCAAAGTAGCAGTATTATAAATGAAACTTATAATTTTAAAACTTCACAATTAGTTTCAGATGGTAACTCTATTTTTATGTCAAATAACAAAAATGAGTTTTATTCAATTGATGTAAAAACAGGTACTACAAACTGGATAAGTGATATTAAATCTAATATTACACCTGTGATAACTGGAAATTTAATATTCACAGTTTCTAATGAAGGCTATTTGTATGCAATAGAAAAGAATAAAGGAAATATAATCAGAGTGACTGATCTTTTTAAAATTTACAAACAAAAAAAAAGAAAAAATATTTACCCAATAGGATTTGTGATAGGTAATAAAAATTTATATCTAACTAATTCTGATGGCAAACTGATTGTAGTTGATTTACAAAATGCTAGTATTATTAAAACAGAAAAAGTTTCTTCTAATCTTGTTTCAAAGCCATTTATATATAATAATAATTTATTTTTAATAAGAAATGGATCTATTGTCCGCTATAATTGAATATGATCTTAAAATTTTTAGAGAAGATCGGTAGAAAAAAAGTTGTATTAGACAGAGGTCCTTCTCATCCTAAATTTGATGAAGCCAAGCCATGGATGAATCGGTATTATGTTTTAATGCGACATCGACCAAAGTGGTTTCCATTCAATATATTAATACATGAGATGCTGGCTGATGATCATGGTGAAGGTGTGCATAATCACACTTTTCCTTATATAACAATAGTTTTAAGAGATGGTTATTGGGAGACTTTGAGTACAGGAAAATTCTGGAGACCACCTGGTTATATTGGCTTTAGATCAGCAAATAATTTGCATAGAGTGGACCTTAAGCCAGGAACAAGACCATTGACTATATTTATTTCTGGTCCATTTGGATTACGTAAAGGACCAAGATCAGAATATGGTATTGACTTTAAAACCAAAAAATGAATTTAGACAATCTTTTCCAAAATTTTTGTAAAAAAAATAATTTAGAAATTAATTCTTCTCAATTAACTATTATTGACGAATTAAAAAGTTATTATAATTTAAATTTTAATAAATCAATTTTAAATAAATTTTTTTCAAAAAATAATTCAAGACTAGCTTTTTATTTACATGGAGGAGTTGGTGTTGGAAAAACAATGATCTTAAATTTTTTTTTTGATTTAGTAGAAGAAAAAAAATTAAGACAGCACTTCAATGAGTTTATGCTGAGATTTCATGATTTTGCACATGAAAGAAAGGAAAATAATGAAGAAAACATAATCAACCAATTTGTAAAAGATTTAAAATTTAAAACTAAATTAATTTATTTTGATGAGTTTCAAGTAACCAATATTGTTGATGCGATGATTTTAGGAAAATTATTTGAGCAAATATTTAAAGAAAATATTAAAATTATTTTAACGTCTAATACAAAAATTTCTGAACTTTATAAAGATGGACTTCAAAGAGATCAGTTTAAACCTTTTATAAAAATTATGGAGAAACATTCTGTTGAACTTGAGCTTAAAATAGAAGACGATTATAGAAAATCAAATGAAAATCAAAAACAAAGATATTTTTATCCTCTCAATCAAGAGACTAATTTTAAAATAAATAAATTTTTTAGAACTATCACAAAAGATAAAAATCATTTAGCAAAAATAATTAGCGTAAAGGGAAGAGATTTTAAAATAGAACATTTTTATGAAGGAGTAGCTAGATTTAATTTTGATGATCTATGTAATCGAAACCTTGGTGCTGAAGATTATTTGGAGATAATTAAAAATTGCAAATTTGTTACTCTTGATAATATTCCACAATTTAATGATATTAATTCCAATCAACAACAACGATTTATAACTTTAATAGATGTCATATATGACAAAAATATTCCTTTAGCTGTTACTGCTGATCAAAATATAGATCAATTTACTTCATCAAGATTATTAGAAAACTCATTCAAACGAACTATTAGTCGATTATATGAATTAACATCTGTGAAAAAAAATTAATGAAGCAAGAGTTCTTTAATCTTAAAATAAGTACTAGTGGTCAAAGGTTGTATGAATTCACTGATCAGACAATTCAGTGGATTAACAATAATAAGTTTAAAGATGGGATGCTTAATTTAAGCATTCAACATACTAGTGCATCCCTAATTGTTCAAGAAAATGCTGATCCAGATGTTCAAACAGATTTAATAAATTATTTTGACAAACTAGTACCTATGAACAATAAATTGTACATTCACACCACTGAGGGTAAAGATGATATGCCTGCACATATAAAATCTGCATTAACAAACAATCAAATTTCTCTTAGTATTAAAGATACTGAATTATTGCTTGGAACTTGGCAGGGTTTATATTTATTTGAACATCGTTTAGAGCCACAAAATAGAACAATTATTCACCATTTTATTGGAGAATAAAGCATTTATTTCTTGAGTGATTGAAAAGCCTCCAGAGCAGAAGCTCTTGCTTTTTCGTGGATTACAATAGGTTTAGGATAATCTTTCCCTATTATAGTCTTTATTGCTTCTTGATATTTGTGTTCCATTTCCCAAGGTTTGTGGATGAATTTATTAGGCACTTTATTTAATTCTGGAACCCATTTCTTTACATACAAACCTTCTTTATCAAATTTTTCACCCTGCAAAATTGGATTAAATATTCTAAAGTAAGGCGCAGCATCAGCTCCGCAACCAGCAACCCATTGCCATTGAGCTACGTTATTTGCTTTATTAAAATCTAATAAACAATTTCTGAAATGTTTTTCACCCTCAGTCCAATTAATTCTCAAATGCTTAACCAAAAAAGAACCAACTACCATTCTAATTCTGTTATGCATCCATCCGGTTTCGTATAACTCTCTCATTCCAGCATCTACAATAGGATAGCCTGTCATTCCTAATTTCCATGCTTTTAGAAACTTTTCGTTTTTTACCCAAGGAAATCGATCAAATTCTTTTCTATAATTACCTTTTAAAAATTCTGGAAAATAATTAATTAAACTATGTGAAAACTCACGCCAACCTAATTCATTGATATATTTTCTGTAGCCAATTCCTTTAGATTTAATTTCATTACACTTTTGCCAAATAGTGCTTACATGAATTTGACCATGTTTAATATAGGGAGATAATTTTGATGTGCCTTCAATCGATGGATAATCTCTAGCCGTTCCATAATCTTTAATCCTTTTTTCAATTAAATTAATAAGAACTTTTTTTGAATCGCTTTCTGAAACTTTCCAATATTGTTCAAATTTTTTATACCAATTCTTTTTAGGCAAAATATCTTTAGGCTCAATACAATTCTTGAAAACTGTGATTGACTTTGTCTTTTTTTTTACAATATAATTTTTACTTGGAGGTAAGCTTAAATATTTTTGTTCAGCATTTCTCCAAAATGGACTGAATACTTTAAAGGGTGTTCCATCATTTTTAGTTACTTCTTGAAATTCATTTAAAATATTTCCTTTAAAATATTTAAACTGAACTTCATTTTTTAAAAAAGCATCTCTAATTTTTTTACCTTTAGCAATTACATCTGGTTCATATATTTTATTCCAATAAACTGAAATGTTGTCTTTTTTTTTTATCTTTGATAACACATCTATCTCATTTCCCTCTAATATTTGAAGATTTATTTTATATTTAGATAATTCAGATTTAAATTCTTCTAAAGATTTATAAAGCCACCATTTTTGTGCTTCTCGTTTTTTATCAAAATCAGCTTTATTATAAATAAATAATCCAATAACATTATCATGATTTTGACTAGCAAAAGAAAGTGCTGGATTATGTTCAATTCTAAAATCTTCCCTGATCCAAAATATTGCATTTTTTGTCATTTGAATTTATTTTCTTCCTCTAAATAGCAGTTGTTTGTAAAGTTTAACATCTGCATTACCTTCGCATCCTATTACTAAAACGTTAGATTTTTCGTTTAGTTCAATGAGTTTTTTAGTCTTATAATTATTACAAACACCAATTAGGCTTATAATTCCAGGTGTAGAGCACTCTCCACCAATTATAGAATTTTTGCCAAGCTTTTTGTCTTTAAGCATAGCTACAGTTTTGGCAACATTCCGATCACTTACAGATACGCAACAATTGCTTGCTTTTTTTAGTATTTGCCAAGGAATATATGACATTTCATTGCATGACATACCGCCCATGATACTTTCTTTTTTAATCTTAATTTTTTTAAGTCTATTAATTTTAATGCTCTGAAGTACACAATCAGCTCTATCGGGCTCAACAATTATAATTTTTGGAATTCTTTTAAAATATTTTGCTACACCAGCAACAACACCGGCAGCCATGCCCCCGACACCAGCTTGCAAAAAAATATGTGTTATATATTGATTAGTTTGTTTAGATATTTCTCTTATCATTATGGAATATCCTGCCATTGTAAGTTGAGGGACCAATTTGTAATCTCTTGTCGCAACATCTTGCACAATTTTCCAATTATTTTTTTTCGATAACTTTTTACATTCATTAAGGGAGTTTTCGTAATCTCCTTTAACTCTTATAACTTCAGCTCCAAATTTTTTAATTTCATTAACTCTTGAATCACTTACGTATTGACTTACGAAGATTTTACATTTTAAACCTAATCTTTCTGCACCCCATGCAACAGATCTTCCATGGTTTCCAGCAGTCGCTGAGGAAATAATTATATTTTTTTTTCCTTTAGATATTCTTTCAACAGCATACGCTCCTCCTAAAGCTTTAAAGGATTTTAAATGAAATCTTTTGGACTCATCTTTATAAAAAAGATTATTAACTTTTAAATTTTTTTGTAATTTATCAAGTTTAATTAAGGGTGTAGCCTTATAATTTTTCCATCTAGAAATTGTTTTAAAAGCATTTGTTAACAGCAAAGAAGGGACAAATTTTAAAACATAATTTCTTTTAAAACTGAAATTATTATTTTTTAAAGATTTTGTTAGCGTCCAGTTTTTAATACTTTTTAAACTCTTCACTTTAACAGTCTAAAGTATTTTGTCTTTCCCATTGCGTTACAGGTTTGGACTTATCGAAGTTTTCTTTATTATCAAATTCATTAATTTCAGATTTTCTAAGTTTTATATAACTATTAATTGTTTCTTTTCCAAAAGCCTCATTCATTTCCTTATTATTTTTTAAAAGTTCAAGCGAGTCTTGAAGTTCATTTGGTAATTTAGGTAAATTAGGATATTTTTTGTAATTTGTGTACATATTACAATTAAGAGGCTCTCCTGGATCAATTTTATTTTTTAGTCCATACAGCCCAGCAGCTAATACACTTGCTTGTAATAAATATGGATTTGCAGATCCATCCATCAATCTTAATTCAAATCTACCAGGATCTGGAATTCTTATCATATGTGTTCTGTTATTGCCTGTATAAGATATGCTGCTTGGTGACCATGATGCTCCAGATTTTGTTGGAGGTGCATTAATTCTTCTATAGCTATTTATTGTTGGATTAAAGAAAGCAGATAGGGATGAGGCGTTTTTAATTACTCCACCTAAAAAATTATAAGCCATTTTACTAAGTCCAAACTTGTCAGATTTATCTAAAAATTTATTTTTCTTTCCATCCCAAACTGATACGTGGGCATGACAGCCATTACCTGTGAGTTTTTCAAACGGTTTAGGCATAAAGGTTGCTCTCAAACCATGTTTTTCAGCTATGGTTTTTACCATATATTTGAAAAATGTGTGTCTATCAGCTGTTTTTAGACAATCATCATAGTCCCAATTCATTTCAAATTGTCCATTGGCGTCTTCATGATCATTTTGATAAGGACCCCATCCCATCTCAATCATGCAATCACAAATTTCTTTAATTAAATCATACCTCCTCATTAACGCTGATTGGTCATAACAAGGTTTAGATTGAGTGTCTCTTACATCAGCAATAGAATTTCCATCAGGTGAAATTAAAAAGTATTCGCACTCTACACCTGATTTCATTGTTAAATTTTGTTTTTTTAATTTCTTAATTTGATTCTTTAACATTACTCTTGGAGAGGCTTCTACAGGTTTACCATTCATCCATAAGTCTGATGCAAGCCATCCCACCTCTTTATTCCAAGGTAATTGAATAAGACTGTCAGGATCTGGAATACCAAACATATCGCTATCTGCGGGAGACATATCTAGCCAAGCTGCAAAACCAGCAAATCCTGCTCCTGCAGTCTGCATTTCTTTAATAGCATGCGCTGGAACTAGTTTTGATCTGAGTACGCCAAAAAGATCAACAAAGCTTATTAAGAAATATTTTATTTTTTTTTGCTTTGCTATTTTGAATAAGTTTTTAGCCATTACCTAGGCTACCACAATTATTTAAAAAATGAAAAGATAGTTTCCTTATATAAAATAAAATTTACAACAACTATTAAGATAATTGCGAGAATTACACCATACTTTGCTTTTGGGAAAGCAACCCCTCTCATTTTAGTTGGTCTTAGCTCATCGTTTTTATCTTCACTCATTATAATAAGATTATAAAAAAAGGGCGCTACATTCAAGTAGCGCCCAAATTTTCTTTTAATTACCAATCGGTAATATTGCTTTTATGATCGTTTGCACCGTGTCTTTTTCTAGATAACCTATCAAGTTCTTCCCTCTCAGATTTATCTGTGATGACACTCCATCCAATCCATACAGCAATTAACAATAGGACTAGTATAAATTCACTAGATCCTGCTCCAGGATAAACCGATCCAGCAACCTCTTCTGCAGGTTTATTTAGATGATCTATCCAGTTTGATACTGTAGCCATATTTTTCTCCTTTACCTGATTGCCGATACGACTGCTTTTTCGTCATCTTTTGCAGTCTCCATCATTTCATAGTCTAGTCCTGCTATCTCAACTTCACGTGGGATTCTTAATTTACCCATTCCGTTAAGAACTCTAGCAATTATATATCCTGGTATAAGTCCAAGAACTACGAACATTATTATTGCTCCTATAAATTGACCTAATGGATTAATTGTTGCGTAAGTTGATCCATCAAACATAGCTCCAACACTATATCCAGATGAAGGATAACCATTCAAAACAAATCCACAGATTACAAGCCCGATAAAGCCTGCATAACCATGTACAGCTACTGCTCCAACTGCATCATCAATTTTGAACTTTCGCTCAACCCAATAATGAAGTTTGTAGGAAATTACAACACCAATCATACCAATAATTAAAGCTTGAATTGGATGATATAAGTCGTTTCCAGCTGATGCACATATTATACCTGCTAGTCCACTTGAGTAAGTCCAGAAAGGATCACCTTTTGCAATAACATATCCAGCTAACAATCCACCTGATAACGACATTAAGAAGTTCATAGTTATTCCACTTAATGTAGTAGGCGTTAAATAGATGTTAGTTGCAGTCCAGAATGTTACTCCTTCCATTCCATACTCTGGCCCAAGGTCATAAATTGGAACATTACATGCTGCATAAAATCCCCAGAAACCAGTATAAATTAGAAATAATCCAATAGTAACCAGCCAAGGATTTCTAGGTCCTATGTTTCTTGGTTCACCACTTGATGAGAACTTTCCAATTCTTGGTCCTAGAACCATTAGAACACCCAGTGCAAATCCACCTGCTATAGCATGAATAACACCTGACGCATAAGCATCATGATATCCTAAAAGTTTTAACATCCACCCATCAAAGTGCCATCCCCATGAAGCATCTATCGACCAGAAAACAGATCCAATTGCGATTGCTAAAACTCCGAAAGCAAAAGTTGTTATCCTTTCAATGATAGCCCCAGAAACTATAGAAGCAGCAGTCCATGAAAATAATAAGAACGCCGCCCAGAAAACGCCCATAATATGATCGTTTAGATTTACTGCCATAAGAGCATTAGTTGGATTAGCAAGATCATTTCCTCCAAATCCACCACTTAAAACGAGTCCGGTGCTTTCTGTCATTATTGATGGAGCTAGTCCAGGTCCAGTTGGAAAAGCCCAATAAATCCACCAACCAAATAAAAACCATGTTACTGTTACCAAAGGTATAAGCATTGTGTTTTTCATTAAGGTATGTTGGTGGTGTTTGTATCTTGATGCTCCAACTTCGTACATACAGAAACCGACGTGAATTAAAAACATCAGTACTACTGTTACCCAGTAGTAAAATTCTGTAAATATAGTTGTAAGAGCACCTAACTGATCAGTCATTTTTTACCCCCATATTTGTTTAAGAAATCTTATGAAATTTTTAAAGGTGTTACAAATAAAACAATATTCAAAAACCTACTCTGGACAATAGATTTTAAAATAAAATCAACTCTTGATTGAGATCTTAAAATTTTAAATAGGCTTTTTTAAGATCAACTAATGGATGTTTAGGAGACATTTGAAACTTAACTAAGAGCTCTCTAGCTATCATATCTCGATCTTGTTGGTTATTAGGTAGTTTAATGGATTTTGGAATAGTAACCCATCCGTTAGCATTCCTACAAAATACGGCAGGTCTATCATCTTCATAACCCATATGAACATCCTCAAGCCAATTTAAATCATCCCATCCCATAGCTTCAATATATTTTTTTAAAAAAGGAGTAATCTTTGAATAATCAGGCAAAAGATTAACGTCATATCGATAACCAATTGTTTGGCCAATCATCTTTTCTCTTGCAGTTTCTTTTTTCTTACCTAACTGACTAACTATTTGTTTTTTTTTTGGTGTTTTTTTTACTTTTTTCTTAGCCATATCTACAATTAGATTTTATGATAATTGTCAACTCCAACTGTATAATTAGTTCCAGCTAAAGGAACTTTTGCCAAAGCAGATGCCTCAGATGTTAGTGCAGCTAAATCTTCTGGCTCTAGTGAGTGAATATTTGTTTTACCACAAGCTCTAGCCAATAATTGAGCTTCTAAAGTCATTGAATGTAAATAATTATAAACTCTTAAAGCAGCATCATCAGGATTTAATCTTGCTCTTAGTTTTGGATCTTGCGTGGCAACTCCAACTGGGCAACGACCTGTATGACAGTGGTAGCATTCTCCTGCTTTTACACCAATTTCTTTTTCAAAATTAGCCTCAGGTATGTCTTTATTACAATTTAATGCAATCATTGATCCAGTACCAATAGCAATCGCGTCAGCTCCTAAAGCTAAAGCTTTTGCCATATCTGCACCATCTCTTACTCCACCAGCATAAATCAGAGTAACTTTTCCAGTTTTTCCAACGTCATCTATTGCTCTTCTTGCTTCTCTAATAGCGGCAATTCCAGGTATTCCAGTGTTTGCAGCAGCGATATGTGGACCAGCTCCAGTAGATCCTTCCATTCCATCTAAATAAATTGAGTCAGGGTCACATTTTGCAGCCATACGCACATCATCGTAAACTTTCGAAGCTCCTAATTTTAATTGAATTGGAACTTTATTTTTTGTGAGTTGTCTTAATTCTTCAACCTTCAAAGCTAAATCGTCCGGACCTAACCAGTCAGGATGTCTCGCAGGAGATCTTTGGTCAATACCAGAGGGTAATGATCTCATTTCAGCAACTTGGTCAGTTACTTTCTGCCCCATAAGGTGACCACCCATTCCAACTTTTTGACCTTGTCCAATAAAAACTTCTATCCCATCAGCTAATTGTGCATGGTGAGGATTAAATCCATATCTTGATTGAATACATTGATAGTACCATTTTTCTGAATATCTTCTTTCATCTGGTATCATTCCACCTTCACCTGAGCAGGTAGCACTACCAGCCATGGTTGCTCCTCTTGCTAAAGCAGTTTTTGCTTCATAAGAAAGTGCACCAAAACTCATTCCAGTGATATAAACTGGAATATCTAATTCAATTGGGTTTTCACATCTTGGACCAATAACTGTTTTAGTCTCACACTTTTCTCTGTAACCTTCTATTACGAATCTAGTTAATGTTCCTGGTAGAAAAACTAAATCATCGAATGTTGGAATTTTTTTCATTAATGCCATTCCACGCATTCTGTATCTTCCTAACTGAGCTTTTATATGAATGTCGTCTATTACTTCAGGAGTAAAAATTGCGTTATGTCCTAATAAACTTTTATTTCTTTTTCCTTCTTCGTGTGCATGGACATCAGCTTTTCCACCAACACCTATTCCGTTCTTTTTAACTTTTTTACTTTTTTTCTTAGGCATTAAATTGCTCCCTTCTTCTCTGTAGGTTCTAAATTGTCATAATTCCAAAGTTTTTTACCAGCCACAATTTTTTTCATTTTACTAACATCAAAATCTTCACCTATTTCTGCAACCTTGAGTTTTCTTTTTAACCAATCTTGGTCACTAATTGTTAATTCTGAGTCTACAGCATCACTACCATAAGATCCAATTTCTCCACCTACGAAAATTGTCCCATCATACATAGAGTCTCCTAAATTTATTCCAACATCTCCAAGAATTATTATTCGACCTCTTTGCATCATAAAGCCTGTAAATGCACCAGCATCACCACCAATTATAATAGTGCCACCTTTCATATCTATGCCGGTTCTTGCACCAACACTACCCTTACAGATTAAATCTCCACCTCTAATAGCAGCTCCAAAACAAGAACCTGCATTTTTTTCAATAACAACTTTTCCAGCCATCAAATTTTCCGCACATGACCAACCAACTCTTCCATTAATTCTAACAATTGGACCATCACAAGATCCCATTCCAAAATACCCTAAACTACCCTCAAAAATTAAGTTTAGTTTATTTAAAATACCAACACCTAAACTATGTTTCCCTTGTGGATTTTTAATTACAATTGTTCCATATCCTTGGCTCATTAGGTTATCTATTTCCTTATTAGCTTCAGGCGCAGACATATTCATTACATCTAAGTCTGTTCTTTTATTAAAATCAACATCGTATGTTCCAAAGTAATAAAAGTTTTCAGCCTCGTCTGGATTAAAAAACTTTTGCTGAGTTCTTCCTGTAAGAACCTCAGTATGCATACCCATCGATTGGGCTTTGGACTTTTTATCGATAGTTTTTATATTTGCCATACTTTTACCTCTCCATCAAAAGGATCATAAGTGTCAATTTCATGTGGTAATACTGATCTTATCGCTATCTCCTCTGATCCCATTGCAACTAAATCATCTGACTCATAAAGCACTAATGGTTTTGCTGCCATTGTATCTTTTGCCATACCTAAAGAGTCTTTGGTTGCAACAAAATAAGTAAAAACACCATCAAGCCCAGATAGAGAGTCTTTCATTCCTTCCTCAAGACTTGCTCCTTCTCTCATTTTTTGTGCTATATAAACCGCAATCAATTCTGAGTCGCATTCTGACATAAATCTCATTCCTTTATTTTCAAGAACTCTTCTGTTATTCCAATAATTTGTAAGTTGTCCGTTATGCACAACTGATACATCACTAAAAGGATAACCCCAGAATGGGTGGGCTGATTTAATATCTACACCGGACTCTGTTGCCATTCTTGCATGGCCAATAGCATGTGTTCCAACAAGTTTATCTAAACTGTATCTGTCACATACCATTTTTGCGTTTCCCAAATCTTTAATTACTTCTAAAGATTTTCCCATTGATAATATTTCAACTCCAGGAATACTTTCAATTCTTTGAGAAAAATCCAATAAATCTTTTGTTTCAAAATCAATTTCATATCTTAATGAGTAAGGGAGAGTTCTTTCTTCTTTGACAATTTTTGCACCCATCTCGGCTAAAGTTTGATCAACAATTTTTTTTCTTTCATCGTAGACAGAAACATCTTCCATAACTGAAGAACTACCTTCTCCAACATTTTCTCCAACTTTAAAACGCATGATAAAATTTTTACCATCTGTATCTCCGTATAAAGCATAACCTGTTGAGTCTTCACCTCTGTGTTTTAATGCTTGGAGCATGCCTTGGAGCTCACTTCCAACATTTGAGGATTTACCTCTATGAATTAAACCTGCTATACCACACATATTTTACCCTTCTTTTATTTATGACCTATGGAAGACAATCAAGATAAGTATCCAGATCCCATTGAGTTGTTGCACCTAAAAATCTTTCCCATTCATCATTTTTATACCAATAGAAAACTTTATACATTTCATCTGGCATTGCAGATTTAATTACTTCATCCTCTGCCAATCTATCCAAAGCTTCTCCTAAACTTAAAGGAAGTTTTTTAACATCTTTACCAGCTTTTTGTGCTTCGTAAATGTTTCTAGATTCTGGAGCAGCTGGCTTCATTTTTTTTGATATACCCTCATCACAAGCTTTCAATAATGCTGCTCCTAGTAAGTAAGGATTATGCATTGAGTCAACAGATCTATATTCAAATCTTCCAGGCGCAGAAACTCTTAAACCACAAGTTCTGTTTTGGTAACCCCAATCAGCATAAACAGGTGCCCAAAATCCCTGGTCCCAAAGTCTTCGATAAGAATTTACTGTTGAAGATCCTAAAGCGGTCAAGGCAGGCAAATGTTTCATAATTCCAGCAATCGATTGCAATCCCACTTTTCCTGGCAGTTGCATATCTTTAGTATCAGGCATGAAAGTGTTGGTCCCACCTTCTACATAGCTAAAAACTTCTTCGACACCTGGTAAATTTTTATTTCCAAGTTTGTTAACCTTTATCTTTCCACCTTTCCAAAGAGACATATTTGTATGGCATCCGCTTGCTGATACTCCCATAAACGGTTTGGTCATAAAACAAGCTATTAAACCATGTTCTCTTGCAACTTGTGCGCAAATTTGCCTGTAGGTGGATAACCTGTCAGCATTTCTTAAAACGTTATCATATGTCCAATTAAGCTCTAATTGACCTGGTGCATCTTCATGGTCACCTTGAATCATATCAAGACCCATAGCCTTAGCATATTCGATTACTTTCATAAATACAGGTCTTAAAGACTCAAACTGATCAATGTGGTAGCAGAAAGGTTTTGAAAACCCTTTTCCTGTAGGTGTGCCGTCTTCATTTTTTGTCAACCACATCATTTCTGGTTCAGTACCGACTCTTAACTCAAGACCATGTTTCTTTTTAAACTCATCAGCAAATATTCGTAAATTTCCTCTACAGTCAGAAGTTAAATGACCTCCAGGATTTTTTCTTTCTTCTCTATTTCTAAAACAAGTAACAAATACTCTTCCAACTCTCTTGTCCCATGGTAATTGAACAAAAGTTTCTGGATCAGGAATTCCAACCAGCTCCATTGCTTCAGGTCCATATCCAATATAGTTATTGTGACGATCTAAAAATAGATTTGCTGTTGCTCCATAAACTAATTGAAAACCTTTTTCAGCAGTCCTCTCCCAATGATCAGCAGGTATACCTTTTCCAACAACTCTTCCAGTGACAGAGATAAATTGATAATAAATATATGTAATCCCTAATTCATTAATTTTTTCTCTTACATTTTTAACTAATTTTGCTCTACCTGGCTGGTTCACATGTTTTTCTAGATCAGTCATTTTTCCCCTTAATCAATTATAAATTTTCTAAAACGTAGCTGAAAAATTTATTTGTGTCTAGGCTTGAAGTTTAACTCCAAGGGAACGGACTGTTCGAAGTAGGGTGAAGTTCTCCCTTCTCGTATCGGTTGTATCTAAACGGTTTTAATAAATCACTCTCAGTACCAAGAATTTCTTTTGCAACAAGCTCTCCTACACCAATCATTTTATAGCCGTGATTAGCGTCTGCTATCATATAAACATTTTCTAAAAATCTATCAAATATTGGGAAAGAGTCTGGTGTCATACATCCAAGCCCACCTGATGGACCTTTTCTATATAAGTCAGATTTACCCTCAAATCTTTTTTGACAATGAGCTAAAGCCGAACACCACATTTCATTAAACGCCTCAGTAGTTTGGTATTCGGGAGACTCTATTCCATATGGATCTACATTAACCTCATCAAAATGTTTATCTACTACATAAGGAGAAGTTCCTCCTTGAACTCCTAAACCTTCAATATCTGGTTTATAATAAATTCCCCAAATTTTATCTGTTAATAATTTTTTTGTATTATCTGAATATAATGGTGCTGTTGAGTCTACGTGAACTACAGGTGGTTGCTTACCGTCATTTGTTTTTAAAAAATCAGGCTCAACTCCAATCACCCCTTCTTGAAGCATCCAATATTTCCACATATCGGTTTCGTGAAGCTTACCATCCTTACCTTTTATTTTTGCTATCTTAGGAAGCTCTAACATATTCCAAAAATCTCTTGCCCATGGACCTGCACCAACAACTACTTGTTCACATTCTATTGTACCATTATTGGTCTCAACCCCAGTAACTGCTTTACTATTACTACCTCTTTTAAAACCTGTTACCTTAACACCTTTCATTACCTGTACACCATTGCTGGTAGATTTATTTTCTAGAGCTTTAATAGAGTCTTTATTAAAAGCATATCCACCTTTTTTTTCGTGAAGAACTGAAGTAATACCTTTGGCCTGCCAGTCATCAAATATACCTTTCATATATTTCATGCAATCTTTCTCACCCTCAATAAATTCTGAGTCGTAACCAATAGCTTTTTGTTGTTCATAAATACTTGCAACATCTTTATGCATAACCTCAGGTGAAATCTGTAAATATCCAACTGAATTATATTTAAAAGCCTTAGGATCGCTTTCCCAAACTGAAACAGAGTGAGCCATCAGTTCTCTCATTGCTGGCTGAAAATAATTATTTCTTACAACACCACATGCAATTCCACTAGCACCTGAAGCAGTGTCTTTTTTTTCTAAAACAACAATATCTCCTGGATTTTTATAAGTTTCTGATAGTTTCCAAGCAGTACTTAAACCATGTATACCACCACCGATAATGACTACTTTTGCTTTTGTGGGTAATGACATGTGAAAATCTTATTTTTTACAAATCATAATTGATATAATTATTTTTAGAACTAAAAAGTATATATATAATATATACACTTTAAACTTAGCTGAAATAAGTGCTTAATAGCTTATGTTTTTAAGTGTATTTAAATATTCATTGAACTCTCTAATAAAAGAGTCGCTCGGCTTAATATTCTTAATTCTTTGATCTTTTGAAGTTTTCTCCAAATGAAAGAATCCTTTTTCGCATGCTTCATTAATAATCAGAGCTGATTTTGGCCTAGATGTTTTAAATAGTTTAGTTTTTAGCTGTTCGACAGATAATTTCTTATTTTCTTTGTAGGCAGACATTACTAATAACATCATATGATAATGAGAAGGTGATTTTCTAAAAAAATAATTACTTGAAGTATGAGATTCTCTCATTTGATCTTCCCAAAAATTTAAAAGAGTTTTTTTATCTTTTGGCATTTACTTTACGATTTTACTCTGGACTTAGTAGGATCATAAAAAGGAAATCCAACTACTTTCGCGCTTATTCTTTTTTGGTGACCATCAATTTTTCCAACTTCAACTTCTGTTCCAATTTCTGAATATTGAACATCCATTCTACACAAAGCTATATTTTTATTTAATGTTGAGGATAAACATCCACTTGTAATTACTCCAATTTGAGATCTGCCAATATGAACACAGTCACCATGACCTGCAATCTCTTTGCCATCTAACTCAAGCCCAACAAGTTTTTTTTGAGGATTATTTTTTCTTTTTATTAATTCATCTTTACCTACAAAATCTTCCATTTTTGTTTTTAACGGAACTGCAAAACCAATACCTGCTTCAAAAGGATCTTGTTGACCATCAAATTCATTACCAAATAAAATTAATCCTGCCTCAATTCTAAGTTTGTCTAATGCTCCAAATCCTGCAGGGATCAAACCATCTTTTTCTCCCGCCTCTGTTAATTTATCCCAGACTTCAGGAGCATGTTTAGGGTGACACCAAATTTCATATCCAAGTTCACCAGTATAACCAGTTCTAGAAACAATCAATGGTATACCTTGCAAATCTTCTATTCTGCAAATGGTAAATCTAAACCATCCAAGTTCATCTATAGAAGGTTGAGTGGGAGGTGTAAAAATTATCTTTTTTAAAATTTCTCTGCTTTTTGGACCTTGTAATGAAACGTTACTTATTTGGTTGGTTGAATTTTTAATGTTTGCGTTAAAATTTTTCTTTTTTGCAATTTCTTTTAACCATTCACCCCCATATTCATCTCCACAGATCCATCTAAAACCAGTTTCACTTAATCTTAAAAGTGTGCCGTCGTCAAACATCATTCCATTTTCGTAGCACATAGCAGAATAAACAACTTGACCTACAGACAGTTTTTTAACATTTCTAGTAAGTGTATAATTTAACAATTCTTCTGCATCAGGACCAATAATTTCAAATTTTCGTAATGAAGATAAATCAATTAAAACTGCATCATTTCTACAAGCGTTGTACTCATTAACAAGCCCATGTTTTGTGTAATCATTTGGAAGCCAAAAACCTCTAGCATCTATAAAGTTTCTTGTTAGTTTTGAAGTTCTTTCATAAAACCCAGAATTTCTTGTTAGTTTTTTTTCAGAGTCTGTTTTCATCCTGAATGCAAATGATTTAGTAAATTCTTTTTTCTTGTCATATGTTCTAACAAAAATATTAGTTGGATTCCACGAATTACAAGGATCTATATCACTAGGACATGCTGTTGTTCCAATAGTTAAATCTTTTAAGGCTCTAAACATGACATAATCACCAGGACGAGAATAAGATTCATCGGATATGACTGAGTTTAATCCACCTTCAGATGTATTAAAAAATAAATTGATTGCGTGCCAGCCTTTTTGTTTCTGTAGACCATACTTTGACATACTTTCTGTAAGATTATCAGAGCAATTTGCATGGCCAAAATAACCAGCATCTTCATAGTACTTTGAAGTACAAGCAAGATTAAAAGTATCATGTTTACCAACGGTATCTCTAATTACTTCTACCAAAGGTTCATGGTCAGTATCATAAAATTTAGAAAATAATCCTGGACCTGGAAATGTATTTCCCATGAAAGTTCTAGTTGTTTGCCAATCCAAACCTTTCTCAATTCCTTTTTCTAATTTCCTTGTGTCAAATGCTACAAAGTCTGAACATTGTCTTCCAGTTGGACTTATCACTTGGATGTAGTCACCTTCTTTAACTTCATAAGATATACTACTTGCTTTA
Source organism: uncultured Pelagibacteraceae bacterium (assembly GCA_902526595.1). Classification (GTDB taxonomy): domain Bacteria; phylum Pseudomonadota; class Alphaproteobacteria; order Pelagibacterales; family Pelagibacteraceae; genus Pelagibacter. The sequence goes on along the minus strand of CABZLO010000001.1, from coordinate 21 downwards.
TTTATATTCTCCTCGTGTGAT